>JAFTTQ010000062.1 GCA_017466665.1 Oscillospiraceae bacterium
GCGCACTCCGAGTACTCACCCGAAGGGAATCGGAAATAGGGACTGGAGTAGGAGAAATTCTCCACAAGGTAATTATCCAGTTCAGCGATTTCCTTTGCCATCTCGGTTCGGCTGATCTTCGGGAAAGAGGGATGGGTGGCGCTGTGGTTTCCTACAATATGCCCCTCGTCGATCATCCGCCGGACAAGCTCGGGATTTTGCTTTGCGTAGCTTAAGGTTACAAAAAATGCGGCCTTTACATCTTTCTCTTTCAGCGTATCTAAAATGTCTGCCGTCAGGTTTTCATATTCGTACCCGTTGTCAAAGGTCAGGTACATTACTTTTTCCTGGGTCTCGGTGTCCAGCGCCAGTGCCTCAACATTGGCATACCCGTCAAAGGTTCGCTGGTTGATGATCGACTGATCGTGGGCAACACCGTTTTTCGCCACGCCGTAGGAAAAACCGTTGGATTTGGTCGACAGACCCTTTGTGTTTTCCGGATCGTTTACCGTGTATGTCTTTTGCGAATACTCCAGTGTAACCGATGCGGGAGGCTCTGGCTCTGTCGGTTTTACCGGTTCCGTTGGTGGCTCAGTGGGATCAGTGGATGGCTCCGTCGGCGGCTCGGTAGGCTCTGCCGGTCCTGTTGGAACTGTTGGATCACCTGGCTCGGTCGGAAGTTCGGGAGGCAGTGTCGGGTCAGTGGGGTCTGTCGGTTCTGTTTCTTGGGTGGGCTCCGGCGTGAGTTCCGTCCCCTTGTAGGTTGGGCAGCTGTCCGCCCCGTTTTTGCAGGAGCAAAGAGCTGCGATCATAAACATACAAACTAACAAGCATATAATTCTTTTCATAGCTTCTCCCTCCAAAAGCATTGTACACAAAAGACGGTTCTCTGTCTTTTGTCATTTTATCCTATATTTCGCTACTTTTATTATAAAATAAAATGTGGAAACTTACAAGATAAAAAAACATAGGGAGCCGAAGCTCCCTATGCCAAAAACCCGCTTTAGCCGTAATGCATCCGATTATGACCTGCACGAAATGGCAGGTGGGTTGTCGCTCCCGACTTTAGCTGCTCCCAACGTCCGCGCTATGTCGAAGCATAGGCGGGAGGTCTGCAATCCAGCCGGGAAGTCTTACATCCCGAATAAATGATGTGGGTCCAAAAGGACACACTACGCACCAAGCAGGCAGACGAATATAAAAGTGCTATCGATAGAAGCCTTGCCTCCTTCTTTGAGGCAATTTCCTTAAGTTAAGCCTTATTGTCATTCCGAGCCAGTGCGCTTAAGTGGCGTGGGAATCTCAAAGTACAACCTGTTACAAGAGATTGCCACACCAGTGACACGGTCACTGGTTCGCAATGACAACTAACTTAATGACATTGCCCTTTTGAGGGGGCGATTTATTCGTGGGAAGATCAGTCGTCTTCTTCCTCGTTTTCCTCGTATAGCTGCTCTATGATCATTTCATAGACAGTTTTCAGCTCCTGATCGTCCTCAATGGCGGCAAGAATGCTCTCCCCGTCTTCTTCCACAGATTTTAAAATGCTGACCTCCGCGTCTTCTTCCTCATCCAATCCCGCGGGGATCACAGCAAGATAGGTGCTGCCGTTCCATTCCAGAGAAGATAGGATCTCCAGCTCGTATTCGGTGCCGTCCTCATCCACAATGGTCATAAAATCAGATCCGTAAATATCCTCCATAGTAGCCTCCCCATATTTGTTTGATACTATTCTAACTGGATTGTGCCGTAAAATCAAGAGGACAGTTTATACAATATTCGTCACACAGACGGCTTGCGAAAAAAGTATTTGCAGAATTTCACGAATTATTAAAAAAATAGGGCTTTCGTTTTTGAATGGGGTATGCTATAATTATATGAACGAAGCTATGTTCATATGAAAAATTACATTTTAAATTTCCGCACCGGCATACATTGCCGTGATGATGGAGGTCATATTATGGATGAAAAAAAGCAGACAAGGAAGGTCGTCCCGCAAAACTGGATCCCACCGGTTGCGCTGGATGTTGTTTATAAAATATGGAGAGTGCTGTTTGCCATTATTAAGGTGGCGGCAGGCGCGGCAGCTACGGTCGTGCTGATCGTCGCGGTTGCCGGCTTTGTATTTGCCGGTATGCTGGGCGATTTTCTGCAGGAGGAGATCCTGCCCAATGCTGTTGTAGATCTGGATGATCTTGCGGTGGATCTGAACTCCACCATATATTATGTGGATTCTGACGGCCAGATCCAGGTGCAGCAGCAGATCGACGCGGAAATGGATCGCCAGTGGGTGGCCTATGAGGATATTCCTCAGGCGATGATCGACGCTGCTATCGCTGTTGAGGATCACCGCTTTTATAAGCATCAGGGTGTTGACTGGATCACCACATTGCAGGCGTGTGCCAGAATGTTCTTCGGTGATTCCTCTGTGGGCGGCTCCAGTATTACCCAGCAGCTTGTGAAAAACACCTTTGGTGATACCAGCATTACCGTTCAGCGTAAGCTTTTAGAAATATTCCAGGCGACCCAGATGGAAAAGCACTATGATAAGAAAGTGATCCTGGAATACTATCTGAACATTATCTATTTAGGTCAAAACTGCAACGGCATCAAAACTGCTGCGGCGACCTATTACGGCAAGGAGCTGGAAAAGCTGACAACTGCGGAGTGTGCCAGTATTATCGCCATTACCAACAGCCCCACCTATTACGACCCTTATCAGAATAAGGAAAACAACGAAGACCGTACCGATAAGATCCTTTGGGATATGTACGAGCAGGGGTATCTGACTGAGCAGGAGTATAATGTCGAGAAAAACCGGGAGCTGGTTCTGAAATTCGGCATTGACTTTGAAGACAAGATGGTGCAGTGCGAGAATGAAAGCTGCCTGTATAAGGATACGGTTTCCACCCTGGATATAGGCGCGGACAATTTGTACTATTGCCCGGAATGCGGAGAGCAGGTATCTGTTGAGCGGGATAGCTCCGGTATGTATTCCTATCATACAGAAGCAGTCATCAAGGATGTTGCCAAGGCACTGGCTGAGCAGGATGGGGTAGAATGGACTTACGCCACCCAGGAGATCTATATGCGCCGTATTCAGAACGGCGGCTACCACATCTATTCTACCTTGAATTGGGATGTGCAGCAGCAGGTGGAGGAGATCTACTGCAATTTGGACAATATTCCCGGCGTTCGCGGTGCACAGCAGCTCCAATCTGCCATCGTTGTGATCGACAACAGAACCGGCGACATTGTGGGTATTGCCGGCGGCACCGGCGAAAAAACCGAGTATTTCGGATGGGACCGTGCCCAATCTGAGCTGCAATCCGGCTCCTCCATTAAGCCGGTTTCCGTATATGGCCCTGCCTTTGAAAACGGAACCATCACACCGGCTACCGTTGTAAAGGATCTGCCGCTGCACTACAATGACGGCAACTGGCCCCGAAATGACAACTGGACTTATAACTATTCCCGAACCATTTACAGCGCTGTCACCTGGTCTGTCAATGCTGTGTGTGCCTGGACACTGGACAGCATCGGCTTGGATTACAGCTATGAATTTGCTAAGGAAAAATTCGGTGTTTCCACATTGGTGGATGAATATGTGGATACTGACGGCGAGATCCACACCGACAGAAACTACGGCCCCCTTGCTATGGGCTCTCAGTACTGGGGCGTAACAGTCCGGGATATGGCATCGGCATTTGCAACCTATGCCAATAACGGTGTATACCGCCAGGGCAGAACCTTTAGCAAGGTGTTTGACAGCAAGGGCAATTTGGTGCTGGACAATGTTCAGAAATCGGAGCAGATCGTCAGCCAAAAGACCGTTGACTATATGAACTACTGCCTGATCAATGCCGTAAACAGCGGTACAGGTTCCGAGGCAAAGGTGAAGGGTATTACCACTGCCGGCAAGACCGGTACGACTACCGGCAATAAAGCCCGCTGGTTCTGCGGCTTTACCGGCTATTATACCGCTGCTGTCTGGTGCGGCTTTGACCAGCCGGAAGCCATCAGCCCCACCCGTGTCAACAACCCCTCTGCTGTGCTGTTCAAAAAGGTAATGGATCCCCTTCATCAGGGTCTTGAAGATAAGGATTTGTATAATTCCTATTTGATGAAGGGTGTGACGGTGTGTCTGGATTCCGGCAAGATCGCCACAAGCGCCTGCGGCGAGGATGTGCGTGAGATCTCCAGAACGGACTACGCAAGAGTGTATTCCGAGGATTATCCTACCGAATACTGTGATAAGCACGTTTTGGTGGAGGTGTGCTCTCACGGCGGTGTTGCCAACGAGTACTGCAAGCTGTTCGCGGAGCGGGAGAATCAGACCGAGGAAGATCTGGTAACAGTAACGAAAAAGGCACTTGTTAAAATGACCCAATCGGAGATCGACGAGATCAATAAGGCATCCGGCTATGGCCTTGCAAGCTATATGTTGGGCAATGAATGGGTCTATCTGATAAATTGGGACGGCACGGACGGTGTATTTAAGGGCATTAACGGCAAGCTGGATCAGGGCGTGGATGCCCCCTATGTTATCTGTACCGAGCATACGAAGGAAGCCTGGGAGGCGTATTTGGAATCCCAAACACCCGAGCCGCCTGTGGTTGAGCCAACGGAGCCGGATGATCCCTTCTTCCCATTCAGATAACTTCGCAAAAAATATATGAGGATAAAAAATAATGATTTGGATTTCTGACGAGTGGACGGATTATGAGGTCTTGGATACAGCCGGCGGTGAACGCCTGGAGCGCTGGGGAAATTATATATTGGTGCGGCCTGATCCCCAGGTCATCTGGGATACCCCCCACAGTGCACCCCAGTGGAAAAAGTATGATGCCCGTTATGTCCGCTCCAATACCGGCGGTGGCCACTGGACTGACCACGATCTGCCGGAGCGCTGGCAGATCCGCTATAAGGACTATTTGACCTTTAATGTCAAGCCTATGAATTTTAAGCATACGGGTGTGTTTCCTGAGCAGGCTGCCAACTGGGATTTTATCCGGGAAAAGGTGGCAAATGCCGGCCGTCCTGTGCGTGTGCTGAATCTGTTTGCCTATTCCGGCGGTGCCACCCTGGCGGCGGCTGCCGGCGGCGCGGAGGTTTATCATGTGGATGCCTCCAAGGGTATGGTGGCTTGGGCAAAGGAAAATGCCAAGTCATCGAATCTTGCGGACAAGCCGATCCATTGGATCGTAGACGACTGCGCCAAGTTTATCCAGCGGGAAATTCGCCGTGGCCGCCGCTATGACGGCATTATTATGGATCCCCCCAGCTATGGACGGGGGCCCAGCGGCGAGATATGGAAGATGGAAACCAGCTTCTATCCCTTTTTGCTGGAGGTCGGCAAGCTGCTGACGGATAACCCCCTGTTTGTCATTATTAATTCCTATACCACCGGCCTGGCACCCTCTGCTGTTGGCTATGCCTCGGATGTGGTGTTTGGTGCCACACATGGCGGTAGCACGGCTGTGGGTGAATTGGGTCTGCCGGTCAAAAGCACCGGGCTGATGCTGCCCTGCGGCGCGGCGGGAAGATGGACTCCCTGAGAGGATATAGCTATGAGTACTGCGATTTCAGTAGAACATTTATCGTACAGCTATCCGGGCGTGGATGACACGCCCGGCACTGTCGTATTTGAGGATATGAATTTGACGGTGGAAAGCGGCAGCTTTGTTGCCGTTTTGGGCGGCAATGGCTGCGGAAAATCCACCCTTGCCAAGCATTTTAACGCCATATTGCTGCCCTGCGGCGGTAAGGTCTATGTCTGCGGATTGGACACCTCCGTTGAGGACAAGCTGATGCAGGTTCGCCGCTGTGTGGGTATGGTATTCCAAAACCCGGATAACCAGATCGTTGCCAATGTGGTGGAGGAGGATGTGGCGTTTGGCCCTGAGAATCTTGGCATTGCCAGTCCTGCCATTCGTCAGCGGGTGGATCAGGCGCTGAAGCAGGTCGGTATGTATGAATATCGGGAGCACGCTCCCCATCTGCTATCCGGCGGTCAAAAACAGCGGATCGCCATTGCCGGTGTGATCGCCATGGAGCCCAAGTGCATCGTGCTGGATGAGCCCACGGCAATGCTGGATCCCAAGGGCCGCCGTGAGGTCTTGGAAACAGTGACCCGGCTCAACCGGGAAAAGGGGATTACCGTTGTTCTGATTACCCATCATATGGATGAAGCCGCTAAGGCGGAGCGGGTAGTTGTCCTTCACGGCGGCAAAGCTGTTTTGGACGGCACACCGAAGGAAGTGTTTTCCCAGGTGGAGACCCTTCACAGTATTGGGCTTTGTGCCCCCGACACCACAGAGCTGTGCTTTATGCTGAATCAGCAGGGGTATAGCCTGGAGCTTACTTGTTTAACGGATGAAGAATGTGCGCAGACACTTATGAAAGCTTTTAAGGTCTGACCCACAGGAGGTTATGAAATTGGCACCTATTTTAGAGGTACGCGGCCTGACCCATATATATAGTGTAGGTACACCCTTTGAGCATACCGCTTTGAAGGATATATCCTTTTCTGTGGAGCCCGGGGAGTTTGTTGGCGTAATTGGTCATACCGGCTCCGGAAAATCCACCCTGATGCAGCATATGAACGGGCTTTTAAAGCCTACTGAGGGTACGATCCTGCTGGGCGGGAAGGATATTTGGTCAGATAAGGCTCTGACGCGTCAAAGCCGTTTCCGTGTGGGCTTGGTGTTTCAGTACCCTGAGTATCAGCTTTTTGAGGAAACGGTATATAAGGATATTGCCTTTGGGCCTAAGAATATGGGTTTAAAGCCGGAGGAAATTGACCGCAGAGTACGGGAAGCGGCGGGCTTTGTGGGGCTGTCTGATGCCCAACTGCAGGCATCGCCCTTTGACCTTTCCGGCGGTCAAAAACGCCGTGCGGCCATTGCCGGCGTGATCGCCATGGAGCCGGAGGTTCTGATCCTGGATGAACCTACCGCCGGTCTTGACCCGGAGGGCAGGGCAGAGATCCTTGAGAATATTGAAAGCTACCGTAAGGCAAAAAACGCTACCATTATGATGGTCAGCCACTCTATGAATGATGTGGCACGTTTGGCAGACAGGCTTTTGGTGCTGTGCGATTCCAGGCTTGTTATGGAGGGCACACCCAAGGAAGTATTTTCCCACGCACAGGAGCTTTTGGATATGGGCTTGGATATTCCTGATGTGACCCGGGTATTTTTACGCCTGCGTCAATTAGGCTTGCCTGTTGCGCCTGTGTATACCCTGGATCAGGCGGTGGAAGCGCTTCTTGCCTTGAAGGGAGGGGATCACCGTGCTTAAGGATATTACATTAGGCCAGTTTTTTCCGGGTGATTCCATTATCCACAGATTAGATCCCCGAACAAAGCTGATTTTTCTTGTAATCTATATCGTTGCGCTTTTTACAGCCTCGAATTGGATATCCTACGGCTTGGTTCTGGCGTTTTTGATATTTGTGATCTGTGTTTCCAAGATCCCGCTGAAATCCATTGTACGCGGTATGAAGCCGCTGGTATTTATTTTGATTTTCACCGGCATTTTGAATATTTTCTTCACAGCCGGTGAAACGGTTTTGGTGTCCTTTTGGATCATTACCATCACATTGGAGGGCGTGATTCGAGCAGTTTTTATGATGGCGCGGATCTTGATGCTGATTACGGGAACCTTTTTGTTGACCTATACCACGTCGCCCATTGCACTGACTGACGGGCTGGAATCCCTGCTTGGGCCGCTGAAAAAGCTTCATCTGCCGGTGCATGAGCTTTCTATGATGATGTGCATTGCGCTGCGGTTTATCCCCACGCTGATCGAGGAAACTGATAAAATTATGTGCGCCCAAAAGGCAAGGGGCGCAGATTTTGAAAATGGCAGCCTGATACAAAGAGTGAAGGCACTTGTTCCGATCCTGGTTCCGTTGTTTATCAGTGCATTCCGCCGTGCCGATGAACTGGCGACCGCTATGGAATGCCGGTGCTATCAGGGAGGCGAGGGGAGAACGAAAATGAAGCTTTTGCGGTATCACCGCTGGGATCTGTATGCCTTTTTGTCCGGGGCGCTGCTTTTAGGTGCTGTGATCACGCTGCATATTTTTGGTTTGTGAGGGAATTATGCGAAATATCGCCTTGTTTTTAACCTATGAGGGTACAGCTTATCACGGCTGGCAGATGCAAAAAAATCTGCCTACGGTGCAGCAGACCTTGGAAAAGGCTATTGCCAAGGTAGTCGGGCACAGTGTTCATGTGACCGGCTGCGGCAGAACGGATGCGGGTGTCCACGCTCGGTGCTATGTAGCGAATTTCCGTACCGATTCCACCATTCCTGTTGACCGTCTGCCCTATGCCCTCAATACCCATTTGCCTGTGGATATTGTGGTAACAAAGGCTTTTGACGTACACGAGCATTTCAATGCCATTGGTTCCTGTGCCCGGAAGGAATACACTTATACCATCTATAATTCCCGTGTGCGTGACCCGTTTTATGTAAACCGCGCTTGGTTTTATCCCAAGCATTTGGATGAAAAGCTTATGCAGCAGGCAGCAGATCAATTTGTTGGAACCCATGATTTTGCCGCGGTGCGAAGTGTGGGAACCGATGTTAAATCCACTGTCCGCACCGTATACTATTATAAAGTGGAACGCCGCGGCAATATTATAGAGCTGAAGGTCTGTGCCGATGGCTTCCTCTATAATATGGCACGTGCCATGGCTGGCACAGTGGTGTACTGCGCGGAGGGGAAATTCCCGCCGGAGCAGATCGGAAAGATCCTGAGCGATGGCAACCGTACTGCCGCAGGGCCAACTGTGCCTCCCGGCGGACTTTATATGACCCACCTGTGGTATGACGACGGCGTGGAAAAATTTGAGTGTGTTCCCAGCTTGTAATGTTCATAATTTGTTTTTGTATTTCTGAATTTTTTGTGGTATAATCCACGCAAATTCGGACGAAAGGTCGTGAATAGACGATGCAGCCGAAGCTGTGTACCAGATGTAAGAAGAATATTGCCGTCGTTTTTATCACTAAGGTGGAAAACGGCGTTGCTATGAATGAGGGCTTTTGCCTGAAATGTGCCCGCAGCTTGGGTATTCCCCAAATTGACGCGGCAGTGAAGCAGATGGGCTTTTCCGAGGAGGATCTTGACAATCTGACCGATGAAATGAGCAATATGTTCGGTCAGAATGAAACGCAGGACGGAGATGAGGAGCCGGACAGCCGTACTGCCACATTTCCTATGCTGAATCAGCTTTTTAGCCAGATGAATCCTGGCAAGAGCAATATGCCTGCCAAGAAGGAAGAGCCTTCCTCTGAGCAGGAGAGCGGAAAAAAGAAGCCCAATAAACATAAATTCCTGGATAGCTACTGTATGGATCTGACCGGCAGAGCAAGGGCAGGAAAGCTGGATAAGGTGATCGGACGGGATGTGGAAACGGAGCGGGTCATTCAGATCCTCAACCGCCGCCAAAAGAACAATCCCTGCCTGATCGGTGAGCCCGGCGTGGGTAAAACAGCCATTGCCGAGGGTCTTGCCCAGCGGATCGCAGCCGGGGATGTGCCCTATAAGCTGCGGGATAAGGAAGTGTTTTTGCTGGATTTGACTGCCCTTGTGGCAGGTACCCAGTTCCGTGGCCAGTTTGAAAGCCGTATGAAGAGCCTGATCGGTGAGATCAAGCAGTGCGGCAACATCATTTTGGTTATCGACGAGGTGCATAACCTGGTGGGTGCCGGTGATGCGGAAGGCTCAATGAATGCCGCCAATATTTTAAAGCCCGCACTGTCCCGTGGGGAAATCCAGGTCATTGGTGCAACCACCTTTAACGAGTACCGTAAGCATATCGAAAAGGATGCGGCGTTGGAACGGCGGTTCCAGCCGGTTTCCGTTGCTGAGCCCTCCTTGGAGGAAGCCTGTCAGATTATGCAGGCCATTGCACCCACCTACGGTCAGTTCCACGGCGTTACGGTCAGCCCGGAAATTGCCCGTCAGTGTGTTATCCTCTCCGAGCGGTATATCACTGACCGTTTTCTGCCGGATAAGGCCATTGACCTTCTGGACGAAGCCTGCTCCGATGTGAATTTGCGGTGTAAGGAAATTTCCGAACTTGCAGAGCTGAAAAAAGAGCGGGATGATTATGAGCTGGAGCTGAGGATGCTCACCGAGGATACGGAAAATGAGCATTATGAACGCCTTGCTATGATCCGCAGTAAGCTGTGTCAGCTTTCGGAAAGGATCGAAAAGCTGGATCAGCTTCCTCCTCCGGCAGTGACTATGGATAACCTTGCCCGGATCATTGAGCTGTGGACAAAAATTCCTGCCAGCAAGATCAAGGCTCAGGAATATCAGCAGATCAAGGGCTTGGCAGATAGATTAAAAGAGCATATTGTGGGTCAGGATGAAGCGGTGGAGGCAGTAGCCCGTGCCATTCGCAGAAAGCGTGTAGGAATTTCCACCAAGCGCCGCCCGGTCTCCTTCATTTTTGTCGGCCCCACCGGTGTGGGTAAGACAGAGCTGGTCAAATGCCTTGCCGATGACCTGTTTGATTCTGTGGATTCTTTGATCCGGCTGGATATGTCGGAGTATATGGAAAAGCATACGGTCTCCAAGCTGATCGGCTCACCTCCCGGCTATGTGGGCTATGATGAAGCAGGTCAGCTTACAGAGAAAATCCGCAGAAAGCCATATAGCGTGGTGCTGTTCGACGAGATCGAAAAAGCCCATCCCGATGTGATGAATGTGCTTTTGCAGGTGCTCGATGACGGCAGGATCACCGATGCCCAGGGCAGAACGGTGAATTTTGAAAATACTGTGATCGTGATGACCTCCAATGCCGGCTCTGAGGGTCGTGTAGGCGGTCTGGGCTTTGGCAGAACGGAAAATGATATGGTCAAGGAAAAGACCATGAAGGCACTGCGGGAATTTTTGCGTCCTGAGTTTTTGAACCGTGTGGATGAGATCATTACCTTCAACCACCTGACGGAGGAAAACTTCCTGGGCATTGCGGATATTATGCTGAAAGAATTGCAGCAGAATCTGGCTGAGCGTGGCCTCAGTGTCAATTTTAGTGAGGATGTGCGCCAGTATTTGGTGAAGGAAGCCTACTCCATTACCTACGGAGCACGGAATCTGCGCCGCACCATCCAAAAAGCTTTGGAAGATCCCATCAGTGAGAGAATTATTGATTCTTTTGAAAATCCCATTTCTTCCATCTATATCCAGGTGGAAAACGATCAAATCGTTTTGCAAACCAATTAAAGGGGAGGGGCAATGCCCCTCCCTTTGTGCAAAAATTTTTAAAAATTATCGAACTATACAATGACACTGTGACTTGATAGCTGTCCGTTACATTTCAAATTTATTTTTCAGCTTATCGGAAATATTCCAGGCGGCATCCTCCACCTTGTCGGCGGCTTTGGCTGCCAGCTTTCTTGTGGGATTTGTTTTCGGCATCATCATCACAGCCACAGCGCCCGCTGCGGCACCGATTCCCATGGTAATTGCCAGTCCTTTTAACTTCATTTTGCTCACTCCTTTCAGGATTATTATGCCCCGACAAAATGGGACAATATCTTGAAAGGTTTTCCTTTGCACAGCGGGAAAAGTGTGTTATAATGAAGAAAAATGGCAAAAGGAGGAATTTCTATGTCCATAGATCGCTTGCAGGAGAAGATCAGAAAAACAAAAAATCCTTCCATTTTGGATTTTGACATTATGAAAGAGCAGCTCCCACCTCATTTGCTTGCCCAGGAGGGTACATTCCCAAAGGCATATGCCCGTTTTTGCATGGAACTTATGGATGCGCTTCGTGGGTTGATTCCCGCTGTAAAGCTGAGTTTTGCCAGTTTTGCGCTGCTTGGAACAGAAGGTCTGGTCAGCCTTTCCAAGGTACTGGACTACGGTAAAAGATTGGGCTATTATGTGGTTTTGGAGGTGCCTGAGGCGCTGTCTGCCCAGCGGGCAAGCGCTAACGCAGAGCTGATATTCAATCATGCGGATCAGTGGCAGTGTGACGGCATTTTACTCAGTTCCTATATCGGCAGTGATGGGATAAAGCCCTATGCTGCCTGTTTAGAGGATAGCGGAAAATCTCTCTTTGTGGCGGTGCGTACAGCCAACCGCTCCGCAATGGAATTGCAGGATCTTTTGACCGGCGGACGGAATGTATATGATGCCAAGACGGACGTGGTCAATCGGTTTAAGAATACACAGGCAACGAAAAGCGGCTATGACCGAATCGCACTGGTGGGCCCTGCGTCCTCTGCCGCGATCTTGAAAAAGCTCCGTGAAAAGTATAAAAATCTCTTTATTATGGTCGATGGCTATGATTATCCCAATGCCAACGCCAAAAACTGTGCCGAGGCCTTTGATAAGCTGGGTCATGGCGCGGTTGTTTGCGGTGGTACGCAGATCACCGCTGCCTGGCAGCTTGCGGAAAATGATGGCGTGGATTATTTGGAGGATGCCAAAGAAGCAGCCGAGCGAATGAAAAAGAATCTGACAAGATACGTAAATGTGCTGTAATATGTAACCGCAGCATTGCTGCGGTGTACTTATCAGTTTAACCGACCACGGACATCCGGGGCGCTTTCGTCACCGCCGGTGGGATCTACCAAATGGTCATCGTCCACACTGGGATCGGGCACATTGGGCTCGATCGTGGGATCAATAATGGTAGGATCGATGATGGTGGGATCGGTTGCGGGAGTTGTAGGGGTAGTTGTCTGCGGTTCGGTTGTGGTGGCAGTGTCGGGGGTGGATTCGTTATTTGAGCCCATCCGGCAGGCACATAAGCCAAGTGCCACGATCAGCACAAGGGCGATAATGGTAAAGCGTTTCATTTTGCTCCTCCTGATTGTAAGATACAAAAGTAGCTTGCCCATTTCAGCGTAAAATACACAGGAAAACTTTTCCAATGAAAATGGAAAAATGCCATTGCTATTTTGTGACACTTCCTGTATAATAATGTGGAAATATTTTTGAAAAGGGGATTCCTTTCTTATGAAGAAGCTAACGGTAAATAAATCTGCTGAATGTATGGCGTGTTTAGAGTGTGTCCGTGCCTGCTCCACCGCCTTTTATAAGACCTTTGACCCTGACCTGAGTGCCATTCAGGTGGTTGCTAAGGGCAGCGGTGCCAAGCCTATGACCTGTATTCAGTGCGGTAAATGCGTGAAGGTCTGTGAGGCGGGCGCCATTACGCAGAATCCTAAGACCGGCGTGTATATGATCAATAAGAAGCTGTGTACATCCTGCGGCAAATGTGTTGAGGTCTGCCCGATGAAGGTTATGGTTCAGCCCGCCGAGGGCCCCACCTCCAAGTGCATTGCCTGCGGCATCTGCGCCAAGGCCTGTCCTATGGGTATCCTTGAGATCGTTGAGAAATAAGATTATACAGTAGGGGAGGGGCATTGCCCCTCCCTGTTTTTGTAGTAAATGTTACAAAAAATTCGTTTTGTAATAATTGCATATTTGCGCTATATATGATATACTGTAACCAATCATACACCCGGAGGCGTTTATGACGGATTTTACGGTTTTTCAGAGGGAAATTTCCCGTTTATTACCCCATATAAAGTTTTATTTCAACGAGCCTATGGCAAAGCACACCTCCTTTCGCATCGGTGGAGCTGTTGAAGTGATGGCAATGCCGGAAAATGCGGATCAGTTGGCAGATATCCTGAAAGTGTCCAAACTTTTGGACACAAAACCTGCTATATTAGGCGCAGGAACCAATGTGTTGGCGCCGGATGAAGGGATGAAGGGACTTGTCGTTTGCCTGAAGGATGCCCTGGATGCGATCAGCCAGGTGGATGAGACCCACATTCGGGTGTCCGCCGGGGTGTCTATGACAAAAGCGGCGGTATTTGCCGCAAACCTTGGCTTATCCGGGCTGGAGTTTGCCCACGGTATTCCCGGCTCCGTCGGCGGCGGTGTTTATATGAATGCCGGTGCTTATGGCGGAGAGATCAAGGATGTTTGTGTCAGCGTGGATGTTATGACCTTTGACGGTGTGCTGCATACGTATACTTCTGAGGAGATGGGCTTTTCCTATCGGCACAGCCGTTTGGAGGATGAACCGGGTATCGTTGTCAGTGCGGTGTTCTCCCTTACGGAAAAACCCAGTGAGGAAATTCGCGCGTATATGCAGGAACTGGCTGCTAAGCGTAAGGCGTCCCAACCGCTTGATAAGCCCTCTGCCGGCTCAGCCTTTAAGCGCCCTGTGGGTGGCTATGCCGCGGCGCTGATCGATGGCGCGGGGCTGAAGGGATATCAGGTAGGCGGTGCCGCGATTTCAGAAAAGCACGCCGGCTTTGCCGTGAATTTAGGCGGCGCAACGGCTGAGGATGTAAAGAATCTGCTTGCGCAGGTTTCCGATATTGTATTTGAAAGATCCGGCATCCGCTTAGAGCCGGAGGTCAGAATTTGGTAATTGGATGATCACAATACAGAACAAATGAAAGGAGGTCACCCATATGGCAAGCTCATTTTCTGCCGGTGCCAAGGCGGAGCTTTGTAAAAACCTTCCCCAAAAGCATTGCTGTGCTTTGGCGGAGTGCTTTGGCATTCTGCTGTTTTGTAACAGCTTTGCATCAGATGGCATCCGTATTATTACGGAAAGCCGGGAATTTGCTCAAAGACTGCCTAAGCTGTTCCGGAAAGCCTTTGGCGTGACCTTTGATCAGCAGCCAGAGGAAGTGACCACCGGCAAACAGAATTTTCAGATCACCGATCCAGGCAAGATCGCGGATATTATGGCATCCTACGGCTTTGATCCGAAGGACACGGTCTCCTTGCACATCAATTTAGCGGTGGTGGAGGAGGATTGCTGCAAAGCGGCCTTCTTACGTGGCGCGTTTTTAGCTGGTGGCTCAGTGACCGATCCTGCCAAGGGGTATCATCTGGAGCTGACGACGGTACACCAAAGCGTATCCCGTGAGGCATATACCTTGCTGCAGGAAGTGCTTTCCTTCTATCCCAAGACAGCAATGCGGGGTGGGGGACAGGTTCTGTATTTAAAGCAGAGCGACCAGATCTCAGATTGCCTTGCCTACTTGGGTGCCTCGGTAGCGGCAATGGGCATTATGGAGGCAAAGCTGGAAAAAGAGCTGAATAATAAAGTCAATCGCCGCTGCAACTGTGACGAAGCCAATACCTCCAAGGTGGTGGAGGCAGCGCAGGAACAGCTTGCCGCCATCCGTTTATTGCGGGAATTGGGGCGCTTTGAGCAACTTCCCCCAAAATTGCAGCAGGCGGCTATGCTGCGGGAGGAAAATCCAGAATCCTCCTTAACAGAGCTGGCAGCTATGGTAGAGCCGCCTATTTCCAAACCGGCTATGAATCACCGGCTGAAAAAGCTGGTGGAATTATCCCAGGAGGTATGATATGAGCTTTGTCCATTTACATGTTCATACAGAGTACAGCCTTCTGGACGGTGCCTGCCGCATCGGTTCTATGATGGAGCGGGTGAAGGAATTAGGGCAGAACGCCATTGCCATTACTGACCACGGTGTAATGTATGGCTGTATCGATTTTTATAAGGCAGCAAAGGCTGCTGGGATCAAGCCGATCATTGGCTGTGAGGTCTATGTTGCCCGCCGGGGTATGGAAGACCGTGTCCACGGCATTGACAACGATCCCTACCATCTGGTTTTGCTGTGTAAAAACAGAAAAGGCTATGAAAACCTCTGCCTGATGGTATCAGAGGCCTTTAACCATGGCTTTTACGGAAAGCCCCGTGTGGATATGGCGCTTTTAGCCAAGTATCATGAGGGATTGATCGCCACCTCGGCCTGTTTGGCAGGTGCAGTGGCACAGCAGCTTTTAAATGAAGATTATGATGCGGCAAAGCGTCATGCGTTGGCGCTCAGCGAAATTTTTGGCGAGGATCATTTTTATCTGGAGCTGCAGGATCACGGCATCCCGGAGCAGACCCCTGTCAATCAGGGAATTATGCGCCTTGCCCGGGAAACCGGCCTGCCCCTGGTGGTCACCAACGATACCCATTATTTGCGCAAAGCGGATGCCAAAATGCAGGATGTGCTGCTTTGCGTCCAGACCGGCAAGACCGTGGACGACCCCAACCGTATGCGATTTGGAACTGAGGAGTTTTACCTGAAAAGCGAGGAGGAGCTTCGTCAGCTATTCCCGGGCTGTGAGGAGGCCTTTGAAAATACCCAGCGCATTGCAGACCGCTGTAATTTAGAGTTTGTTTTTAATGAATATCATTTGCCCTCTTTCCCTGTACCGGAGGGCTATACCAACGAGGAATATTTCCGCAAGCTTTGTATGGACGGCTTCCGGGAGCGCTATCCCTATGCGCCGGAAAGCTCCCGGGAGCGGCTGGACTATGAGATCGGTGTCATCAGCCGGATGGGCTATGTGAACTATTATCTCATTGTTTGGGATTTTATTCGCTTTGCCAAGGAATCCGGGATACCGGTAGGCCCCGGACGTGGCTCCGGCGCGGCATCAATCGTGGCATACTGTATGCATATTACGGAAGTTGACCCGATGAAATATGCCCTGATTTTTGAGCGGTTCCTGAACCCTGAACGAGTCAGTATGCCTGACTTTGATACGGATTTTTGTCAGGAGCGCCGGGGCGAGGTTATCGAGTATGTTATGCAAAAGTACGGTGCTGACCATGTGGCGCAGATCGCTACCTTTGGTACGATGGCAGCCCGTGGTGCTATCCGTGACGTGGGCAGAGCCCTGAATTTTTCCTATGCTCAGACGGATGTGGTAGCTAAGCTTGTCCCCACAACATTGCACATCACGCTGAAAGAAGCGCTGGAAGCATCTCCCCAATTAAAGGAGATGTACGACAGCGATGAAAAGGTCAAAGAGCTGATCGATACGGCAATGTCCCTGGAGGGCATGCCCCGCAACACCTCTACCCACGCTGCCGGTGTTGTGATCACTGCCGATCCGGTGTGCAGCTACGTGCCCCTTTCCAAAAACGATGATACCATCGTGACCCAGTATACCATGACCACCATTGAGGAGCTGGGGCTTTTAAAGATGGACTTTTTGGGACTTCGTAACCTGACGGTGATTGAGGATGCCCAGAAACAGATCCGCAAAAAGGATCCTGCCTTCGATATCTCCAAAATTCCCGATGACGACCCGGAAACCTTCCAAATGCTGGCAGAGGGTAAGACTCAGGGCGTGTTCCAGTTGGAATCTGCCGGTATTACCGGTGTGTGCGTCAATATGAAGCCCACATCCATTGAAGATATGACGGCTATCGTGGCGCTGTACCGTCCCGGCCCTATGGATTCCATTCCAAAGTTTATTGCCAACAAGCTGGATCCCAAGAAGATCACCTATAAAACACCGCTTTTGGAGCCTATTTTGAAGGTGACCTATGGCTGTATCGTATACCAGGAACAGGTTATCGAGATTTTCCGTTCCTTAGGCGGCTATACCATGGGTCAGGCGGATAACATCCGCCGTGCCATCTCCAAAAAGAAAATGAAGGTCATTGAGTCCGAACGTAAGGTCTTTGTCTACGGCGATGAAGCCCAGGGAATTCCCGGCTGTGTTCATAAAGGAATCTCTGAGGAGGTTGCCCAGTCGATCTATGACGAGATCGTGGATTTTGCCAATTATGCATTTAATAAGGCACACGCGGTATGCTACGCGGTGGTATCCTATCAGACCGCGTACTTAAAATGCCATTATCCCCATGAATATATGGCGGCGCTGATGACCTCCGTGCTGGATAACGCCATAAAGATCTCCGGCTATATTGCCGAGTGTAAGGAGCTGGGAATTGCGACCCTGCCCCCGGATATCAACCATTCCGATGACCATTTTGCCGTTGAAAACGGAGCGATCCGCTTTGGTATGGGCGCTGTCAAGAATGTGGGCCGCGGCCTCATTCGCAGTATGGCGGCAAATCGTGCTGAGGAAGGGCCCTTCCAGTCTTTAGAGGATTTCCTGCACAGGATGGGGGACGAGCTGAATAAGCGGGCAGTGGAAAATTTCATCAAGTGCGGCGCGATGGACTGCTTTGGCCATCACAGAAGTGAACTGCTGGCTGTTTATGAAGTGATGATGGATTCCATTTCCTCTACCAAAAAGAAGAATCTGGAAGGTCAGATGGGACTGTTCTTTATGCAGGACAACGATGATCCCGCTGCCAGCATTCCTATTCCCAGCCTGCCGGAAAAAAGCAGGGCAGAGCTGATGCTGATGGAAAAGGAGACCACCGGCATCTACCTGTCCGGGCATCCCATGGATGATTATAGGGTGTATTTGAAAAAGACCCACGTTGTTCCCATTGCGGTTCTTATGTCGGAGGAATGCCCTTATCAGGACGATCAGATCGTCAGTGTGGCAGGCGTGGTGCAGTCGGTAAAAATGAAGACCACCCGAAATAATTCTATGATGGCATATGTGACCCTGGAGGATGATACCGCATCCATTGAAATGCTGGTGTTTTCCAATGCCATCAGTCAGTATGGCGGGTACCTGCGGGAAAATGAGCCTGTGGTTATCACTGGCAGATTCTCTGTCCGGGATGATAAGGAACCTCAGATCATTGTCAATCGGGCAAGACCCATGTCTGACTATGCCAAGGGCGATGTAGAGGAAGAGGATCAGTCTCCTGTGATTGAAAAGGGAACATTATATCTTCGCCTGCCCAACGAGGATCCCCCGCTCTTTAATAAGATCAAGGCGATCCTGAATATGTTCCCCGGTGAAAATCCGGTTACCGTGTATTTTGCCGATACAGGTTTACGGCGGGGCAGTCGATGCGTGCTGTACAGAACCATGCTTAAGGAACTGACCAGCGTTCTTGGCAAGGAAAATGTGGTCGTAAAATGATCTAATGAGAGGAAGTGCTGACTTGAAAAGAATATTGACACTGATCCTACTGTCGGCACTTTTGCTCTGCGGCTGTCAGATGCGTACAGTGGATCAGATGTATGTACCGCCAAAGCGATCGGATGACTATAACAGCTTGCAGACGGTAATCAGTCAGTCCATGGCAGGTATGGAATACAGCGCTCCCATATCCGGCGATAATCAGCAGATCGTGCAAATGGCGGATCTGAACGGCGACGATGTGATGGAGTGCCTGCTGTTTGCCAAGGGCGGAGATAATCTTCCTATGCATATTATGGTTTTTTCCATGGTGGATGAAGAGTATGTTCACACGCAAACCATTGACCTGCCCGGTTCTGCCTTTGATAAAGTGGAATATGCCCTTATTGACGATCAGGCTGGTATGGAGATCATCGTGGGCACGCAGGTCAGTGACCAGGTATCCCGGTCTGTATCGGTATACAGCTTTGCTACCGGGGAAGCGGAGCAGCTTGTAACGGAGGATTATGTAACGTTTTTAACGGTAGATCTGACCGACAGCGGAAAAAAAGAGCTGTTTGTGATCCGGGCGGGCTCCAATGACCTTGACCGTGGCGTGGTGGAATTATTCAGCTTTCAGGACGGTGTGATCCAGCGATCCTTGGAGCTGAATCTGTCGGAAACGGCGGATAATTTAAAGCGTATTCTGATTGGTCAGCTTCACGGAGGGAAGACGGCGGTTTATGTTGCCAGTGCTGTGGATGAGGATACACTGATCACGGATGTGTATGCCATTGTAAACGGCGGATTTACCAACGTTTCCCTTTCCAACGAATCCGGCACCAGCGTGAAAACCATGCGTAATTATTTTGTGTATGCCGATGATATGGATTCCGATGGGATAATGGAGCTTCCCAGCCTGATCCCAATGCGCTCCATTGACAAGACCTGGTACGGCTACGATCAAAACCTGATCCGCTGGTATTCCATGACCCCTGACGGCGAGGAGATCGACAAGCTTTATACCTACCATCATTTTATTGGCGGTTGGTATTTACAGATCGAGGATAGTATCGCACCCAATGTTAGTGTGGTGGATCTGGGCAATGTATGCGACTTTTACGTTTGGGAGGAAGGAAGTCCTGTCAAGGTAATGTCTGTACATACCATGACCGGCCAGAGCCGGGAGGCACAAAGCACATCGGAAAACCGTTTTATTCTGCATAAAACGGAATCTACCATTTATGCCGCCAGCCTGGACGATGATGCCGCAAGATTTGGCTTTACACAAGAATCTGTTCTCCGTAATTTCCATATGATCCATGAGCAATGGTATACCGGAGAAACATAAGTAGAGGTAGTTCGCTATGAAAAAAGTACTGATATTAGAGGATGAGGAAAATATTCGCAGCTTCGTTGTGATCAATTTGCAGCGGGCAGGCTATGATGCCATCGAGGCAGGCACCGGTGAGGAGGCATTGGAGCGGCTGAGGGAGCACCCGGATGTGGGTGTTGCCATTTTGGATATTATGCTCCCGGATATTGACGGCTTTGAGGTTTGCCGCCGGATCCGTGCCACAAGTAAGCAAATCGGTATTATTATGCTGACTGCCCGCACACAGGAGATGGATAAGATCACCGGGCTTATGACCGGCGCTGACGATTATGTTACCAAGCCCTTTTCTCCCGCGGAGCTGACAGCGCGCATTGACGCACTGTACCGCAGGATCGGCGGCGACGGCGGAATGTCCTCTGACTATTTGACCCAGGGGCCTTTTGTGATGAATGTGCGTAATCATACGCTGGATAAATCCGGCAGCCATATCAAGCTGACCCAGGTGGAGTACGCCATTATGAAGCTCTTTATGCAAAATCCCGGACGGGCGCTTTCCCGTGAGGATATCCTCTCTGCTGTATGGGGCAGGGACTATGAGGGCGAGCTGAAGATCGTGGATGTGAATATCCGCCGTTTGCGTATCAAGATCGAGGACGATACAGCGAATCCGAAATTCATTACAACCGTGTGGGGCTTTGGCTATAAGTGGGGTGCATAGCAAATGGCCGTCTTTAAGGTCAAGGGTCTTCGCCGCCGATGGATGCTCAATACAGTAGTTATTGTGGCGGCGCTGGGGCTTGTTTGTGTTTTTGGTATATCCGCTGCCTTTGCTACCTACTACTATTCCACAATGGAATCGGATATGAGCTATCGGGCAAAGACGACGACAGAATTTTTCTCAGATTACCAAAACCTGAATTATAAGGATTACTATGAATCCTGTATTACCTATGCCAATACCTTTGAGGATAAAAATGATATTGAGCTCCAGTTTATCGATACAAAGGGAAATTTGATGGCATCCTCCTATGGCCAGTGGTCTGTGGAGGTGCTGACTACCACGGATATTACCGACGCCATTGAAACAAGAGGCATTTCGCCCTTTGTTGGAAAAAATCCCCAAACCGGTGAGCGGATCATGGCGGTTTCCAGCCCTGTGATCTATAAAAACGGTGAGATCATTGGCGTGCTTCGCTATGTAACCTCCACCCGTATTATGGATATGCAGATCGCCTATATTGCCCTGCTTGCTTTGGCGGCATTGGGCGTGGTGGTGCTGATCGTCCTGCTCAGCAGCAGCTATTATATCCGCTCCATTTTGGTTCCGTTGGGAGAGATCATAGAAAAGGCAAAAATGATCACCGGCGGCAGCTACGGTATTCAGATCCAAAAGCATTACGATGATGAGATCGGTGACCTGGCAGATACCATCAATGAAATGTCACTGCAGATCAATCAAAACGAAAAAATGCAGACCGATTTCATCTCCTCTTTGTCCCATGAGCTTCGCACACCGCTAACGGCGATCAACGGCTGGAGCGAAACGATTTTGAATACGGACAATGTGGATGAAGATACCCGCCGGGGTGTGAAGATTATCCACGGCGAGACCCAAAGATTGACGGAAATGGTGCTGGAGCTTTTGGATTTTACCAAAATTCAGGATGGCCGTATGACACTGAATATCGAGCCTTGTGATATCCGCGGTGAATTTGAAGATACAGTTTATATATATGGAAGCCGCTTAAAGCAGGAAGGCATCCGGCTGAATTATGAGGATAATGATGAAGATATTCCGGAAATATCCTGTGATCCCAAGCGACTGCGCCAGGTCTTTTTAAATATTTTGGACAATGCCGCAAAGCACGGCGGCGAGGGGAAAAAGATCGATGCGGCGATCACCTATGAAAAGGGCTTTGTGGTCGTGTGCATCCGGGATTACGGTCCCGGCATCCCGGAGGATGAGATATCCCTTGTTAAAAAGAAATTTTTCAAAGGCAGCTCCAAGGCCCGTGGTTCCGGTATCGGACTGGCGGTATGCGATGAGATCGTGCAGATGCACGGCGGCACGCTTACTTTAGAAAATGCCCAGGGCGGGGGCACCCTTGTTACAATCAGATTGCCGGAAACCCGGTAAGAAAGAGGCAATAAATGGCAAATCAGCAAGAAAAATTTAAAACAATGATTGGCGGTCAGGCGCTGATCGAAGGTATCATGATGCGTGGGCCTGAAAAGGACGCGGTCGTGGTTCGTACAAAGGACGAGCTGAAAATTGAGGTCACACCCCGTAAGATCCATCCCAAGGGTTCTTTTTGTACCTGGCCTTTGATCCGTGGCGTGGTGGGCTTTTTTGATTCCCAGGTCACAGGCGTAAAGGCGCTGATGAAATCCGCGGATTTTTCTCCTGAGGAGACCCCAGAGGAGCCCTCCAAGCTGGATATGTGGCTGGAAAAAAAGCTGGGAGATAAGGGTTTTCAGAATTTCATTATCTCTGTGGCTGTCTTTTTGGGGCTTGCAATGTCCATTGGACTGTTTTTCCTTTTGCCTATGCTTGTAGGCAGCGTGTTGTCCAACTGGATCGAAAACAACCTGATTTTGAATCTGATAGAGGGCATCGTCCGTATCATTATTTTTGTGGTATATATAACCCTGATTTCAAAAATGAAGGATATGAGACGTGTCTTTGCCTACCACGGCGCAGAGCATAAGACCATCCGCTGCTATGAGGCAGGGCTGCCCTTAACTGTGGAGAATATCCGCACGCAAACAAGGCTGCATCCCCGCTGCGGCACAAGCTTTTTGCTGGTGGTGATGATCCTTTCCATTTTGGTGTTCTCTGTGGCATCCAGCCTGCTGCTGACCCTGATCCCGGCGCTGGCGGATATGCGCGGACAGTTTTTGTACAGTCTTATTATGATCGTATTTAAGCTGCTTCTGCTGCCGCTGATCGTGGCAATCAGCTACGAGATCAACCGCTTTGTAGGCCGTCACGACAACGGTTTTACCAGGGCTTTGACTGCTCCGGGAATGTGGTTTCAGAATTTTACCACCCGGGAGCCGGATGACAGTATGATCGAGGTGGCGATCACTGCGGTTGAAGCGGTTCTTCCTGAGGAAGCGGGGGCAGACCGTTGGTAAAAAAATATTCCGATCTGTATTCGGAGACTCGCAGAGCCTTTATGACCCAGGAGGATGCCCAGACCGCAGGCCTGCTGGCGAGGAATCTTCTGCGTCACGTAACCGGAAAGACCAATGAGCAGATCCTCGCCCAACGGGAGATGTACGCAAGTGAAGCAGCCTGTCAGGAAATGGCATCCGCAGTTGACCGGGTGTTAAAGGGTGAGCCCCTTGCCTATGTTTTGGGGCAGTGGGAATTTTACGGGTTGCCGCTAGAGATCACCCGTGATGTGCTGATCCCAAGGGACGATACCTGCGCGGTAACAGAGCTTGCGATCAAGCAGGCACTGTTTTTGGGGGCATCTCCCAGGATCCTGGATCTTTGTACAGGCTCAGGCTGCATTGGTCTAGCCATTGCCTCCCGGGTAAAGGATGCCAAGGTGACCTTGGCGGATATTTCCAAGGAAGCTATGGCTGTGGCAAAGAAAAACATTGCTCTGAATAAAATGACGGGCCGTGTTTCCTGCCTGCAGGCAGATGCTCTTGGAAAACCCTCGACATTTCTTGGCCAGTTTGATATGATCGTTTCCAATCCCCCCTATATTACAACACAGGAAATGACGGAACTGCCGGATAGTGTCAAAAGCTATGAGCCCCATTTGGCACTCCACGGCGGAAATGACGGCTTAGATTTTTACAGAAATATTGCTGACAGCTACCGTGCAGCACTGAAACCCGGCGGCTACCTTTGCTTTGAATTTGGTATGGGGCAGGGGGATGCGGTTTGCGGGATACTGCAAATGAATGGATATACAATCCTGGAGCGTTCCAGGGATTATAATGATAGAGAACGGGCAGTCATTGCCCGGTACGACAGGAAGGATTGATTACTATGGCAACAAAAAAGACAGCTTACGAAGCACCCACCCCTGCAACCGATAAGAAAAAGGCACTGCAAACTGCCATCTCCCAGATCGAAAAGAATTTCGGCAAGGGCACAGTTATGCGCTTGGGTGACCGCCCTGAGATGAATGTGGATGCCATTCCCACCGGCTCTTTGGCATTGGATGCCGCCTTGGGCATTGGCGGTGTTCCCAAGGGACGGATCATTGAGATCTATGGCCCGGAATCCTCCGGTAAGACCACACTGGCTCTGCATATCTTGGCTGAGGCACAGAAAATGGGCGGCGAGGTCGCCTTTGTGGACGCGGAGCACGCACTGGATCCTGTTTATGCCGCCGCTTTGGGCGTGGATATCGATAATATGCTGGTTTCCCAGCCGGATACCGGCGAGCAGGCGTTGGAGATCACCGATGCCCTGGTTCGTTCCGGCGCTGTGGACGCGGTGGTCGTGGACTCCGTTGCAGCGCTTGTTCCCAAGCAGGAGATCGAGGGGGAAATGGGTGATACCTTCGTAGGCTTGCAGGCCCGCCTGATGTCCCAGGCACTTCGTAAGCTGGCAGGCACCATTGCCAAGACCAATTGTGTGGTCATCTTCATTAACCAGCTTCGTATGAAGATCGGTGTGATGTACGGCAACCCGGAAACCACCACCGGCGGTAATGCCCTGAAGTTCTATTCCTCTGTCCGCTTGGATGTGCGCCGTGTGGAGTCCATCAAGGAAGGCGGCAATGTGATCGGCAACAAGACCCGTGTCAAGGTGGTCAAGAACAAGGTGGCACCTCCTTTCCGTGAGGCGTTCTTTGATATTATGTACGGTGAGGGCATCAGCAAGTGGAGCGAGCTGGTGGATATGGCCGTGCAGATGGATATTATTCAGAAGAGCGGCAGTTGGTTTGGTATGGGGGACGAGCGGATCGGTCAGGGCAAGGAAAGCGTCAAGACCTACCTGCAGCAGAATCCTGAGATCGCTGAGCAGGTGGAAGCCCAGGTTCGTGAAAATCTGTGGAAGCTGCAAAATAGTCCTAAAGCACCTGCCAAGGCTGCGGAACGTCCCATTGCGGTAAGCGCTGACGATTTTGACGATGAGGATTGAGTCACTGGCTGCCCAGCCGGACAGGGCTGGGCGGTATAAGGTGTTGTTTTCCGATGGCTCCATGATGCGGCTTTATAAGCAGACGGTGCAGGATTTTTGCCTGTATACCGGCCTGGAGCTGGATGAAATGGAAATGCAGCGTCTTAAGGTGTCCGCTGCGGAAATGTCGGCGAAAATGCGGGCAGTGCGGATCGTATCTGCCAGCAGTGTATCGAAGAAGGATCTGGAACAGCGGCTTTTGCAAAAGGGCGAGGATGCACAGTGCGCCAAAAACGCCGTTTTGTGGATGGAAGAACTAAACCTGTTGGACGACAGAAAGACCGCAGAGGGGATCGTCAGCCGGTGCATCAGTAAGGGCTACGGCTTGTCCCGTGCAAAACAGGCACTTTATGAAAAACGGATCCCCAAGGAATATTGGCAGGATGTGCTGGCAGACTATCCCGATCAATCAGATTCCATTCGGGAATACATCGCCTCCCATCTGCCTGCTGAGCCGGATCAAAAGACACTAAAAAAAGTAATCGATGCCCTTTTGCGGAAAGGGCATAGCTACCGCGCCATTCGCCGTGTGCTGGACTGCGGCGATGTGTTGGAGGAAGAATAATGGCAAATATCGGATTTATTTCTTTAGGCTGCGCCAAAAATCAGGTGGACTGTGAGCGGATGATGTACCGTGTGCAGGAGGCAGGCTTTCAGGTGCAGCCGGATGTGGTCGGCTGTGATGCGGTGGTGATCAATACCTGCGGTTTCATCGATTCGGCAAAAACAGAAGCCATTGACCATATTTTGCAGATGGCACAGCTAAAGGCACAGGGCTTAATTGGTAAAATATTGGTAACAGGCTGCCTTTCTCAGCGTTATCAGCAGGAGATCCTGCAGGAAATGCCGGAGGTGGACGGTGTATTGGGCACCGGCAGCTATGACCGTATTGTGGAAGCGTTGGAGCAGGTATTGCAGGATGAAACCGTGGAGCGGTTTGATTCCATTGATGCTCCGGAGGTGGAAACAGGGCGTATTTTGACCACACCTGAGCATTACGCCTTCATCAAGATCGCTGAGGGCTGCGATAACCGCTGCAGCTATTGCATCATCCCTTACCTGCGGGGAAAATTCCGCAGCCGTCATATGGAGGATGTCCTTTATGAAGCAAGGCTTTTGGCGGACAGCGGCGTGAAGGAGCTGATCGTGGTTGCCCAGGATACCAGCCGATACGGTACGGATCTTCCTGAGCATAAACGGCTTTTGCCGGAGCTGCTGCGTCAGCTTTGCGGCATTGAGGGCTTCCAGTGGATCCGCATTCATTATGTCTATCCTGACGAGATCGACGAGGAACTGATCGATGTGATCGCTTCCGAACCGAAGATTGTGAAATATTTGGATATCCCCATCCAGCACTGTAATGATAAGATATTGAAGCTAATGAACCGCCGTGGTGACGGTGCGTTTCTTGCAGAGCTGTTTGCCAAGCTGCGCAGCCGGATCCCTGGCCTGGTTCTTCGCACCAGCGTTATCACAGGACTTCCCGGTGAGGGAGAGGAAGAATTCTCCCAGCTTTGTGAATTTTTGAAGGAGCAGCGGCTGGAGCGTGTGGGTGCGTTCCCGTTTTCTCCCGAGGAAGGAACGCCTGCTGCGGAAATGGAGCATCCGGATCTGGAAACTGCCCAAAGCCGTGCCCAGATGGTGGAAATGCTACAATCAGCCATTATGGACGATTATAACGAAGCCATGATCGGGAAGACCCTGGAAATTCTTGTAGATGGCTACGACGAGGAATATGAGCAGTATTACGGGCGTACCTATGCCGATTCTCCCGATATTGACGGCAGGGTTTGGATCTGTGCTGAGGAGCCTGTTTCCGAAGGCGAGTTTGTAAAGGTATGCATCGATGCGGTGATCGACGGTGATCTGTCCGGTTATCTTGTGGAGGAATGAGCAATGACGTTAGCAAGTAAAATTACATTGGTTCGGGTCTTTTTGATCCCTGTGGTTATGGTGTTTATGTATCTGAGCGGCGGTGTGGCAGGCAACATTTGGCAGTGGCTTGCGCTTGTGGTGTTTATCATTGCCAGCCTCTCTGACTATGTGGACGGTCATATTGCCAGAAAGTATCACCAGGTCACAGATTTCGGTAAATTCCTGGATCCCTTGGCAGATAAGCTTTTGGTGATCGCGGTTATGACCGTTTTCTGCCAGTGGGGGCTGATGCCTGCCTGGGCACTGATGATCGTGCTGACCCGTGAATTTGCAGTAACAGGATTGCGCCTGGTGGCAGTGGGCAAGGGCACCGTGATTGCTGCCGGTTGGAGCGGTAAGGTCAAAACCGCCAGTACAATGGTGGGATTATGCTTTATGATGGCATTTCCCAATGTTCCGTGGCTGGGGATCGCTGTCAACGCTGTGATTGTTCTTACCACCGTGTACTCCGGCGTAGAATACTTCGTGCAAAACGGCAAATGCCTGATCGACAAACAATAATAGATACGCCGGTGCAAATGCACCGGCGTAAATTAGGAGAATCTTATGAATGAAAAGGAAATTGGCGAAATCCGGCGCAGAACACGCCGGGATCGCAGTAATATGACAGCTATTTATGGCTGCTATGTAAACAGTCAAAAGGAGATCATCTCCGAATTTCGGCAGAGTGTGGGCACAATGCCGGAGAATGAATCGGAAAAATATTTCACGCTTTTAAAGAAGATCCTTTCCGGCTCTATCGGAAAAAATCTGATCGATATTACCTTCCGTACCGCACAGGTTGCGGGCAGCCCTGAGCATAAGCTGTTGATGGATTTGCGTTCTACCGCTTTAAAGGATGAGGCGTTGCGCTTGGAGCTTTATCAAAAGATCATTGATAATGTGACCTTTGATGAAAATTATCTGATCCTATTGGGACTTGACAGCTACGATGTGCCCTTTAAGAGCAAGGATGGGGATACACAGGCAGATGCCTCCAACGAAACCTATACCTATCTGCAATGCGCGGTGTGCCCTGTAAAGCTGACAAAATCCAGCCTTTGCTACGATGGCGTGAATAAGGAATTTCACGATGGCGGCACGGAGCATATTGCCTGCCCGCCTGAGCTTGGTTTTCTGTTCCCGGCATTTGATAACCGGGCAACCAATATTTATAATGCGCTGTTTTACACCAAGAGTCCCAAGCAGATCTATGAAAATGTAGTGGATGCGCTGTTTAAAGTGGAACCGCCCAAGCCCGCGGCGGAGCAGAAGACCTCCTTTGAGGCCTTACTCACAAGAACAGTAGGGGATGACTGCAGCCTGGAAGTGGTGCAGACAGTCCACGAACAGCTTTGCCAGTGTATTGAGATCCATAAAGAGAGCAAGGTGGCAGACCCGCTTCTGGTGAATAAAGAGCAGGTAAAAATGGCTTTGACCTCATCCGGTGTGCCGGAGCAGAAGGTGGCAAAATTTGGTGTAGAGTTTGACGAGGTGTTCGGCAACGATGCCCAGCTTCACCCCAAGAATATCATCAACAATAAGCGCTTTGAGGTCAAAACCCCGGATGTGACCATCACCGTCAGCCCGGAGTGCAGCGATTTGATTGAGACCCGGGTGATCGGCGGTGTCAAGTACATTATGATCTGCGCTGATGAAAATGTGGAAGTCAACGGCGTCAATATTAACATCAAAGACGAAAACACAGTGCCTGTCTAACAAAAAACAGATCCCCTTTGAGGGGTGACAAAATAATGATCGGAGCGATGAAATTCATCGCTCCGAAATTATATTTATTTTCCTTGTGCCAAAGCTACAATGATATCCACACATTCATCAATGCCGATGGCACTGCTGTTCAGGCAGATATCATAATTCTGCGCAGTGCCCCAGGTACGGCCTGTATAGTGCTGGTAGTTGACTCTGCGGCGCTTATCCTTTTCCTGCAACCGGGCCTCAGGACTCTTTTCTGATTCGCCGTACAGACGGACGATACGGTCAGCCCGGAAATCCATATCCGCATGAATGAAGGTATGCAGGCAGTCCTTTCTGTCTTTTAGAATGTAGTCAGCATTTCTGCCTACGATGACACAGGGCCCCTTATCTGCAAGCTGCAGAATCACATTGCATTGGATATTCCAAAGGAAGTCGGCTGTGGAAAGCCCGTTCATCACACCGGGGACACCGTGGTGGGCAAAGGCGTAGGAGAAAAAGCTCTTACCGGGGGAATGCTCGCCATGTTCTTCCACATATTGCGGGGCAAAGCCGGATTCCACGGCAATCTGATCCACAAGCTCCTTATCGTAGAAGGGAATGCCAAGCTTTTCGGCAACCTTGCGGCCAATGGTGCTGCCACCACTGCCAAATTCACGGCTGATGGTAATGATTTTCTTTTCCATAGGGTAACCTCCTTTAGTGTTCTTTATTTTATTATAACGGGAAAAATTCTAAAAGTCAAACCTATAAAAACCGTTGTTTTTGCGCAGAATTTATGGTATAATTTTCTTATCATTCTATGTAGGAGTACATTATGGAAAATATTATCAAAGCCCTAAGCCTTGAGCTTTCTCAAAAGGAAGAATACGTCCAAAATGTTGTCACACTTTTGGATGAGGGAAATACCATTCCCTTCATCGCCCGTTACCGTAAAGAGCTTCACGGCAGTATGGACGATACCACCCTTCGTACCCTGGAGACCCGCCTGCAATACCTGCGTAACCTGGCGGAACGCAAAGAGGAGATCATCCGATCCATTGACGGGCAGGGTAAGCTGACTGAGGAGCTGGCTGCGCAAATTATGGCGGCCGCCACCTTGGCGGAAGCGGAAGATCTGTACCGCCCCTATAAGCAAAAACGCCGCACCCGCGCCACAGTCGCCAAAGAAAAGGGATTGGAGCCTTTGGCGCTTGCGATTTTTGCCCAAACAGGGGAAGACCCAGCAGTGCTGGCGGCAAATTATATCGACCCTGAAAAGGGCGTGGAGACCCTGGAGGATGCACTGGCAGGCGCTTCGGATATCATTGCAGAAATGATCTCCGATGATGCGGATATCCGTAAGGCGCTGCGTCAGAAAATGGAGCGCCAGGCAATTATGACTGTTACGGCGGTCGATCCTGAAAAGGAAAGTGTTTATGAGCTGTATTATCAGTTCAGCACGCCTGTTTCCCGTCTGCAAAACCACCAGATCTTAGCCATTAACCGTGGTGAAAAGGAGGACTTTTTGAAAGTCTCCATCACGCTCCCCGGTGTGGAAGGTCAGGCACTTGTCTGCCGCTGTGCCTTGAAGCCCACGGCAAATGTAAGCCAGTTTGTGAAGGCGGCTGCTGAGGATGCCTATGAGCGTCTGATTGCCCCCAGTGCGGAGCGGGAAATGCGCAGCACCCTGACTGACCGGGCGGCAGAATCTGCCATTGCCAATTTTGCCTTGAATTTGAAGCCCCTTCTGTTGCAGCGTCCTGTAAAGGGCTTTGTGACGATGGGCCTTGATCCCGGATACCGCAATGGCTGTAAGGTGGCTGTGGTGGACGGCACTGGCAGGGTGCTGGATACCAATGTGGTCTATCCTACCTTCTCCCAGCGGAAGAAAGAGGAGGCAATCGAGATCCTTTCCCGGATGATCCGTAAGCATGGTGTAAAGCATATTGCTATCGGTAACGGCACGGCATCCCGGGAAACTGAGGCTATGACGGTGGAAATGCTGAGAAATCTGCCCGGTGTCAGCTATGTGATCGTCAATGAAGCCGGCGCGTCGGTATATTCCGCGTCAAAACTGGCAGCAGAGGAATTCCCGGATTATGATGTGAACCTCCGTTCTGCCGTATCCATTGCCCGGCGGCTGCAGGATCCTCTGGCAGAGCTTGTGAAGATCGAACCAAAGGCCATTGGCGTAGGGCAGTATCAGCACGATATGCCCCAAAAACGGCTGGATGAGGCTCTGGGCGGCGTTGTGGAGGATTGCGTCAATGCGGTCGGCGTGGATGTGAATACCGCATCCAGTAGCTTACTTCAACAGGTGTCCGGACTGAATGGCACCACTGCCAAGAATATCGTGATCTACCGTGAGGAAAACGGTGCCTTTACTTCCCGCAGCCAGCTTAAAAAGGTTCCCAAATTGGGGCCCAAGGCATTTGAGCAGTGTGCAGGCTTCCTCCGTGTTCCTGAGAGTAAGGAAATTATGGATAATACCGGCGTTCACCCGGAATCCTATGAGGCTGCAAGAAAACTGTTGACCCTTTGCGGCTATGATACCAAGGACGTTGCTGTCGGCAATATTGGAGAACTGAACAGCCGTTTTGAGGAATTTGGCGCTGAGAAGGCTGCAGAGCTTTGCGGTGTTGGCGTGCCTACCTTGCAGGATGTGGTTAAGGAGCTGCTCAAGCCTGGTCGTGACCCCCGTGATGACCTGCCGGCACCTATTTTGCGTACCGATGTACTGGAAATGAAGGATCTGAAGCCCGGTATGGTGCTTTCCGGCACGGTTCGGAATGTGATCGACTTTGGTGTTTTTGTGGATATTGGCGTTCATCAGGACGGTTTGGTGCATATTTCTCAGGTTGCCACCCATAAGGTGCGCCATCCCTCTGAGGTTGTGAAGGTTGGCGATATTGTAAAGGTTATGGTGCTGGATGTGGACGAAAAACGCAAGCGCATCAGCCTGACAATGAAAAATCTTCCCAAGGAAGCGTAAATAATGCGGCGGTTCTTTGAACCGCCGCTCATTTATAAAGTGAGAAATGTACTATGATCGTCTATGATAACTTATGGAAGACAATGAAGGAAAAGGGCATATCGCAATATAAGCTGATTCGCGAGTATGGATTTAGTAATGGGCAGTTGGATCGGCTGCGAAAGAACAAAATATCAATATGTATACATTGAACACGCTGTGCAAAATACTGGAATGTGAGGTTCAGGATATCATTACCTATCAGCCGGATTAAATCTTCCGGGTTTTCTTTAAAAATTTGTTGACAAAAGCCCGGATTATAGATATAATATCTAAGCGACTTGCGAGAGTGTTGGAATGGTAGACAAGCACGTTTGAGGTGCGTGTGGTTTCGCCGTGTGGGTTCGAGTCCCATCTCTCGCACCATAGCATTCAAACCCGAACCTTTTACCAATCGGTGAAACGTTCGGGTTTGTTGTTTATCTAAATGAGACTGCGAGTTAAAAAAGGATGGAGGTACGGGTTTTGAACCTGTACCTCCATTGTTCTTTCGGTATCCTTTTCAGACTGTTCCTTTTTCCACTTTTCAAATTTTTGTCTGCCTTCTTCACTACTAAAATAGTCTAATATGTCTGGCAGGAAGCACTTCGTCAATTCTTCAATTTCATCTTCAGGTATTTGGAATTTGAGAATGATTTAAACCTCTCTGCCCACTTATCTCCTCCTTTCTTACGAATCCTTCAAAAAATCGGAATAGAACTTTTTAATGTCGTTGCGGTGGTGTCCCATACGCTCGCTCATTTCGTTTTCAACCTGGCGTTCGGTCATACCTTACTACATAAGAGTGTGGTAATAGTAAATCGGCATTGCGCTCCAGCCGTGGCAGAGGCTTCCTGCACCGGCAAAATCGCTCTCGCCTAACTCTGTTTCCCAAACGGTGGTGCTGCCTGCTTTCAACATAGGTGTATAGATTTTTTCAATGTCCCTGAGAATTACAGGGGCATATTTTTCTTTGTTGACTTTCAAAAGTGCATCATACTTAAAGCACTGCATGGACAAGGAAATGGGTGTCATCTGGGGGTCATTCAGAAGCTGCTGGCACAGAGCTTCAGCTTCTGCACCGGTAACCGCACCGCACAGAATTGCCAATGCATTGCCTAACTGGCTGTAAGATGTGCGGCCTAAATAGTTATAGCAGATGCCTTTGTCGCTGTCCCAAAAGGTTTTTATGATATGGCGGTTTAATTCTGCAGCCAGCACCCGGTAATCGTTACCGATGCCCAGTATCTCGGAAATCACTGCCATATTCTCCAGAGCAATGGATAGTAGTGCATTACTTAATAGATCGCAGGAGAAGGTATGTAGTCCCCAGTTGTCCAGATTCTCTTTCCACTCATAGAAATTCCAATAGCTTTTTCCTTCAAAGGGCTGGAAAAGACCGTTTTGAATACGGCTTGTAAAAGCACGCAGAATCGATGTGAGCTTTGAATATATTTCCGTCAGAAATACTGTATCGCCGCTATGCTCCAGATATTCCCGACAGGCGGTGATGTAGTGCAGGGAGAAGGAGGGAATTACCAGATCCAGCTTTATGGGATAGCAGATGGAGAGCAGGCCGTCGTCACGACGATCCTTGGAGATCAGCTCCAAATTTGACCGCGGAAACCGATATTCCCCAAAAGCATAGTAGCCGCAGAGCATCTGATTCCGGCTGTCCATTGCATAAAGTGCCTGCTCCCGCCAAGGGCAGTCCTCATAATGCTCGTGCATACAAAGATGCAGAGTTTCCACGCACATATCGTAAATTTTATTCTGTAAGTCGGTCAGTTTTGGCCGCTTTTTTTCTGCCAAAATATACATTGTGGGAACAATGGCAATTTTTTGAATATCTAATGGATATTCAGAGGTAATTTCCAAATAGCGGCATCCGAATCTGCGGAAAGGATTGAAGAAAACATTGTTTCCAATCTTTGTTCGATAATCCATACTGAAATCCCGGTCGCCAATGACCCTGCGAACCTGTCCGTCTGCCAAATGTTCGCCGTAAGCTATGGTAACATTCTGCTCGCAGGAGGAATGAAACGCAAAGCTGAGAAAACCCACCTGCTCCCGACCTAAATCAAAGATGATGTCCGTATCAGAAATCTGCTTGATTTCTTTGCCGGAAACCTCCTGCAGCAGTGTCAGTTTGTCGCAAGGTCTGATCCGAAGAGGCAGCTTTTGATTCACAACAACGGAAGGGCTAAAATCCGTTAATTCCCCGGTCAGCCAGTTGTCCTCTTTTGTGGCATCATAGCCGTAGCCATAGCCTAACTGCCCGGAGAGAATTTTACAACGATGATTTATATATGCCTTGTTCATACGGGAACGCGTGCGCTCGCTGCTTTGGCAAAGAACAGAATCGTTACAAGCCAAAGCATACAGCAAAGCGGCATTGCCGGGGTAGTAGACAGATGACGTTTCCAGTCCATAATACCAAACAAGGATTGCCAGCCGGTTGCTACCCTTACGGCAGAAAGAAGTGACATCCACTTCATCATAGACTTTATCATAGGGGAAATCTCCATATTGTCCCCAAGCGGCAAGCTGGCCATTTATGTAGGCGGCATAATTGCTGTCGGCAGAGATCTGCAAGGTGACTTTTCCGGATTCATAGAAAAAATCGTCCACAAATTCACCGTATTCATCGTTTTGCGGACTGCAATTACACCAGATCCAATGGGCGTTTTTGATATGTTCAGTCATAGTGTTATTCCTTATAGTTGTTTTTTCGGTATTTCAGCGGTGACATACCGTATTTCTTTTTGAATAGAGTGTATGCCCAGCCTACATTTTCAAATCCGCATTCATAGCAAATATCAATGATGGGGGTGTCACTGGTCAGCAGGGAGTTTGCCCAGTAGTTCAGCCGCAGATCGTTGATGTAGTCGGGAATGGTTTTTCCGTAGTATTGCTTGATCATTCTGCCTAAGTAAGCACGGCATTTTCCACTCATTTCCACCATATATTGAGGACCTTGACTGAAGTTTTCAAGCTTCTGCATATCCGCATTCAGCTTGGACAGCCAAAGCGGAGCGTGGGAGTCGTCGTTTTCCGATTCCACAAGCGGTACAAAATATCGGGTGAATACCTTGAGCAGCAAAAGTCTGCAGCGGTATTTCAGCAGCGGAATGTCGGACGAGGATGTGGCGTTCAGCATTTCTATTTGCTTAATAAACCATTGAATATCTCCGTCACCCAGTATTACGCTGGGTGGAAACGGAGAGGACAGAAGCTCAGAAGAGCCGCATCCATCAGTCAGGTAACTGAAAAGCTCCATCAAGATATCGTTATCGAAGGAGAGGTTTATAAAGGAAACACTTTTATTGGAGGTGTATTCGTAACAATGGGTATCTTCCTTCCGGATAAAAACCAGCGTACCTTGCTTGAGGGCCTCTTTTGCGCCGTTGATATTGTGGATAATATGGTCAGACAGAGTTAAAAAGATTTCATAAAAATCGTGAGAGTGTAATTTTGAGTTCTCGTCGTGTACATAGACGGTACGGTAACAAAAACCGGTTTTTTGGCTGACGGGGCCGACCGTTTCGTAAAAGATCTGTTGCATAAGTGTACCTCCTTTTGTGTCACAATTACACAAAAAACCGTTTTTGTCAATAGAAAAAACTGCACAAAAAAGAAAAATATGGAAAGGAATATCACCACGCCGTAAAAGTGTGTGTTTGCTACTGGAATATTTTTATTTTTAACTGTGCTATAATTACAATGAAAAATAGTTTGAGCAGAAAAGTCAAGAAACAAAAAAAGAAGGGTGCGATACGATGAATCGAATGAATATTGGCAGAAAACTGGCAATACTGCTGATGGTGCTGTGTATGGCAGTGCCCCTGCTGACCGGTACGGCAGCCGCAGATACGGTTGTTCCTTCGGGTGAGGAGTACACCCTGTCGTTCAGCGGTGTGGAGGAAGTGTTTTTTGGAAATGCAACGAAAGCCAATATTAAGGCGGGGAAGGATGTGTACCTGACCTATACTGTGGATAGGGTTCGCACAGACCATAAAGCGGTTCAGCACGGTGTGCTGGGTACCAGCCGTCCGGAAACCAGATACCCTTATGATAAAGGCGGCGTGCTTTGCTATTCTGACGATGCTCCGATTATGGAACAGGGCTATACTTACTTCTTTAAGTTTTCCTATAACGAAGAAACAGGCTTTGAGTATGTTGCAGCCAGAGCGAAGAACGGAACTTCTGAATGGGTTTGGTTTGACAGCAGAGTGGGCGACGAAACCGATAACTATTCCCATTATGGTATATGGCTTGCCGGCGGCATTGTATCAGTCCGGCTGACCCATGTTCGTTGCTATGACAAGGATGGAAACGATCTTGGCATCTATGCCCCGAAGCACAGAGATACGCTTTTGGACGAAGCGACTGTGCGAAGCACCAATGATGAACTGGATCATAAGTATAGCATTACGGTGGACAATGCTACCAATGTTGTGGTTACTAACGCAAAGCAAACCAGCTCTGATGTTGTGTATATGGAATATACCGTAAAAGAGAGCAGCAAAACGAAAATCTACCAGTGGGGATTACTCAATCACCACGCACCCCAAAAGAAATATCCCCACGCCGGCGCAGGTTACCTGTTCTACGAGATGGATGAAAAGAATCCAGGACAGGGCTATTTGCTGCAAGAGGGCGCATCCTATGTGATCACCTTCCTCAGACGAAACGGGCAGGTTTTAACCCTGGTGCAAAGAACACTAGGCAGCAAAGTGGAATTCAAGGAATTTGTCAATACGACCGGTGTGTATAACCAAAATGATCCGTATTTTGCACTGTGGCTCGGCGAAGGTGCAAATTATCCTGTCAATTGCGAAATTGTGGATTTCCGTTGCTATGACGGAAACAATAACAACCTTGGCGTACAGACCAATGACAGCACCAATCTGATCAAGATAGAGCACTTTGGTGAGTTGGAGGATTATGCCGGCTGTGAAGCGGTATATTACGATGCACAGTCCGGAAGCACCATTATGCTGTACTCCGATCAGACTGCAAAGGTTACCCGGGACGGTGTTTCCGAAACCATCACCTATAAGATCAAGGATGATGTTCTGACCCTGCAGTTTGCAGATAGGACAGAGGAGTACGCATATTTTTATCAGAAGTTTACAGCAGAGGACGGAAAGGTCTATGTCCGGCTTGGTCAGTACACGGTTACCTTTGAAACCGGTACGGATGAAAAGATTCAGCCTGTGACGGTCAATTCGTCTGACCTTCCACGATGAATATAAATTCTCCGTGGTACAGAATGCAGAGAAATCCTATTATAGCGGAAGTGAAATGGAACTGACAATGCAGGCAGGCGAAGGTGTCCTGATTGTTTTTGAGCAGTGAAAGGAGGGCGTGATTTATGAAAAATAAAAGATGGATTGCATGGATCACAGCCCTGTGCCTGGTGCTTGGATGCAGTGGAATCCCTTCGTTTGTATCTGCCGATGCCGATCCCACCCCTGAGGATTTGGGTTATACCAAATATACCCTGAAAGAGCTGGGAATTGCGGATAATACCTACAGCACCAATGCTGTGGTCGCAAAGCAGGGTGCGAACGGTCTTAACAATATGTATCTGGATGTGAATGTGGCTTTCGGTTATAAAGCTGACGGCACGGCAGATCCCTATACCGGCATTAAGATCGGTCATAAAAGCGCATCCAGTTGGGATGGTATTCGTATTGGCTTGGATACCGGCGACAAGCTGACAGTTCGCTGTGCACAAACCAATAAGGAGCTTTTTGCCGTTACCACGGAGCAGGCCGGCATTGACAGCTTTACAAAAAGCTTCAATTTGAAAGTTGCCACCCAAATGACACAGTCCAGTGTTTCAGGCTGTATGGATGTTACCATCTCCCTGTGGATCGACAACAGGCTGATCAAGCAGGAAGAGAAAATCGAAGCACTTCCAGGAATCGGAGATTATGTTGGTGTTTTGAGTTGGAACGGTGCAAGTGTTACGGTTGCAACTGCGGATGGCTCAAGCCCGGAAATCCCTGCACCGGCAGGCGACACGCCGGAGGAACTGGGCTTTACCCGGTTTACGTTGAGTGAACTGGGAATTGCCGACGGCACTTACAGCACCAATGCTGTAACGACCAAAGATACCGGCGGATTAAACGGCAAATATTTGGATGTAGATGTTTCTTTCAGCTATAAGCCCGACGGTACGGAAGATGCCAGTACCGGCATTAAGATCGGCAATACTGCGGCTACAAGCTGGGACGGTATCAAGATCGGTCTGATTGCTGGGGATAAGCTGACGGTAAACTTTACAACAACAAACTATACGGCATTTACTCTCACGACAGCCGAAGCCGGCGTAGACACCTTTACCGAAACCTTTAACCTGAAGTTTGCCACAAAAATGGAACCGAATGGCAGTGCCACCGATGTGACCATTTATATGTGGATCAATGACAAATTGGTGAAAAAGGATGTACTGGTTGGCGGTATGTCTGGAATCGGTACTTATGCCGGTATCCTGAGCTGGAACGGTGCCAGCGTAACGGTGGCAACGCCGGAGGAAAAAGTACCGGATGCAACCGAGCCGGACGCAACGGAACCGGAGGAGACGGTTCCGGAGAATGCAACCCCTGAGGATCTGGGCTACACCATTGTTACATTAAAGAACCAGTTTGCCATTGCAGACGGTACTTATAACACCAACGCTGTGGTCACCAGTCCGTATCCCAAGGGACTGAACAATACTTGCCTGGATGTAGATGTTTCCTTTGGCTATAAGCCGGACGGCACAGAAGATGCCTCCACCGGTATCAAATATGCCAATACAGCGCCTACCAGCTGGGACGGTATTAAGATCGGTCTGATCGCCGGAGATAAGCTGACCGTAAACTTTACCACAACCAACTACACAGCCTTTACACTGACCACTGAGCAGGCCGGTGTGGATACTTTTACGGAAACCTTTAACCTGAAGTTTGCCACGAAGATTGCAGAAAACGGCGGCAAGCACGATGTGACCATCACGATGTGGATCAACAGTAAGCTGGTGAAAAAGGATGTATTGGTTGGCGGTATGTCCGGTATCGGCAACTGCGCCGGTATCCTCACTTGGAACGGTGCAAGTGTCACGGTGGCGACCCCGGAGGGAAGTGATTCAAGCGTGGAAACAGACGAAAGAGTACCTGATTATGAAAATCCTCCCGCAGAAATGGGCGGAAAAACCTGGGCAGGTCACTATATTACCTCCGTAAATACCCAAAGCGGTACTACGGTTATCAGCGCTGCCGATACGGATAACGGCTATCAATCCACTGCAGATTACACAGCATATGGCTTTGACTATGTAATGGACTTCAATGTAGACCGTGAGCTGAAGATTCTGCAGATCACCGATACACAGATCATCGATGCAGCCCAATGCAGAACGGAAGACCGCTTGGCGGACTTCCAAAAGTCCAACTGGGCAACGGATAAAATGTACAACAATGTACTGCGCTATATTGTCAAAGCAGTCAATGATACAAAGCCGGATTTGATTATTTTGACCGGTGACATTATCTACGGCGAATTTGACGATAACGGTTCTGCGATGATGGCCATTATCAATTTAATGGATAGCCTACAGATTCCCTGGGCACCTATTTTCGGCAACCATGAAAACGAAAGTGAAATGGGTGTAGCTTGGCAGTGCCAAATGCTGGAAAATTCTCCTTACTGCCTGTTTACCCGCAGAAATGAAATTGGCGGTAACGGCAACTACTCCATCGGTATTGCGAAAAATGGTCAGCTTCAGCGGGCTATCTTTATGATGGACTCCAACGGCTGTGCAAGAAGCAGCAATGTCAACGGTACTGCCGTTAAGACAACGGTTGGCTTTACCCCTGCCCAAAGGCAGTGGCTGAGAAACACCGGCTTGCAGATCAATGCAGCAGCAGGGAAGACCATTCCTTCATTCCTAGGCTATCACATTCCCACAGAAGAACCGCTGCTGGGTGCCATTGCTGCCGGATATCAATCCGGTGCGGACAGTGCAGACATTACCTATACCATCGGCGTGGACAATATAGCACAGCCCGGTGACAGCGGCTACAAGGGGGATGCGATCAATCCTTATCCGGATCCGGAGCTGCTGCCGATTTTGAAGGAGATCGGAACAGACGGTGTGTACCTGGGTCACGTCCATTTGATCAGCACGAGCGTGATGTATGAGGGAATCCGTTGGACCTTTGGCCTGAAAACCGGCACCTACGATGCAAGTCCGGAAATTCTGGGCGGTACACTGATCACACTGGCATCGGATTCCAATGCCTTTACTGTAAAGCAGACTCAAACAACCGCAAAAGAAATTGCTATGGAATATCCCAACCGGATCTATACGCCGCCTGCGGTGGAGGATCTGCCGTCGCAAGGCGATTTAGAGGTTTTGCCGGAGGACTTCACACAAATCAGCTTCCACAGCTTTGATATTGATAACGGAACCTATGGAATGGCGGTGGGTCTTACCATAGAGGGAAAGAATCCCGACTCCTTAGACAGAACACTGTTCAACGGTGATGTGATCTTCAACAATGTGGGTGGATTCCTTACCTATGCCGGCGGTGCTTCCGCTTGGCACGGTATGCGCTTTGAACCCCAAAGCAATGGCACTTTGGTGGTATCTGAGGCAGAATTGAGATTCCCCCAGTTTACCATCACACCGGAAACAGCAGGCACAGAGCTGGTGGGCAATCGCTTCAATCTGAAGATCACCACCGAATTCATCGAGGCAGATCATGACGGCCTTAAAAATGATGTGAAGTTCGGCATCTGGATCAACGATGTTCTTTACAAGAATCAGTATGTGTACGCAGCCAATTATGTAGATACCATCGGCGGCTATATGGGCATTTATTGTCCTGCAGAGGGTTCCGATATGACCGTGGACGCAGGAGAGGTAGATTACGGCGAACCGATCCAGCCGGATGCATCCCTGAAGGTGATTTCTTTCTCCAGCTTCGGCGTTGCGGACGGTGCCTACGGCTACAACGAAAACGGATTGGCTGTTACCGGCAACTTCTATAATCCTGCCAAGGGAAGATTCCTGGACGGCACATTGCTGACCGGTAAGATTCGCTTTGACGATGGAACGGATATCCGCTTCGGCGGAAAGGACAATCCGTGGCTGGGTATTTATCTGATGGCAACAGGGGATGCACTTCACCTGTACGCAAACGATGTGTTGGTGTATGAAGCATTTGAAAACAGTATCAATCATCTGCTGTTCCGAACAGACAATGCGTTGGAGCTTTTAAGACGCCTGAGCAGCCTGCAGCTGCCGGAAAGCTGGTCAACCTTGACTTGTTGGTATTCCAATGCCCATTGCAGAGGAACGCTGCCTGTTCCCATTCCGGAGCAGGAGGTGCTGACCCAGTGTCAAAAGGGCTGTCAGGAGCTCCTTGCAGTTCTAAAAGAACAAATATGGGGCGTTGACGGCTACCGGGAGGAAATGATGATTGCAGCAGAGGGAATGCAGGTAATTGCAGAAACCTTTGCCCAAATTGCAGGCTATCCCATTGAGCGTTCCACCGA
>JAFTTQ010000009.1 GCA_017466665.1 Oscillospiraceae bacterium
CAAGACCCCTTGATTTCGCACACTGGCAGTACCATTTTGAAAACGGTTCACAAAGTGCGGTGTTATCCACATTGGAAACATACCAAAACAAAGATGGTGGTTTTGGATATGGGTTGGAAGCAGATTGCTTTAATCCTAATTCTTCACCAATTCAAACATGGGCAGCAACAGAAATTTTAAGAGAAATCAATTTTACAGACAAATCGCACCCTATCGTCAAGGGCATAATTCAGTATCTGTCTTCTGGGGTAGACTTTGATAATCAGCATCGGCAGTGGAGAAATACAGTACCCAGCAATAATGACTACCCGCATGCGATTTGGTGGACATACAAAGAAGGAGAGGTAGAATTCAAATATAATCCCACGGCTTGTCTTGTTGGATTCTTCTTAAAGTATGGTGATAAAGAGTGCGTGTTCTACAATACCGCAGTTCAAATAGCCGAGGAAGCATATCAGTTCTGGATTTCCAGCATGCCATATTCTGAGCAGCACATCACCTCATGTTTTATAAGGCTATATGAATACTGCCTTGAAGCGGGCATTAAAATTGTAGATATGAATGAATTCAGACAGAAGTTGATTGACCAGGTAGAACATGAACTTCATAGTGTAGAAAACGAATGGGAAGCAAACTATGTCTGTATGCCATCTAACCTTATTGAGGCAAACGATAGTATCTTCTGTTCTGCTAATATTGAACTGATCACTAAGGAGTGCGAGTTTATTGTAAACAGGCAGTTGGAGGATGGTTCTTTTGTAGTTCCTTGGCAATGGTGGACAGAATATAAGGAATTTGAAATTGCAAGAAATTGGTGGAAAACTGATTTTTGTATTAAAAACATGAGATTCTTGCGAGAGTTTCAATAATAGAACGAGGAAGCTTGTTTCCTGTTCTATTTACTGAAAACATCCTTTACAAATCCCGTGCCAGTCCGGTGGACTGTTTCCGGCGATGGGGAGCGAGGAGAGCGCCTCCAGTGGAGGATAAAGCGACCTGAGCGAGTGGCAGCAGTCGAAAAGCAAGGAGCAGCGTATGCCCGATGATTTTTTCGGGCACCGCAACAGGAACGGAGCCGAACCATAATTTTTGCCCTCAGCAAAAATGCAAACGAATCTCCAGCAAGTCAGCAATCATCGTAAAAATCCCAGCCGGTTTTTCACAGAAAACCGGCTGGGATTTTAATGTTATTATACAGATGGGAACCTCTAAAAACTGATTTTTAGTTGGGTGTCCAAAGATTTTGATACAAATTAAAGTTTGGAAAGCGCAGGAATACTTGGTGTATTTCAAGTTTTTCAAACTGAAGAGTTGGGGCAAAAGATTGGGCATCCCGGCAAAAAGGAGTTTTTAGATGTGCCCAGATATTAGATCATCGTTTCGGCGGCATCGGCACGTCTGGTGTATTCTGCCAGTCCGCCGGTTGCAGCATCATCCACCTTATTCATGGCATCGGCAACCTGCGCCTTGGTCTCCTCGGATACTTCGCCGGTCTTGGCAGCCTGAACGGCTGCACCGAATACGCCACTCATTGCCTTCAAAGCTTCACCCTGACGGCGCTGTTGGGTAGTTGGGCCAAAGCTGAACAGGCCCCGGGTGTTGTCGTTTACGCCAAAAATCGCATTAAAGTGGGAGATGATCTGGTTGACCTCCAGCTCGCCAATGTGCTTATCCCGGTTATTGATACAGACTCGGATCGTCTCGGTAATATAAGGATGGGGGCGCAGGCCATGACGGTGTTCCCCCATATCATCCGCTGCACCCACCAGGGTGATATCCACGCCGCACTCGCCAAATACCTTGGGCTTACCCGGCTCCTCGGGCTCGCCTTCCTCCAGATAGGGCTCATACTTTGCCACCTGGTCATAGCGGATAAATTCTTTCAGATAGCGCTGGTTGGCATCCCTGTCCCGGATCAGGAACATACCGTAGTCATCGTAGAAAACCACAGCCTGCTTAATGGTTCCACTGGGGATTGCCTGGGTGAATTTATCTCCAATTTGCTGATACAGGGCATCCTGGCGCTTCATATACTCCATATGTCCCAGCAGCTCATCCTTGGTGTAGCGGTACTTCTGGATGTATCGGGAACAGCCGTAACCGCAATCGTTGCAGATAAACTCCTTGTTCTTGATCTTGGTACGCTTGAGCATACCTACTTCATTACCGCAAAACGCACATGTCTGCTTGCCAAATGTACCTTTCAGCCAATCCATAAATCCCATAATAATACCTCCATTATTTCTTCTTTTTAAGTAAAAGGATTGCCACACCCATACCTGCTGCAGCAGAGGCAACACCGATCAGAACAAAGCCCCACCAGGGGAATTCAAAACCCTCATTCCCCTTTTCATCCTCGTTTTTGCCGGATTCATCCTTGACGGTATCGTCCTTTTTATCCTTGCCGTCATCCTTTGCAGGCTTTGTTCCCTTGGGCTCAGTTTCTGTGGGGTCAAGCTCGGTCGGGTTCTCCTCAGGAACGGTTTCCTCCGGCGCTGTGGGCTCGGTAGGCTCCGGTGCCTCATGAACTGTCAGAGTATACTCCATATAATCCTCGCCGAAATCACCGGAGGCGCAAACGGTAAAAGTAAACTTGCCTGCCTTCTGAGGTGTACCGAGAATTTCGTTTTCCTTCGTCAGATGCACGCCAGACTCCTCCATCTGATTGGGATGACCGGGATTGTAGTACAGCATAAACAGGCCGTAGGGGTCATTGCATTCCAGCTGACACTTATAGGGCTGGCCTGCAACGGCATCCGGCAGGGATTTTGTGAGAATTTCCATTTCCGGGGCGTATTCCGGATCTGCATCCAGAACCGTCACCGGAACAACGCTGGAATAGGCCATGCCGCCATTGCTGGCAGTGACGCAGCAGACATAATAGCGGGTTCCAGCCATTTCACTGCTGCAGAACATATAGTCAGAATCTTCTTCCATCAGTGCCTGAATATTCTGCAATTTGCCGGTAGTTGTTTCATACCACTGGAATTCCAGCTGGGCATTGGAATTAGAACGGGCAACACAGCGAATCTCGATTTGATCACCACGGTATGCCGTGACAGATGCGGGAATATCCAGAATCTCAGGAGGTGACACAGAACCCTGAACTGTGATGATTGCCCGGGCACTGGTCACATCGTAGTGACCGTCTTCAATGACACACCAGATTTCCGCGCCGTTCAGCTCTTCCTCAATGCCGCCGAAGTGGCAAGAGAAGGTGTTGTTATCAATCTGAACCGGGCCGTATGTCTCGCCTGCATAGGCTTCCCAGGGCTCCATACCATTGGTCATATCGGAAATATTGTAGGTTTTACCCTCATATTCCAGATACCAGGTAGCACTTAAATTGGTGCCGGATGCTTTTACAATATACATAGCTGTGCTGTATTCGGGATACTGATAGTTTTGGGGCTGCAAAGTAATCTCCGGCTGGTTGGAAGCACCTGCCAAAACTGTCAGACTGCACAGCAGCAATAAACATGCAAGCAATGAAAGAATCTTTTTCATCACACTCACTCCTTTACATTATTTTTTCTTTTTGGCGATCATCAGCACAATGCCGGTGCCGACTCCTAACGCCACAGCGCCGACACCAATGAGCACGATCACCCACCACTGCAGGCCTTCCGATTCGTCGTCGGAATCGGAATCCTTCTGTGAAGAATGGGGTTTTGTTTCCTTGGGCTCAGTTTCCTCGGGATCCGTTTCCTCAGATTTGTTTTTATCGTATTGGCAGGTGGTGCACTTATCGTCTTTCAGCTCGTGCTCCATATCGGTTTCAATCATTTTTTCACCGCACTCAGCGCACACGCGCCAGTGCGTCTTCTCATCAAATTCCCATCCGTTGGAAATCTTGTGACCCTGGGGCGGGATGATCAAATCATCGGGCGTGAAGGCTTCCTTGGCGTTTTCGTCCTTAAAAAGCTCACTGCAGCCGCTGCAGGTGTAGTGGGCATTGGCACCGGGTTCCGTACAGGTCGGTGCCGCTTCCGGCACAAGGGTCAGCTTGTGGGTGTGGTTTTCTTCAGGAGTAATGATGTAACCGCAATCCTTGCAAACCTCGGCTGCACCGGAGGTGCCGGCAGGACCGGGGATATGGGGCATTATTTCACTGTATGCCTTACAATCGGCGCAAATATAAGCATGGCCGGAGGCACCTACAGCATGATACTTAGGACTCCATTTATGATCTGTACAAGCCTCGAACATTACAACCAGAGCGATGACCTCACCGCCGCCGCTGGAATCGATCCACTTGCCGTCCACATTGCACTGCAAATCATCCGGGAAGATATAGCCCGCATTTGCTCTCAGGTGGATCTCTGCCCAGTATTCGTGACCTGCCACAGCCTTTGTGCCAACAGGCAAATATTTGCCCTCGGTGCCATCATACCAAGTCACTCCGTTTTTGCAGGTGTCATAGCCGCTGGATGTCAAACTGCAGGTATTCTCCTGCACCGTTACGGAATAATCCAGGGATTTTCCTACCCACGGCGCATCCAAACCGGTTACATTCACCGTGTTAATGTAAAGGTTGTCAGCAGTCAGTTGGATATTTACCTGTATGTGCGTATCATCTATCATGGTAAAGGATGCTTCCTCCATATTTACGGTTACAGCCGTCTGGGATACGGAGAAGCTATAGCCGCTATCTGCCATCAAACACACAGACAATTCGTACAGCTCGTTACCCACATAGGTATCTGTTGCGTCCATAACCTTGCCGCTGGAAATTTTTCTCCAACGCATACCATTTTGATGACCATCCGTGTTAACAGATGTATCCAGCTTGCAGCCGGTGCCGTAGACTTGAATAAAACCATCAGGCTGACCCAAGTGTACCGGATGGGACGCCAGAATATCCACCGCTGTCACGGTCGTAGCTGCCCAAGCAGCGATTGGCATCAGGCTCAGCATCAGAAGGACTGCACTGAGCAGACAAAGGATTCTCTTTTTCATATTGCTCTCCTTTAATGATCAGGAATTCTTTTTCTTTTTCAGGATAATGACTGTTGCTGTCAGGGAAACCGCAAAAATAACCAAGAACATCAGCACCCACAGATACCAGTCAATCGTCTGGGGTGGCTCTTCCGGATCATCCTGCTGAGCCGTTTTTTCCTCTTCCTTTTCTGAAGCTTTCGGTTCGGTTGGTGTGGGCCCCTCCCCGATTTCGCTGTCGCAGATATCACACTTTTTGTTATGATCATTGTCCTGATGCTTTTCTCTGGCAATCTCCGTCAGGCAGACGATGCAGTTTTGCCAGTGGTTTTCTGCATCGGCCTGCCACTGCTCAACAAAATGACCTAAGGGTTCGAGAATGACTTCCTTTCTATCGGAAATCCGCTCGTTGCCGGCTTCATCCCGGAACCAATCCTCACAACCATCACAGGTGTAGTACGCCTGACTTCCCGGGGTCAGGCAGGTAGCAGTGACCGCTTCCACTTTTGTCAGCTTGTGGGTGTGATTGCCTGCCGGAACGAGAATATACTGACAAACTGTACACCTTTGCGGCTCGGTATCGGTAGCTTCCGGGCCGGGATCGTGTGGTACGAGGGTGTCATATTCCTTGCAGTCGGCACACTGATAGGCGTGACCTGTGGCATCCACAGGATGGTATTTCGGGCTCCAGCGATGGTCGGTCAGTTCCTGATAAGCATAACCGCAAACCGAACATTTTCCTTTTTGGGTACAGGTAGCATTGCCACCGGTGTGCTCGCCACGGTACTTTGCCAAATCTTCCCCGCACCCCTGTCTGCCGCAGGTTTTATAGTGCATATGAGAATCAGACTGATACGCGGTTTCCAAATGTCCCAAGGCCGGGATCTTGCCCCAGGTGCTGGTATCGACCACATTTTTGCCCTGGGGATCGGAATAGCACATGCCGCACTTGCAATAGTAACAGGCTTCAAAGCCGCTTTGCGTACAGGTAGGTTCTACCTTGGGAACCAATACGGGGGTGCAGATATGGGGCGCCGGTGCATCGTGCACCTTACTGAAATCATAGCGAATATCAATGACCTTGCCGATGATCTGCTCGTAAGCCCGGGAGGTGTATGCGGGAAGCGTATCATTGATGATAGCGGTGGTGAGCATCCTGTCGCTGCCATCCAGCTTGAACTCATAGCCATCCTTAGCGGTGGCCCAGATCACTAGCTGATACTGATGCCCTTGTTGGAACTTTTCACCCGGCTCCATAAAGTGATCGGATGTTTTATCCAGCCATTCCACACTGGTGACATAGCAGCTATCCGGGGAAACAGAGCAGGAGGTAGCGGGAAGTGCGCCTTCCACCGGCTCAGGAATGGTCACTTCTACATGATCAATGATGGGCTTGTAATTCTCATAGTTCAGGGAAGATCCGGCTACATAGCCTACATAGCCGTTATAGCTGACCTGATACCAGCTGCCGGAGTTGGTATGGACATGCACCGATGCGCCCTTTGGAATCGTCACCAGCTTTTGAGACTGACTGTACGGCTCTTTCAGCAGGCTCATTTCCTGCTTGGCGGTGCCTCGTCCAACAATAGTGGGCTCTGAGGTGGACAGCTTCAGTGTCTTGGTCTGATAGTAGCCCAGATCGTGAATGCCCAGAGTGTAGTGAAGCTTAAACTCAGCCGTTACAGCATTTTTGCCGATGGTGTAAGGCATATAAGTGGTGCCGTTTTCGCACCTCACGGTCTTTCCGTTTTCGGTGATCCAAACCTCCACATTTCCAATCATATCAGAGCGCCCCATAAGATGATTGTTTTGGGGCGGATTGAAACCGCAGGAAAATTTTAATAACTTTCCGGCTTCGGCGGTGCTGTAATAGGTTTTGTCATCGGTTGTGGTGGTTTGGGATGCACCGTCAACACCAGGCGTATACAGTTCAATGCCCTTTTCCGCCATAAATTCCTCCAGATCATCGGAGGTGAAAACTTTCATAAACATACTGGCGGTGGTTTTGGAAACGCCGGTTTTTTTATCGGTTATGACACATTGGAAAGGAATGTCCTCCCATCCGGTACCGATGATGTAGCCGTTGGTGCGGGGGGTAATGAATTGCAGGTGGTAGGTATTCGTACCGGCGTATCCATAGGGATCGGCATTATCCTCCAGATCACTCCAGTGACCCTTTCCAAAACCCACATCCACCTGCCATTGGTAGGTATAATCATCGGGATTTTCCCCTACCCAGGCATACATATCGTAAATTCCGCCTGCCAAAATACTATCATCCCAGGTCTGCCCTATGGAGAAATCGTCACCGGTTGCGCCGGCGGCAATGGGAACGCTTAGCAACAGCAGCATCGATAGGAGAAAACAGTTCATTTTTTTCACAGGGATTCCCTCCTTGGGAAATTATTCGTTGCGGGTAAACCACTGATAGCTCACCATAGGCATATCTTCAATGGTGAACCGATTCTGAATGCAAAGGGTGCCGTCCTCCATAAGTGTGATGGCATAATGGGTGTTGCCAATGGCACCGATATAGTCCACATCCATTACCCATTCCTCATTCCCGCAGCCATAATACATAGGCCGCATATCCAGGATCAGGGCCTTTTCCGTAAAGCTTTCATCTGGGAAAAGATGATCCCGATAAGTAATCACCAAATTTTCTGCATCGTCACCGTAAATGGTGATCGTTGCAGAGCCATCTTCCACGATTTCACCCTCGATTTCTGTATAGGCAAATTCCCAAGTGCCGACCAAACCCATAGGATCGATCCCGGTTTCAACGGATGGTTCTGTGGGAGGTTCTGTGGGAGGTTCTGTGGAAGGTTCTGTGGGAGGTTTTGCAGGTGCTTTGACAGGTGGATCTGTGGGTGTATTCTCTGTTTTGCCGCAAGCGGCAATCAGCGATAGGCACAGACATAAAATCAGCAAAAAACTTAATCTTTTCATCTTTTACCTCCCGGCTTAGAATTTTCCACCGCCTCCGCCGTGGGTGGTGCCGGAGGAGGAAATGTGGGTGGAGGAGCCGCTGCTGGACTTAGGCTTCTCCCGACGGTCCAGATGGGTATACAGGAACAGATCACGGGAGTAGTCCAGCCGCATACTGCCCTTTTCTACATAATCGTCTGCCTTTGCCTGCTGACGAACCGTTTTCAGCTTCCCCTTCATGATGCCAGTGGCAATCAGCGCCACCACCAATCCAATCACCAGTGCAATCACCAGATTCACACCGGCGGCAAAGGGATCCTTGGGAAGATTGTGGGTATCATAGGGATCACCGGTTTTTGCCTGGGTGATAAATTCATCACAAAGCTGCGCAAAGGTTTCAAAGGCTTTCCCATACTCTCCCTCACTCAGATATGGCACAAACCGCTTGGACATATAAGTAAGACCCGCATCGGTAATGGCAGTAATGCCGTACCCGGCGGTGGAAACATACCAATCGTTATCCGCAATGCTCACCAGCAGCAGAATTCCGTCCTCACCGTAGCCGCCGTAATCATAGTAATCGTCTGCGTATTCCATAGGGGAAAGACCGTCCAAGGAATCTGCGGTCACCACCACAATATCCATTTCATGGCGCTGACTGATCTCATCGAGCAGCTCAGCAATTTCCTTTTCTTCGCTAAGGGAGAGCAAGCCGGCATCGTCATCCAGCCGGGAAGTGGCTGCATGCGCCGGTAATATGCTCGTTGCCAGCAGGCACAGGACAGCAATCCAAATAAATAGCTTTCTTTTCATACTGCCACCTCCTTACAGCAGCCATAAAAGGTAGCTCAGTGCATAGATGCCGGCGGTGACCGCCGCCATAATGCCAAACAGCCACTTTTTATATGCAGCTTTATCCATAGGCAGATCCCCCACCAGCTTGCCGGTCTGTCCGTTCATGGCAAAGGTGTAGGTCTTGCCGTTCCACCTGGTGTTCAGAAGCCACACGGGATACAGCGCATAGCGGGTCTTACCTTCCCGGAGCCGAACACTGGAAAAATCAGGAATCACCGAGGTGTAGCCCGCGGCAGTTGCCGCAAAGGCTTCCTCAGTGCTTTTCCGCACACGCTGGTTTGCCCTTTCGATGCTCTGTTCGGCATCCACATCGTATTTATCCGCTAAGTAGCCTGCCAAATATGCCGTTTGAAAATCCACAGACTTGGAGAAATCAAACGGCTCAATGGATTCCATGAGTGTGTCATCCATTTTGGAGGAGCCATCTACCGGGATCTGTTGAAAGCCAAGACTGCCGCCCCTGCATAGGGCATAGTAACTGGTCTGGGTGTAATCGTAGCGGCTGTCACTCCAGGTACGCACCCGGGTCGCTTTATAGCGCACATCCGCATCAGCCTGCGCATCAAACAGCCAGACAGGCACATAGATACCCTGGATCTCGTGCAGGTGGTTTTCGTCCTTGAATACCTTAGGAAGAAGCCGTTTGCCCTGGTAATGCTTTTTCAGTGCGGCAATGGCTGCTTTTTTATCCAGTTTAAAGGGAATGATCCGATCTGGTTTAAGGCTGCCAGCAAACTGTTCCATCATCACCACAGGGTTACCGCAGAACGGGCAAGCAGTGGCAGCGGTGGTTGCATCGCCGATGATCTCTCCGCCGCAGGACTTACACACATAGCTGCGAACGCCGTCTTCCTCCTGAAAGGATGCACCGCCGGCAGATTCCCACTGCAGATCGTCGGGATTTTCCTTGCTTAGTTCGCTGTCATAAGCAGCCAGTGCCTCCATCTCAAATTCCGTATCACAGTAGGGGCACTTCATTTTTTGTACACTGCTGTCAAATTCGATGGCACCGTCACAGCAGGGACATTTGTATTGTTGTAATTTGTTCAAGCATCTCACCCCTTGTTGCTATTTTAAATTATTGTTTAGCTGACTCTCTCGTTCGCACGTAGGGAGCGCTGCCCTCAGCGCTCCGTAACAAAATCAGACCTCGTTGGGCTGATTTTGTTCTAAATAAATGCAAAATAGAAATATTTTCGCCCATCGAGGTCGAAAATATTTGCGGAACGCTGTGGGCAGCGTTCCCTACTCCTTTTACAGTAAATTCCAATTTACGGTTTCTTTGCGCCGCAGTTGGGACAGAACTTGCCTTCATTTACTGCACCGCAGGCACACCGCCAGCTGGCATTTTCCGGCTTCGATGCACCGCAGTTTTGGCAGAACTTACCAGTATTCACCGCACCGCAGCCGCACTTCCATTCCTCTTTGACAGGCTTAGGCGTGCCGCACTCGGGGCAAAACTTGCCGGTTGCGGTAGCACCGCAGCTGCATTTCCAGCCCATGGCATTTTTTCCCTCGTTTTGTGCCTGAACTACCTGAGGATTCGGCACGCTCTGCTGCATCTGCTGGGCGCCCATATTGTAGAAATTCTGTGCCGCATTAAAGCCGCCGCCCATAGCACCGCCAGCCATGCCCATACCGATGAAGCCATTCATGGCGCCGCCTTCGTTGGCTGCCGCTGCTTCCATAGCATTGGCGGTAGCATCGGTCATACGACCAGCCATCATAAAGGGATTGCTGCCCATGGTGGCGGCATCCTCCATCTGCTGGATCTTTTTCATATCCTCGTCGGTGAGGGTAATGGGGTTCAGGGCGATCTTTTCCACGGTAATGCCGCGGGACTCCACCCACTCTGCACGGAGGGCTTCGTTCATCGCCGCCTTTAATTCATTTGCCTTGGCAGGGATCTGGGCAGGACGCAGCTCGAGCTCTGCCAGTGCGCCAAAGGCAGGCTGCAAGG
>JAFTTQ010000010.1 GCA_017466665.1 Oscillospiraceae bacterium
GCAAAAATGATGATACCGCCAACGGGATTGGTCAGAACCTTATCGATCTTGTCGTCCACATTCTTTTCCTTGGTCAGGACCTTACGGCTCTCAACCTTGGCAACGATCTTGTTGACAAACTCGACAAGCGTGCGGTCAGCCGCCTCAACTGCCTTTTTGTCAGTCAGGTCGATAAGGCCCTGGTTATAGGGGGCCTTCTGGCTCTTGCCCTTCAGTGCGGCAGCCGCCTGCACAGCTTCCTTCAGACCCGATGCATTGGTGGAAACAGTCTCAACAACAGGGCAGCCCAGCTTCTCAGACAGGGCTTCCACATTGATCTTGGTCTGCTTCTTATCGTTGATGTCTCGCTTGTTCAGGGCCACAACCACGGGAACGCCCAGCTCCAGCAGCTGGGTGGTAAAGAACAGGCTGCGGCTCAGGTTGGTGGCGTCCACAATGTTGATAATGGCATCGGGATGCTCGTTCTTTACATAGGAACTGGTAATACTCTCTTCAGAAGTGAAGGGAGACATAGAATAGGCACCGGGAAGGTCGACTGCGATCAGTTCCAAATCGCCTGCATATGCCTTCTTGATGGGAGCCTCTTTCTTGTCAACGGTAACGCCTGCCCAGTTGCCGACCTTTTCATTACGGCCGGTCAGCGCATTGTACATTGTGGTCTTACCGCTGTTAGGATTGCCCGCAAAAGCAATTCTCATTTTCATTTCCTCCTCTATTCAGTCCAATTAAACAGCTTAGGCTGTGAAATTACATTTTTAGTTAGCATCCGCTAACCATTAAACAAAAGACAATCAGCGGACTGTCCTTTGTCTTTCGCCGTCAGACGATAATAGCCTCAGCCAGCTGATTATCGATATTGTATCTGCCATCCTTGATGGAAACTGTGCAGCCGCCTTTTCTGCGGGAAACTACGGTGATGGGTTCACCACTGTAACAGCCCAAAGAAAACAGGAATGCATCCAGCTCGTCATCATCCGTTTTGATTTCCTTAATAATATACTCTTTGCCTTCCTCTGCAACTGTCAAATTCATAGATATCACCCGATTCGGTAAAAAAGGTTAGCGGCGACTAACCACCCTTCTAATTATCAGTTAGCCCTTGCTAACCTCCCATATCATACACCCTGTTCCAGTATTTGTCAAGGCTTTTTTGTAAAATTATTCTTCCCGCCAAAGCCTTCCCCCCTTGAGGGGAAGGTGCCCCGAAGGGGCGGATGAGGTGTTTCCACACTTTTTGTTTTACACCTCATCAGTCAGCTTCGCTGACAGCTTCTCCTCAAGGAGAAGCCTTTTCTTATCCCATTTTATTATTATGTTTCCAGGAAGCCGTACAGGGCCACAGTGAACCGCCGCAGTGCCTTGTCACGTTTTCGGTAGACGGTGGCCTGCTCCACCCCCAACTCTGTGCAAAGCAGGTCGATGGCCCTCCGCTCCGGTAACAGGTACATCCGCTGAAGCACAAGCCTCTCCTCCGGTGTCAGTGCCGCCAGCCCCCGGTCCGCAATGGCAAGCCACTGCTTCACCTGCTTTAAGGTCCATTCCAGCTCCTGCCGCTGAGCAATATTGTTGATGAGGGCATCCTCCCGGCGGCCGCCGCCACCCTTCACGGAAATGCTCTCCCCGGACGGACTGCGCAGGGCAGCAGCGTCCGCCTTCAGCCGGGCAATTTCCTCCGGGATGTTTTGAAGGGCCTGCTGCATAGCGCCATACCGCTTCAATTTTTCCAGCGCTTCATCCTTCCATTGCATAGGCCCACCTCACTTTCCGTACCGTTGGCCATAGGCGTGGATCGCCGCCCAGCGGCGCAAAAACCAGGCCTTCCACTCCTTGCACAGCTTATTCTCACATTTGTCCGGGTATGCCACCCGGGTGCAGCCCTCACAGGGGCTGGTGCCGTTCTTTCTGTTCATATCGTTCCTCCTTTTCACAGGTGGGGCAAAACTCCCTGCCCCGTAAAAAAATCTCCTTGCCGCACCCCCGGCACCAAGCCAAGGGAATGGCACCCTGCACATCCGTAAGGCCCAGCCGGGGGCCTGTCCAAATGGGCCGCCGCCCAGGCAGGCTTAAGTACATTACTTGCATATTTCCCTCCGTTTGTACTCGTTCGTGTACAAGCTGTACCCCAATATTAGAACACAATCCCCCACTTGTCAAGGATTTTATAAAACATTTGTTTGTATTTGTGTACTTGCACAAGTACACAAATTTATGTTTGTAAATATTTTACAGTTAAAGCAAAAAGGAACTATGGTCGTATGTAGGGACAGACGTCCCCGACGGTCCGAAACAGTTTTGCGGACACCTCAAGAGGGGGGTCCGCAAAAAGATAAAATTACTTTTTCATTTTTGTCCCATTTTTGCAAAAATCCTGTCTTAATAAGTATAAAGGTTTTTAGGGTCGACATTTGGAAGATTCTGTGATAAATTAAAAGTAAGATAGAAACAGGCTCGGACAAAATGAAAGGAGACGATGACCTATGACCGGCAAACACACCTTACAGTTCCCTGTTCGCAAAATTATGTTAACCTTCCTGCTGGCAATCGGGGTACTCGCCTTCCTTTCCCTGCAGCCGGTCGCGGCCCAAATAGAAAAAGACGGCGATCTGCACTTTCAGCTGAACTATGACGGCAAGAGCTATGCAGTCACCGGCTGTGAAGAGACTGCCACCGGCGATTTGGTGATTCCGGCGACCTATAAGGGCCTGCCGGTCACCGGCATTGGCGCTTCTGCATTTTGGGAGTGCGCCAACTTAACGGGCATTACTGTCCCGGATGGCATCACCGTCATCAACCCCAACACCTTTTATGGCTGCACCGGGCTGAAAAGTATTACCCTCCCGGACAGCGTAACCGTCATCGGCAGAGGTGCTTTTTCGGGTTGTACGGGACTTACCGGCATCACCCTGGGCAAAAACCTCACTCTAATTGAAGGCACCGCATTTCAGGCCTGCAGCAATCTGAAAAGTATCACGATTCCGGAAGGTGTCACCGAGATCGGCGAGCGGGCGTTTGAGGGCTGCACCAACTTGACCAATATTTCCATCCCCAGCAGTGTTACCGTTCTTGCCGGCGCGTTTTTGAACTGCCCCAATCTGGCTTACACGGTCTATGACAACGGAAAATATTTGGGCAACGCAAGTAATCCCCATCTGGTACTGATGGAAAGCACCGCTAAGGATATTACACAGTGCAATATCCATACGGATACCCGCTTCATTTACTTCTGGGCCTTTGCTGATTGCACCAATCTGACAGAAATCACCGTTCCGGACAAGGTCACCCATATTGGCACTGGTGTCTTTGCTGCCTGCGTGGGGCTGACCGATGTTACCATCGGCAAGGAAACCCGTAACATTGAAAGCAGCGCTTTTTCCGGCTGCACCAAGCTGAAGGGCATTTGGGTTCCCGAAGAAAACCCCAATTTCACCAGCAGCCTTGGCATTCTGTTCACCAAGGATAAAAC
>JAFTTQ010000063.1 GCA_017466665.1 Oscillospiraceae bacterium
GCCGGTCAGACCGTCCTCGTCAACAGACACACGGATACCTTGCTGGGCACTTCCCAAATAGATCCCCTGATCGTAGGCGCAGATGCCGGAAAAATCAGCCTGATCCCGGTCTGTTACTTGGGTGATGCCCATTTCTTGCAGGCCTGCCATCAGATCCAGATCCCCGGAAACATCGAATTTAGGCAGGGACAGGTTGACGGTGACAGCTTGCTTGTTGGAATAGCTTTCCTCAAAAATCATATCAAGCGCGTTGCCGCTGGCTAAAAGATCCTCCGGGGTATAGCCCTCATCCGGCAGGATCAGCCACATCCGGCTGCCGTCATCCAGAGCAACACTGGTGGCGGTGAAATCCTTACCCCAGACGTAACTGCTGGTTTCGTTGGCCTTGTGCATAAAGGTGACTGTCTGTTCACCGCCTGTGCCGTAAAAAATATCCTGGGTGTTTTTGTCGGCGTTGAAAGTGTCCAGCCATTTGCAGCGGTAGTTGATGGTGTTGGCGATCACAAGGGCAGTCAGGGCATCCATAGAATCCAGCTCATAAATGCTGTCCTCCAAAAGTCCGCCGGTCTGCACATTCAGCCAGTCCTTGAGGGCAATGTTCATTTCCGGCGTTTCCAAGGCTCCCTGATAAACGGATGCATAAAAAGTGTCTGCCAACTGTTTTGCCGCATCCTGATTGAAAACATAGGCATCATCCAGCCATAGGGAATTTGCCAGGATGCTGGTGTGGACTCCGTCATTTTCATATTGATTTTTGAACACAAGCTGCGCTTGCTGGGCAAGGGCTTCCATACTCTCAGCACCCAGCAAGTCCAAGATTTCCTGCTGTGACTCCCCGCCGGTGGTCTGTGCCAGCATGGCAAGCGCCATATACAGGCTGATGGGGGAATAGACCGTATTTTCTCCGTTATCGGATAGATAAATGGGGATGCTCGCCTTCCAAAAACCCACCAGGCTGTCGGCATAGCCCACCGGGGCATCGTGCAGTGCGTTACGGCAAAGCCGCCAGGCATCCTCCTGCGCACGCCACTCATTCCAGTTTTCCTGATTTAAGGGGTATACCGCCATTTCCGGCAAGACCGGGGAGGCAAGCAGCTTGTCGGCGTATACCACATCGGGGATTTTCACCGGGGTTGGTGTGGTGGTTGGGATGTTACTGGGTTGGGTGTTTTGCGGGTTTTCCATTACCGGGGGAACACTTGATTTCGGCAATGCGATTCCCAAGGTGATTACCAGAGCAAGACAGGCGGCAATGGCACCAATATAGGGGGCGTAACGCCGTTTTTTCGGTGCGGCGGCTTCTGCAATGTGCTTATCACTGATGTGGGAAAGGGCGTCTTGCAGTTTATCATTTTTCATAGGAAGAATCCCTCCTTCATAAGATAGTGCTTTAATTGATTGCGAATGCGGCTGAGCCGGACGGATATGCTGTTTTCTGTCATGGAAAATTCCTTTGCCAGCTCTGTGACAGAATCCCCGAACCAGTACCGCCGCAAGAATAAAATGCGGCTTTGGCGGGGGAGCTTATCCAGAAAACGGTCGATCGCCTGTCCCAGTGCCCGGGCATCCAGGGTATCCTCTAAATTGCCGCCGGGCAATATGGCGGACAGCTCCTCCAAAGGCACATCGTATTGACTGCTCCGCTTCTGCGCGCTTTGATAGCGGAGCTTTTTCAGGGCGATGTTTCGGCCTGTCCGATGGACAAAGCCCTCCAATGGGTCAGGCTGTGCTGGGGGGATGGCATTCCAGAGGGCAAGATAGGTGTCGTTAACGGCTTCCTCCGCATCCTCCCGGGAGTTTAAAATGTTGTAGGCTGTGTGAAACAGGCGGTTTCCAAACCGCTGCGCCAGTGCCGTGACAGCCTGTTCACTGCGGACAAGCAGCAATCTGATCAACTCACGATCCTCCATATCCATCCCTCCTTCACTTATAAACTACCGTTTTGGCACCTAAATCTTACATACATTATATAAAAATATAGTGTAAAATCAAATTCCCTTTTTGTTGTATGGTTGGTTTATTGGAAAACTGCCGATAATTTGTCGTTGTTATGAAAGCTTCATCGATAAGAGCCTCCCTCTGATGAGGGAGGTGGATTCGCCGCAGGCGAAGACGGAGGGAGAGAAGACTACCCCTCAGTCACGCTGTTCGCGTGCTCCCCTGACGAGGGGAGCTTTAGAAGGTGCGGAATAAAGAAGAAAGAATAAATAACAAATTTACATTATTTATAATGTATAATCGACGGTGGGGTGGGCAATACTTTCCTGCGTAAGGAGGTACGGCTATGAAGGTATCGGATATTATGACAAAGGATGTAATCAAGATTAGCCCGGAGGAATCGGTAGAGGTGGCGGCAAGAGCGCTTACACATTATAATATAGGGGCGCTTCCTGTCTGTGGTGCCGACGGCAAGCTCTGTGGAATGGTGACTGACCGGGACTTGGTGATCCGCTGTATGGCTGCTAATAAGCCGGCGGCTGAAACCAAGATCCGCCAGGTAATGACCAATCAGGTGCTCTCCGTCAAGCCGGATATGGATGCCGGTGTGGCGGCGCATTTGATGGGAAGACAGCAGGTGCGCAGACTTCCCGTGGTGGAAAACGGCAAGCTGTGCGGCATGATCTCCCTGGGGGATATTGCCTGCCGGGAAGAAAGCGTTATGGACGCTGCCGATGCCCTGACGGACATTACCTCCGGCATCCGAAAAGCCTGAAAAAACGGGAAAAATATCGACTTAAAAAAGAAATGAAAAAAACTTTAAAAAAATGAAAAAAGGGGTTGACAAATGGAAATTCATTTGGTATCATAGGCAAGCTGTCCGATGAACGGGCCACCCCGGGAGGCAGCAAACCAATCTGTACCTTGTAAATTGAATAACGCAAAGACGAACAGAACACCTTGACAATAAATGGATTGTTTAAGCGTTTTAAAACGAATAACAGCCAACGAAAATTCTTGAGTATATTTGCTAGACAAATGATTCAGAAAAACGATTTTAGAGCTGAAAGGCTTTAAGATACAATTTTTTGAGAGTTTGATCCTGGCTCAGGACGAACGCTGGCGGCGGGCCTAACACATGCAAGTCGACCGGGACTTAGTGGAATGCGGCTTCGGCCAAAGGAAGCTAAGTTTAGTGGCGAACGGGTGAGTAACGCGTGAGGAACCTGCCTTTCAGTGGGGGACAACAGTTGGAAACGACTGCTAATACCGCATAATGTTA
>JAFTTQ010000064.1 GCA_017466665.1 Oscillospiraceae bacterium
AGGTCCATAACTTCCTGAACGTTGGACTCAGCCAGCATTGCGAAACCGGTCTGACGGCAGGCATAAACGTCGGAGTGGTCACCGAAAATGTTCAGAGCCTGAGTAGCGACGGTACGTGCGGAAACGTGGAATACGCTGGGCAGCAGCTCGCCGGCGATCTTGTACATATTGGGGATCATCAGCAGCAGACCCTGAGATGCGGTGTAGGTGGTGGTCAGGGCACCGGCGGCCAGAGAGCCGTGAACAGTACCGGCAGCACCGGCCTCGGACTGCATCTCGACCACCTTAACGGTGTTGCCGAAGATGTTCTTACGGCCTGCAGCAGACCACTGGTCAACATAGTCGGCCATAGGGCTGGAGGGCGTAATGGGGTAGATGCCAGCTACTTCGGTAAAGGCGTAGCTAACGTGGGCGGCAGCGGTATTGCCGTCCATTGTCTTAAATTTTCTAGCCAAATTAAAATACCTCCTAAAGTATTCATTTTTTTGCGCATATATAATAACACCTTTCTCTCGATTTGTAAAGCGATAATCCCCGCCAACAGGGGAAAAAAGTGGGAATATGTTGTTATTTTTCATAGAAAGAAAAAAACAATTGTCTTTTTAAGGTAAATAGAGTATGATAAGAGACAGACTATGTATGGGAGATGGCACGATGATTTGCAGTGTACATACAATGAGTGTTACCGGCATCCGGGGCAATGCGGTCCGGGTGGAATGCTATATATCCAACGGACTTCCTGCTTTTGATATTGTGGGACTTCCGGATGCGGCGGTGAAGGAGGCAAGGGAGCGTGTCCGTGCTGCCGCGAAAAACAGCGGGATGAAATTCCCCACAGGGCGAATTACCGTAAACCTTGCGCCTGCAAGTCTTAAAAAGGCGGGTACCCATTACGATCTGCCTATTTTACTTAGCATTATGTGCGCCTGCGGTGCTGTCCGCAGGCCCAAATCCACCACCGCCTTTTTGGGCGAGGTGAGCCTGGACGGACAGATTCGCCCCATTACCGGTGTACTTCCCATGACCATTGCCGCAAAGCAGGAGGGCTTTACCCATATTTTTGTGCCTGCGGAAAATGCGCCGGAAGCAACCCTGGCCCGCGGTCCGGCAATTATGCCTGTCCATACTGTCCGGGAGCTTGTGGAAGCCCTCAACGGTGAGCGGGAGCTGACCGAAGAGCCTATTTGGGTGCCTGAGCAGACGGAAAATGCACTTTTGGATTTTAAGGATGTATTGGGTCAGGAAAATGTAAAGCGGGCGATGGAAGTGGCAGCCGCCGGCGGACATAATATGCTGCTGATCGGCCCTCCCGGCTCGGGCAAAAGTATGCTCAGCCGCAGACTTCCGTCAATCCTGCCGGATATGACCTGGAAAGAGTCCCTGGATGTTACCCAAATTTATTCCGTAATGGGTATGCTCTCTCCCAAATCGCCGCTGATTCGTCAGCGACCCTTCCGAAATCCTCACCATACAGTCTCCAATGCCGGTCTGGTGGGCGGCGGTACGAATCCCAAGCCGGGCGAAATTTCTCTTGCCCACAAGGGTGTTCTGTTTTTGGACGAGCTGCCGGAATTTCGGAAAGATACCTTAGATATGATGCGTCAGCCCCTGGAGGACGGTCAGGTAACCATTGCCCGGGTGTCCGGCGCATATAACTATCCGGCAGAATTTATGCTGGTGTGTGCTATGAATCCCTGTAAATGCGGCTGGTACGGAGACCCTTCGGGAAAATGTACCTGCAGCGAACAGGCGGTTAAAAATTACAGAAGCCGTATTTCAGGGCCGTTACTGGACAGAATTGATATTATTGTGGAAGTTCCCGCTGTGGATTTTGAAAATCTGCGGCGCAGGGAAGAGGCAGAACCTTCTTCTGCTGTGAAAGAGAGGGTCAATGCCGCCCGGAATATCCAGAATCGCCGTTATGGCGAGAGCAGCGGTATGTGTAATGCCCGAATGGGTCCCAACGAGCTGCGTTTCCACTGTCAGATTGACGATGCCGGCGCCCAGCTTATGAAAATGGCATTTGATACCTTCGGTCTGACTGCCCGGAGCTATGACCGGATATTAAAAGTTGCGCGTACCATTGCTGACTTGGATGGCAGCAAGGATATCACTCCAGAGCATTTAGCAGAAGCCGTCCGCTACAGAACGGTAGAACTTTAATCAAACGAGGTAACCATTGTGAAAGAGATTTTTTTACTGAAATTAGGCGAGATTGTATTAAAAGGCGCAAACCGTCGGCAGTTTGAGGACAAGCTGCGGCAAAATATCCGCCGTCGGATGAAGGCCTACGGTAATTTTGATGTATATATTATGCAGTCCACCGTTTATGTAGAACCGATGGATGATATGGCAGATGTGGACGGGGCTTGGGAAGCCTGCCACGCTATTTTCGGTGTGGTAAGCCTGTGCCGCTGCCGCCCCTGTGAGAAGAATATCGACCGCATTTACGAAACGGCAGAAGCTTATCTGGGGGATGACCTGGACTGCGCAGAATCCTTTAAGGTAGAGTCCAAGCGGTCGGATAAGGCATTTCCTATGAACTCTATGGAAATTTCTCGGGAGATTGGCGGACGGTTGGCAGATGCCCACCCCACCTGTAAAGTGGATGTGCGCCATCCGGAGTATATCGTCTATGTAGAAGTTCGTGATTTAGCGGCCTATGTCCACGGACCTGCAGAGCCGGGTGCCGGTGGCCTGCCTACCGGTGTAGGCGGTCGGGCGATGTGCCTGCTCTCCGGCGGTATTGACTCTCCTGTGGCGGCTTATATGATGGCAAAGCGTGGTGTGGAGGTGGAGTGCATCCATTTCTTCTCTTATCCGTACACCTCTCAGCTTGCTCGGAATAAGGTGATGGAGCTTGCCCGTTTGGTAACCCGCTATTGCGGACGGATGACCGTAAATGTAGTCAGCTTTACCGCCATTCAGGAAGCCATTCGTGATAATTGCCCGGAGGAATACTTTACCCTCATTATGCGGCGGTTTATGATGGAAATTTCTCAGAAAATCGCCCAGCAGGACGGCTGTGGTGCACTGATTACCGGTGAAAATTTGGGTCAGGTAGCCAGTCAGACGATGCAGGCAATGGCAGTTACCGGCGCAGTGGTGGATATCCCCATTTTTATGCCCTTAGTCGGTATGGATAAAGAGGAAATCGTAACCATCGCCCGGAAAATCGGCACGCTGGATACTTCTATTTTGCCTTATGAGGATTGCTGCACCGTCTTTACCCCCAAGCATCCCCGCACCAAGCCAGTTCTATCTCAGGTCATTGATGCGGAAAAAGACCTTGACAGGGAAGCTCTGATTGAAGAGGCACTAAAAACGGTGGAGAAAATCACGGTGAAATATGATGACACACCTTATCTGTGAATTGTTTGAAGCCCTGAACGGCAAGACCCTTGCCACAGCGGAAAGCTGTACCGGCGGTATGATTGGGGAAAAAATCACCGCAGTATCGGGCAGTTCAAAGGTCTATAAAGGTGGCATAATTTCTTATACCAATGAAATAAAAACCGCCCTTTTAGGTGTGGATACCGAACTTCTCCACAGAGAGGGTGCGGTTTCAGCACCGGTGGCGGAAGCGATGGCTGCGGGCGCAAGACGGGCGCTATGCGCAGATGTAGCCATATCGGTTACCGGTCTTGCCGGACCGTCCGGTGATGACCGGGGAACGCCTGTGGGTACAGTATATATCGGCTATGCTGACGAAAGCGGTACAGAGACAGTTTGTTTCCGTTTTGATGGCGACAGGGAAGAGATACGCACTCAGGCTACAATGGCTGCGCTTAAGTTGGCGCTAACTAAAAATATTAAGCACACCGCATAAAAAAGCGGTGTGTTTTTTGGCGGTTTTGACAGTAAAAACAGGCAGATTTTCCTTGCAATTACTGGAATAATAGTGTATACTATATAAGTAAATTCCTGCGCATATGTACATAAACAAAAAACGTTTTACTTACAATAGCCCTATTTGTGCGGAGCTGGTGATTGAGATCACCAGATGAATATAGAATCTGCAATTCTGAAAGGAGAATTTCAAAAATGAAAGACTTTATCGTCGATCCCGCAACCAAGTTTGATTTCCAGCCCCACGACTTTGTCCCCTTTAAGGACAAGGAGGTCTGTGAGCGCGTTCGCAAGATGAGCGGCAAGGAACTGGAGCAGCGTGAGCCCTGGTGGCATCCCGAGTTCGAGGTCAAGGTTATGATGAACCCCCACCCCGTTCTCATCGCTACTCTGTTCTCCCGTCTGAAGGCTGCTTCCGAGGCAGGTAAGACCTTTACTATGATTCTGGGTAACCCCGAGCCCGATACTTACATCCCTCTGGCACAGCTCATTAACTACATTAAGGTCGACTGCTCCAAGGTTCACCTGTTCGCTGAAGATGAATGGGCAGATCAGGACGGCAACATCGCTCCTGTAACCTACGAAGCAGGCTTTGCACACTCTATGATCAAGTACCTGTACTACCAGATCGACGAGAAGCTGCGTATGCCTATGGAAAATGTCCATTTCCCCACCAATGCCAACATTAAGGACTACTCCAAGATTATTAACGACATCTCTGAGGGCGGCGCTGACATCGCCTCCACCTCTCCCGGTTGGGCCGGCCATATGGCTTTCGTAGATCCCATCCCCGAGTTCATCGGCTCCGGCGACATCGAAGAGTGGCTGAACCAGCCTGCTCAGATAGTTAAGCTGCACCCCATGACCATCATGCAGAACTCCCTGAACGGCACCTTCGGTCAGTCCGGCGACATCGCCAACGTGCCTCCCTGCGCCGCCACCATCGGTCCTCTGGACGTGATGCGCGCCAAGGAGCGTATCGAGGTTCACGCTCTGGCCACCTGC
>JAFTTQ010000065.1 GCA_017466665.1 Oscillospiraceae bacterium
ACAGACCGGCTAAAAACGTTGCCTAAATGGGTAGCTAAGGCATGAAATAACAGCACTTATTCCAAAGCTTTTGCTCAAATTGTTTAAAAATTAACATCTTTCAATTTATAAACCATTTTAGAGTAGTTTTTAGAGGTGCCCAATAATTTTCATATCTAAGGGAAGATGAAATTTTATGGAACGAACGGTTTGGAATGCTTACAGGCGATTTCGGTGTATTGCCCAGGCCTGCCCGGATAGCTGCTGTCAGGGATGGGAAGTGGATGTGGATGAAACAGCCGCAGCCTATTACCGCACACTTTCCGGTCCATTGGGTGACCGTCTGCGCCAAGTGCTGAAAACGGACAATGGCGCCTCCTATATGGCTTTGGAGAATGACCGCTGTCCTATGTGGCGGCAGGACGGTCTTTGCCAAATCCAGGCGGAGCTGGATCACGACGCGCTGTGTCAGGTTTGCCGGGAATACCCTCGTCTGTATATGGATTACGGAGATTTTGCCGAGTGGGGCGTGGAATTATCCTGCCCGGAGGCGGCAAGGCTGCTATTCCAAGGCATATCCGCCGAAACGGAAACGGTGCCCGGCGGTGAGGAGCCGGAATACGATGGCGAAGTAATGGCGGTATTGCGCAAAAGCAGGGAGGAAGTGCTTTCATTTGTGACCCATACCCCAATGCCGGCCAACCGGGCATTGGCGGTAGTACTGCTGTATGCCCATCAGGTGCAATCTGCCATAGATGGCGGAGAGTACCCTGTTTTTTCCCCGGAAAAATGCCTGCAATCTGCAAAAGAGTATGCCGGGGCAGGGGATTTGCAGCCGATTTTGCAATTCTTTGAGGGCTTGGAGATTCTGACCGGGCAGTGGAAAAATCGGCTGACGGATCCCCAATGGGGCACCTGGGATCCGATGCTGCGCCATTTGGCGGTGTACCTGATTCGCCGCTATTGGCTGCAGGCGGTATGGGATTTTGACCTGATATGCCGGGTGAAATTTACGGTCACAGCCTGTATTTTGGTAAACGCACTGGGTGGCGATACGGAAAAAACAGCACAGCTTTTTTCAAAGGAGATCGAAAATGACCCGGATAACCGGGAGGCAATCCTGGATGCAGCCTACACCTCTCCGGCGTTTACGGATGCCAACCTGTTAGGCCTGCTGGAGCTTCCGTAGCATCCCGGAAAAATGCAGGCATAACCTTGTCCTATGGCGCATATGGTGAAACAGCGAAACAGGATAAGGAGTGATCCATAATGGAATTACAGTTTCATACCAATAAAATTCCCTGTCTGCGGCAACTGAAGGCGGAATCACAGACCCAGGAGCAGACCTAGGAGCTGCGGCTGAACGATGGAATGCCGGATGTGGGCAGGGTGCTTTGTGCCTGGGGGCAGGTGATGGTGCGGGGGAAGGAATGGCGTGGGGATGATATTGGCATCAACTGCGGTGTGATGGCGTGGGTGCTGTACGCCCCGGAGGATGGCAGTCAGGCGCAGTGCGTGGAGTGTTGGATCCCTATGTCTATGAAATGGGATATTCCCGATACCGGCGTGGACGGCTCTATTTTGTGTCAGGGTCTGCTGCGCTCTGTGGATGCCCGTACTCTTTCCAGCCGAAAGCTGATGGTGCGGGCAACGGTGGGAATGACTGCTGAGGCGTATGTGCCCTGTGAGGCTGTGACCTACACCCCGGAGCAGGTGCCGGAGGATATCCAGCTCCATCAGAAAACCTATCCGGTTACCTTTGCCTGTGAGGCTGGAGAAAAGGCGTTTATGATCGATGAGGAGCTGACCCTTCCCACCTCCGCACCGGCATTGGAAAAGCTGGTGCGCTGGAGCCTGCAGCCGGAGGTGACAGATCAGAAGGTATTGGGAGATAAGGCGGTTTTCCGGGGCAATTCGGCATTGCATATCCTGTACAGAACCCCGGAGGGGGCAATGGGGGCCTGGGATTTTGAGATCCCATTTTCACAGTATACGGAATTGCAGCAGGAGTATGGCCATCAGGCACAGGTGCAGATCCTGCCTATGGTGACCAGTATGGAGATCGAGCCGTCAGAGCAGGGCAGACTTCGATTAAAGGCGGGGCTATCCGGGCAGTATATGGTTTATGATACCCAGGATGTAACTGTGGTGGAGGATGCTTACAGCCCGGATCGGGCAGTGACCGTCAACACAGAAAATGTGGAGATACCCAGTGTTTTGGAGCGGCAGAGCCAGCGCGTCCGTGCGGAGCAGACCGCACCCTTTGGCAGCAGCCGGGTGGCGGATGTGGCGTTTTATCCCGGTTGTCCCAGAAAGCAGCGCAAGCCGAATGAAATGGAGCTGGAGCTGCCGGGAATATTCCAAATTCTGTATTACGATACCGAGGGCGTGCTGCAGGCATCAAGCGCCCACTGGCAGGGGGATATGTCAGTTGCCCTGGGCGATAATGCCCAGATAGCTGTTTGGTGCAGCCAGTCCGGAAAGCCCCAGGCATCGGCAGGGGAGGACAGCACTGTACTGCGGGGGGAAATGCTGCTGGATACGGTCGCTTCCGCTATGGAGGCAATGCCCATGGTCACAGGGCTGACTGTGGGAGAGTCGTCGCCAAAGGATCCGGCGCGTCCCAGCTTGATTCTGCGCAAAGCGGGGCAGGAGGGCTTGTGGGAGATCGCGAAAAAATGCGGCTCCACGGTTTCTGCCATCCAGCAGGCAAATGACCTGCAGGGCGAGCCCGACCCGGATAAAATGCTCCTGATCCCAGTGCTATAAATTGGAATTTATCGTACTAACCAATTACAATACGGTCGTAGGGGCCGATGCCCACATCGGCCCCTACGGTTAATAAGATAAAATAATTTACATCAAAAAGTCCGTCGCTGTGGAGGAACACAGCGGCGGACTTAGCGGTTATGTCGCATCTGGGGAAAACCGCCGTTTCTTACTTTATGAAATTCTGCTTACGAAAGCAAGAAAATTTTGTCGAGTTCCCAAAAAACCGCGGCTTTTTTCAAAATCACATTTTCTTGTGGAAAAATAGAAAAAATGTGATATAATGTATGATAGAAAAATTTTGGAAGGAGCCGTACCAATGACGACTGTTGACATCTATTCCGGCTTTTTGGGTGCCGGTAAAACAACCCTTATCAAGAAAATGATCCAGGAAGGCTATGCCGGGCAAAAGCTGATGCTGATCGAAAACGAGTTCGGTCAGATCGGCATTGACGGCGGCTTTTTGCAGGATGCGGGCATCAATATCACCGAGATGAATTCCGGCTGCATCTGCTGCTCTCTGGTGGGTGATTTCGGCAAGGCATTGAAGGAGGCGCTGGATACCTACGCCCCTGACCGGATTATCATTGAGCCCTCCGGTGTAGGCAAGCTGTCTGATGTGATCGCCGCCGTGGAAAAGGTGGAGGGCGTGCAGATCGGCTACACCGTGGCAGTGGTGGATGCCGGTAAGGTCAAGGTCTATATGAAGAACTTTGGTGAGTTTTATAACAATCAGGTGGAAACTGCCGGCACCATTATTTTGTCCCGTACCGATGCGATTCCTCAGGACAAGCTGGATAAGGCTGTTGCAATGCTCCGTGAGCACAATGACCACGCCACCGTGGTCACAACCCCTTGGGATCAGCTTACCGGCGCGCAGCTTTTGGTGGCAATGGAGGGCGGCGCGTCCGTAGCCAGCGAGCTGAAAAAGCTGGAGGAGGAAGCCCATCACCACCATCATCACCATCACGATGACGAGGAGCACCACTGCTGCGGTCACCACCATCACGATCACGAGGATGACGAACATCATTGCTGCCACCATCATCATGATGAAGAACATGAACACCATCATCACGAAGACGGTGAGCATCACTGCTGCCACCATCATCATGATGAAGAACATGACCACCATCATCACGAGGACGGTGAGCATCACTGCTGCCACCATCACCACGACGAGGAACACGAACATCATCACCACGATCACGAGGACGGTCACTGCTGCTGCGGCCACGACCATCACGATCACCACCATCACCATCATCACGCTGAGGAGGTCTTTATCTCCTGGGGCGTGGAAACGGCGAAAAAGTATGGAGTCTCCGACATTGAAAACGCGCTTACTGCCTTGGATTCCGGCGATTACGGTATGATCCTGCGGGCAAAGGGCATTGTCCCCTGCACCGAGGGTGGCTGGATCCATTTTGACTATGTGCCCGGTGAGCAGAATGTCCGTATGGGCAGTGCAGAAGTGACCGGCAAGCTGTGCGTGATTGGTGCCCAGCTTAACGAAGCTGCGGTTGCCAAGCTGTTTGGGGTGTAAGCTATGACCCAAATTCCAGTATATGTTTTTACCGGCTTTCTGGATTCCGGCAAGACAAAATTCATTCAGGAGACCCTGGAGGATCCCCGGTTCAATGCCGGTGAGCGCACATTGCTGCTGGTATTTGAGGAGGGTGAGGAAGAATACGATTTTTCCGCATATCCCCACCAAAATGTCTATTTAGAGGTGCTGGATCAGCAGACGGTCACCTCCGGCGAATTAAAGGCTCTGGCAAAAAAGTACAAGGCTCAGCGTGTGGTGGCGGAGCTGAACGGTATGCAGCTTGTGGGCGACCTGTACAGCCGGTTCCCGGAGGGCTGGGTGGTAGCTCAGGAGGTTATGTTTGCCGATTCTACCACCATTATGGCATATAACGCCAATATGCGGAATCTGGTAATGGATAAGCTGATGGGTGGGCAGATGGTGGTTTTTAACCGCCTGCAGCCCGGCGCGGATACCACCGAGCTTCACAAACTGGTGCGTGCCGCCAACCGCCGTATGGACATTTTGTATGATTATTTAGATGGCACCACAGCCTTTGACGATGTGGAGGATCCGCTGCCCTTTGATGTGAATGCCCCGGTGATTACTGTGGAGGATGACGATTACGCCCTGTGGTACCGGGATGTGACAGAGGAGCCGCAGAAATATGACGGCAAATCTGTTAAATTCAAGGGTCAGGTGGCAATGCTCCGCCGGGAGAAGGAAAATATGTTTGCCCCCGGCAGATTTGTGATGACCTGCTGTGTGGACGATATTCAGTTCTGCGGCGTACCTTGTAGGTATGAAAGATCAAAAGAACTGAAGCCCCGTAGCTGGGTGACGGTCACTGCCAAGATCAGCGCGGAAAAGCATTATCTGTACCAGGGGGAATTGGGCCCGGTGCTCACGGCTGTAACCGTAGAGCCTGCCGAACCCGCCCAGCAGGATGTTGCGACCTTTTAAAAAATCGCCAGGCGAAGGCGCAATATTCTTAACGGAGAAATATAAGGCTGTCACCTTAAATGTAGGGCGGGGGCTTGCTCCCGCCGAAAGCCTTCACACCGTGATATTGAAAATATATGGTGCCTATGATATAATCAATTCGAAAACTTGAATTTGGCGAAAGAGTGAGTGTTATGCAACGAATTATTGATTTTGTCTCTGGTAAATTAACATATTCGGAGTTCGAAACACTGTTTACTGATGACCCATCTATTTGGGATATTGCTCAAACTTTATTAACCCCAGAAATTATGAACAATAGAGACCATGTATTTTGGTCAAAATCAAATCGCAGTCGCTTGGAGAGTAATAACTATTCCGTTCGGTATGCTTGCTTGTCCTTTGGATATGATGTTGTTGGTAGAGTTGTTACTCACAGAATGCTTGGTGAACTGGTGACTTATCAATATCCTGACATTGTTTTATGTGAACCGCCTGAGTTCTCGGTGAACGATTTGCGAGATAAGCTGCGAATGGAGTATTTGGGTGGTGCAGAAGTTGATTCCCTCATTGATGAGGTTTTGAGCAAAAAGAATGACGGTATTTCGACTAGCAAATTTGTAAATATGGCAAAACAGGAACTTCGTACATTATTCCACCTCATGCCAAGAAAATACCCCCATTGGATACAGGAACCCGAATGGCCTATGGGAGCAAAATCTCCAATGGAATTTTGCTCTCAAAAACGGGAGGGAGAACGTATTTGCTTCATATTCCGAGATGTAGATACGCTGGAAGCCAAGGTTGTTGAGCAGTTCTACTAATTTCATCGTATCCGGTTTTTGGCGTGTATGCTGATTAGAAAAATGCGTAGGGGCAAAGAACTGTAACCGACAGACCAATTCCAATTTACTGAAAAAATACCGCAGCATCCATTGTGGATGCTGCGATTTCTTGTTGGGCTAGCGGCGGGAGCAAGCCCCCGCCCTACAACACATTAATTACGATTCTCCCTTAAGAACACAGCGCTAAAGCCTGGCGATTTTTGGTATCTTTACAGGGTTTCGGCGTAGATCACACCTTCAATGGTGACGATCTTTTCCAAGATGATCTGGTGAGGGGTGCGCTTTTTGGTTTCCAGGGTCGCAGAGTAGGCTCTTACATTGCCTTCAATATCGGCGCCGGTCTGCTTTTGTACATCCCGGATTTCGATTTCCATTTCCCGGATCTGCCGCAGCAGATCACCCAAGGTGGTACTACCCTTAAGCTCCACATAGATCTCAAAGGATTTTGTTTTATTGCGCATTTTGTTATCCATATATTGCATCATGGTCATAACCACCAGTACAGCAAATGCGCCTGTAATTGCGCCTTCATAGAAGCCAATGCCCAAAGCAAGACCCACACCGGCGGCAGACCACAGGCCGGCGGCAGTGGTCAAGCCCTTGACCTGACTGCGGCGGGTGACGATGATGGTGCCGGCACCCAAAAAGCCGATGCCGCTGATGACCTGAGCGCCCATGCGCACCGGATCACCCTGACCGTAGGACTGAAAGATAAACTGGTTAGTCAGCATGATCAGGCAGGAACCCACGCATACCAGCATATAGGTACGAAGACCGGCAGCCCGGTTTTTCAGTCCTCTTTCCAGGCCCATCAAGCCGCCCAGGATAGCAGCCATCAAGATCCGCAGGATAACTGCGAAATATGTAACCTCCCGAATCATTGAAATTTCTTCAAAAAACCACATAAGATCACACTCCCATACATTTTTGTAATCATAACATAATATGAAAAAACTTGCAACCAAATAACCGGAAGATGACGATTTTTTGAAACGAAATGGTGTTTTTTATATAGGTTATTTCACGGCAATTGCTTCGATTTCACATAAAACACCCTTGGGCAGGGCTTTTGCGGCAACACAGCTCCGGGCAGGCTTGGAGATAAAATAGCTTTCGTAGACGGCGTTGAACTGGGCAAAATCTGCCATATCTGCCAGAAAACAGGTGGTTTTTACCACCTTGTCAAAGCCGCTGCCGGCAGCTTGCAGAACAGCGCCCACATTTTGACAGCTTTTGTGTGCCTGAGCTTCAATGCCCTCAGGGATGGTGCCGGTTGCCGGGTCAACGGGGATCTGCCCGGAGGTAAAGACCAAATTGCCCATGTCCATACCCTGGCTGTAAGGGCCGATCGCCGCCGGGGCATTGGAAGTCTGAATAGGTTTCATAATGTATTCTCCTTAAAAGTGTGAATGATTGTTTGTCGTACCAACCGTAGGGGCCGATTGAGGCACATCGGCTCAAATGAAAATGGTTGGAAACTCCTTGAAAGTGTAAATGATTGTTTATCGCACTACTGATACGCCGAAGGCGTATATCTTCCCCCGGGGGGAAGCTGTCACCGCTTTGGCGGTGACTGATGAGGAATGCGGGCAGAAAAGTTACGATTTATGCGCAGAAACAGACTTTTTTCTGACTTTCA
>JAFTTQ010000066.1 GCA_017466665.1 Oscillospiraceae bacterium
CATAAAGACAATGGCAAAAGACGGATGAGGAACGGCGACAGCTGAAAGTCAGGAAAAAGTCTGTTTCTGCGCATAAATCGTAACTTTTCTGCCCGCATTCCTCATCAGTCACCGCCAAAGCGGTGACAGCTTCCCCCCGGGGGAAGCTATACGCCTTCGGCGTATCAGTAGTGCGGTAAACAATAATTTAGCAAAAAGCAGACAGCGGGAGCTGTCTGCTTTTGCCTATTCTGCCGCTATTTTTACCGGGCGGCGTTTTTTCAGTTTATAGAGTTCTTCCGTGGCGATCCGGGTCTTTGCCACCACATCCCCACCCTTGGGGAAGCAGTAATACAATACATCGTGATTGCCAATGCAGATCACATCCCCAATCTCATACCAGTAATAATCGGCGTACAGGCTGTAACAGGAAAGCGGGCCCTGGCTATACTCCAGCTTGCCGTCACAGCCGGTGAGGGTAAAGCCCTCGGCGGTATGGGTCAAGCGGCCGGAGCCTACCATATAGATCGCCTTGTAATTGACCATCACGCCGATATCCACTTCCTTGTCCAGCAAGTAGGTGCCGTTTTCCAGCTCCTGACGCACCTGATCCCGCTGCCAGACATACCAATCGGGAATATGGTCAAATTTTGGCTCTACATTCAGCGCCTTTAATTTGCCGGTTTCCGTTAATTCATACTCTGCGCCGCAGTGGTGGCACTTCAAAGAAATGCCTTTACCCTCAGTTTCTCCCTCGGTGCCGCAATGGGGACACTTATACAAAATGCGGTTCAGTCCGTCGGCACGGAATTTTTCCTTGATGACCACATTGTTTTCCTGCTGCCAGCGGAAATTATCAAAGCCGAAGGCTTCATCCAGCTTTTGATCCAGCTCCGCCACGGTGAGCGTTTTCAGCTCCTGTGCTGTGGCAAGGACGCTGACCTTGGCGCTGACCTTCACTTTCCGCTTTTGCAGGCAGTTATACAGCGGATCCCGGGCAAATGCGCCCTCGGTGATCACGGTGACCACCGGCACATTTAACTTTTTCAGCAAAACGCCCATTTTCCGGGGCAGGGGCGTTGCCGTTCCATCAAAGGAATAGCTGGCTTCCGGGAACATCAGCACACTGGTCTTTTTCTTTTTAAGCATAAATTCCATATCCCGGATCAGGGACAGGTCACTGACAAATTTCTGTGTAGGAATGCAGCCCAGCAGCCGCATCAGCCATTTCTGCCCCACAAAGCCATCGGAGGTACAGACGATGCCGTACCGCTTGGGGAAGAAGATCCGGGAAACGATTTTCAGGTCAATAAAGCTGGAATGGTTCATCAAAATCAGGCAGGGCTCTTTTTTGCTGATCTTCTCCATCCCTTGTGTGGTATAGGAGAATTTCACGGGCCACAAGTCCAAAATGGACAGCACCCGGACAGCAAGCTGCAGGATCCTGTTGGGACGGAGGGGCTCCAGGTGCTTTTCCCTGGGCAGCGCCATCACCCTTTCGTAGCTTAGCTTCTTGGTTTTGATTTTCATATATCTACCCTCGGTGCAGCAAAAAACTGCACCCTCTCCTTATTGTTCGGCACCGTGAATGCCGACATAAGCATTATACAATAGAATATAAAATGCCGCAACCGTGAAAATATTCCTGATGGTAAAAACTAACCGGGGGAGGCGATTGCCTCTCCCGGTTTTTATGTTCGTATTGGTATTATACGTAGGAATCAGGGAAGAAGGTGCCGTCGGGGCCCACAATGTACCACTTGCCGCCAATCTTCACAGCGTACATAGTAGTCTCTGTTTCCTCATCGTCCTCGCTGCCCTTGATGGTCATTTCCACTTCCAGCTCATAGGCAGCCTTGACCTTCTTCTCATCGATGTCGTAGTTGTCCTCGATGCTTTCTGCCAGAGCCTCCAGCTTCTTCTTGGACAGCTTATCCTTATCGGTCAGCTTCAGGTTGTACTTAACGTTCTTGCCGTATGCCTCTTCCAGGAATTCCTTCTGATCCTCGTAGCTGTCCTTGAATTCGTCCTTCACGTCAGCCTTGGTCATATCTTCCTCTTCCTTCAGGTAATTCCAATAACCGTTGGGAGCCAGGGAAGAAAGCTTACCGGCATTGCCGTTCATAACCTTCTCCAGGTTATTCAGTGCCTTCTTGGGCGTGCTGCTGAACGCCACGATCAGCAGGATGACAGCCACCACCAGTGCGGCACCGGCGATGATCAGAGTCATCAGGCTTTTCTTGTCAGGAGCGGCAGCGGCAGCCTTCTCAGGAGCCTGCTCTTCAGCGACAGGCTCGACAGGTGCGTCCTGTGCGCCGCAGTTGGGGCAGAACATTGCATCGTCTTCCAATTCGCAGCCGCAGTTGTTGCAGAATTTGCTCATTTTCTTTTCCTCCTCATAATATTTTGGATGAACCAATCTTAACATCTTGGTAACAATTTGTCAATAAACGCAGGGAAAAACCTGAAAAAAATATCACCGGTGGAAAACAAGATGTTTGCTTTCTTTTTATAGTATTATTCCGCCGTTCTGATGATGACAAAGCCGTCCACCAGATCCGCGCTTTCCAGGTAGCCCTGAATGGCCACGGTACGCTCCATCAGATCGGTGAGGATCACCGTATCCTCCTCGCAGCGGATGGTCATAACATTGTTCATCACCATGGTTTCCGGTTTTTTTTCGTTTTTATATACGGTAGAAAGACACATATTACTTTACCTCCAGGCTTGCCAGCACAGCGCTCAGCCGCAGATTACCCTTTTCAAAATCGGATACCGCTGCCATTACCTGCTCATATGCCATATGATTGCCGGCCTTTTCAAGCTGTGCCGCCAAGGCAGCCAGCTCTCTTGCGTGGGCGGCATTGTGGTTTGCCATATATTTCATCAGCGCCGTCAGCTCCTCCATAGGGGTGTGCTCACAGCCGGATGCACAGCTACCGCAATTTCCGCCGCATTCGTGGCTGTGGTCGTGGGTGTGACCCTCGCCGTGGAGATGGTCGTGATCGTGGGGATGGGAATGGTCATGGCTGTGCTGGTGAGAATGCTCGTGGGTGTGGGCAACACCGTCGTGGGTGTGCTCGTGAGTGTGAGTATGGCTGTGACCGTGGTCGTGGTGACCGCCGGCAATATGATCGTGATCTAAATGCATCATTCATTCTCCTTTGTTTTTTCTTTTATTATACCGTTTTTCTGCACCTGTGTCAAACAGTTCTGCTATGTAATACTGCTGCCGGAATCCAGCAGCTCCACCTCCGCGTTGCCGTGGGTATCCAGGCGGCGGAAATTGCCCATCACCTCACTGACCTGACTGGTGATGGCAAAGGTATTGGGGCAGGCGCGCAAAATGGCGGAAAGGGTCGCCACCTGTGTTTTATTGACGATGCACACCAAAACGCTGGTCTCCTTGCCCTTATAAATCCCCTTGCCTGGGAGCAGGGTGGCGCTGTGGTGAAGCTGATGGATAATGGCATCGCTGATAAACTGGGGATTTTCCGTAATGATCTCAAAACGCACCGCGCTTCTGCCGTTTTTGCCCACCTTATCTGATACCATACTGGACAAAAAGGAATAGAGAATGCACAAGATCACCGGCTCAATCTGAAAATCATAGACAAAATAGGAAATCGCCGCCACAGAACAATTTAGGATAAAAAGCACCCAATACAGGTTGGTATGAGGGCTTTTTTTATGGATCAGGGATGCCACAAAATCCATACCGCCGGTGAGGGCGCCGCCACGCACCAGCAGACTGTAACAGGCACCGGTGATCACGCCGGCAACCAGCGGGCCTAAAATCGTGCTTGTGCCGTTGACGGTGGCATAGGCAAATCTGCTCAGATCCACATAGTCCAGCACCACAAGGGCAACAGAGAAAACCAGCACATAGGTCATACTCCGCAGTGCCAAGGGGCGGCTGACCTTGATAAATACCGCGATCGCCAGAGGAATATTGATCAAAAGGCTCATATAGCCCACACTGATCCCGGAGATATGCTGGATCATGGTGCAGATACCGTTTAAGCCCGCAGGGGCAAACCGGTTGGGAAACACAAAAAGCTGATAGTTCAGCGCGCCAATGATGGCGATGGCAACGATCACGATATAAGTCAGCACTTTTTTCAAGGTGATACCCCCTTTGGTGATACATTATTATATATACCATAGAATGCAAAACAGGTCAATTTGAAATTACGTCAATAGAGTTTGCCCGTCTTGTAATTTGAAATTTACCTGATTATGAGCAACCGCCAAAACCTCCCTCTGACGAGGGAGGTGGCACGGCGTTAGCCGTGACGGAGGGAGAGAAAATATTGGTATTTCTTGTTTTCTCTCCCCCAGTCACGCTGTTCGCGTGACAGCCCCCTCGTCAGAGGGGGCTTTTAAAGCGGTGCGCTAAGCAATAAATTACCGTGTTGGGTGGCGGCAGGCATTCGGGTAGAAGGCGATATATAAAAAATTCCACAGATAGCCAAAAAATAATTTACATACAAAAGAAATTATGATATAAATAAATTGGGAGTCCAGCTTTATACTACGGGATAAAATATTTATCGAACGCAGAAAAAATGCTTACATATGTGCATGATATAATCAACCCCAAAGCTGGTTTTTCACAAAAAGCTATTTTGTAATTTTCAACTCCAAGGAGGATTGTATATGAAAATGAAGAAGCTTGGTAAAAGGCTGCTCAGCCTGATGCTGTGCCTGACGCTGCTGCTGGCGTATCTGCCGGCAGGTTTGCTGAAGGTGGGCGGTGCCGAGGCACCGCTGGAAGTTATTTCCGGCAGCAAGAAGGCAGACCCCAGCACCATTAATTGGGAGAATTTCTTTGGCCCCGATAAGATGGACACAGAATACGCCGGCGGCGTATGGACGGATAAATCGGTCTTTACCGATGAATCCTCTGAGCTGCCCGGGGTCACTATGAACGACAGCGGCAATTTTCTGATCGCCCTGTCTGCCATAGCCTCCAATTTGTCCATTACCGGCCATACCTCCGCACCTACAGATACTATGCTGGTGCTGGATCTTTCCGGCTCCATGGTCGATGATACCTACGAGGTGGGTACGATTCGGCGGGGCAATAACAATTATCAGACCGTTGAAGGTATCGATATGTCCCTGATCGATGCTATGATCGAGGCTACCAACAGCACCATCGACACCCTGATGCAGCAAAACACCAACAACCGTGTTGGCGTAGTTCTGTACTCCGGCAACACCAGCACCAATCAGGCGGCTACTGCCTCCTCGGCTACCGTTGTGCTGCCGTTGGGGCGCTATGCCGGTGTTGATGGGGAATACCTGTCTGTTGACACCACCTACACCACCAGCACCCTGTATACCTACCGCGGCAGCGGCTGGAACGGCAGGTGGGAGGAAAGCGGCGAGGCGACCTATGTGGCTGAGGGCACGGCGGTCAATGTTTCCGTCAAAAACGGTCTGAAAACTGAGGCCGGTGCCAATGTCAACGATAATTCCAAGCAGGTCGTGGGCGGTACCTACATACAGAACGGCCTGTACAAGGCAATGAACGAATTTTTGTCGGTTTCCGATACTGTGGTTCCTGAGGGCAAGGCGCAGGCAGGCGCGGAGCGTATGCCGGTCATCGTGCTGATGACGGACGGCGCACCCACCATCGCCACCACCAGCTACAACAATATTGAAAATTCCAATACCGGCGATGGTAGCTCCACCAACGACCGCATCACCTTCCTGACCCAGCTCACTGCTGCCTATGTCAGAGGCCGTGTGGCTGCCAAGTATCAGGAGAATCAGGACGACGAAAAGGACATCCTGTTCCTGACCCTGGGCTTGGGTACGGAGAACAGCTCCGCCGCCACCAACACCCTGTATCCTGCCGGCTCCAACGATACTCTGGTGGGCTATTGGAACACATATCTGGCAGGAACTGCCGGCTCCAATGTGCGCGTCATCACCGGCAATAACGGCTTGACCGTCTACCGGGATGCCGCCGTGGAAGCGATGAATTATGTAGATACCTACTACTACGCCAGCAATGCCCAGACCCTGGTGGATTCCTTCAAAAAGATCGTCAGTGAGATCGAGCTGAAGGCAGAATCCTACGCCACCCTGGTGGAGGGCAGTAATGCCGACCTTTCCGGCTATGTTACCTTTGAGGATGAGCTGGGCGAAATGATGTACGTTGCCGATATGAAGGGCGTACTGATGAGCGACGGTAACGGCGGCACAGTGCTCTACACCGGCAAGGATATTGCCGAGGGTATGACCAACGGCAATCTTGGCTCTGTGGATAATCCCACTGAGCGGGGCGACGAGCTGGTACGCACCGTCAAGGAGCGAATCCCCGGCACGACCACCACCCAGGCACAGCAGCTAATTGCCAACGCCTGTGCCGATCAGCAGCTCTACTATGCCGATGATAACAACTGGAGCAACTACATTGGCTGGTATGCCGATGCCGACGGCAATTATGTGGGCTTCTGGGATAAGGATTCCGGCTATGACAATTTCCCAGCCGATGCGGTTTATATCAATAAATCCTATGGCTATTTGGGCGTTAACGGCGACAGCGATATGATGCACGTTGTGGTGCTGGTTCGCACCGAGATCGCCACCCAGCATCAGACCGTGTTCTTTAAGATCCCCGCCTCCCTGCTGCCCACTGTGCAGTATAAGGTCACCCTGAATGAGGAGGATCCCGATGTGGTGGAGGCATTTACCCGTGAGGATGCAGCGCCGATGCAGCTCGTCTTCGAGGTAGGTTTGCGCCCGGACATCAACTCCGTCAATTTAGAGCAGAAGATCGCTGAGCACATTCAAAAGGGTGGCCACATCCACCGCAACGACGACGGCACGGTGACCTTCTATACCAACATCTGGGATATTGGTAACGATAAGAACGGAAACGGCATTCCCGATGCCGATGAGCTGGACAGCGCGGTTGTGGCGGAATCCCACTTCCATCCTGCTGCTGACAACAGCCGCTATTATTACACCGATTATACCCCGGTGCTGGACGCAAACGGCAGCCCGGTCACCGGCGCTTCCCGTCCCACCGATACCTGCTATCACTACCGCTACTACTACACCCAGAGCCAGCGGATAGGTAAGCTTGTGCCCATCTCTGCCAATACTCTGGCAAACAAGGCACAGTACGATCAGGAAGCCGATCAGTGGTATATCCCTGCCGGCACGATGTATCAGGAGCTTACCCTCTTTAAGACCGACAAGACAGAAAATGTCACCGGCACCCTGAGCTACTCCGACTTCCCTGCTGTTTTTGAAAACGGCAGCAAGCAGGACGCTTACGCCTTCCTGGGTAACAACGGCTCTGTCACCGTGGCTCCCGCCCAGGGCATAGCCCTGACCAAGACCATTGGTGAGATTTCCGACAAGGATGGCGCTCCCACCCAGTTTACCTTCACCGTGACCCTTTCTCAGGCAGTGGCAAATCCTGCCATTACCGACACTGACGGCAATCCCCTGACCGGCATCGCCACCGTGGACGGCAATCAGATCACGGTAACCCTGAGCGCGGATCAGACCGTGGTCATCAGCGGCATTCCCACCGGCACCACCTACACCGTTACTGAGCAGGAGAGCGAATATTACAGCGCCTCCTCCACCAATGCCAGCGGCACTGTGGCGGCATACACCATCCACGCTGTTGACTTTATCAACAATGCCAAGGGCTACGGCAGCTTAGTGGTCAGCAAGGACGTGAACTATCCCGAGGGCTTTGCCCCCGGCACTGCCCACAACAGCAAGGAATTTACCATCTATGTGGCCTTTACCGGCGATATTACCGGCATCGTGGTGCCTGAGGGCGCTGCTTTGGATGGCAATACCTTCACCCTGAGCCTGAAGGACGGTCAATCCGCCACCTTCTCCAACATTCCCGAGGGTGTGACCTATACCGTCTCCGAGACTGACGAGCTGCCTGCAGGCTATTCCTTCCAGGAGATCCGCTTCTCCGATGAGAATAAGACCGTCGGCAGCAAGGAAACCGATGAAGCCCACGTAATTAACAGCTACAACTTTGATTCTGTATATCCCAATGTGAAGCTCCAGGGTGAAAAGACACTGGTCACCAATGAAAGCTCCTGGAACGGTGAGAGCTTCACTGTGGAGCTTATGCGGATCGACCACTTCTCCGATGAGGAGCCTGTCTCCACTGGCCTGACCGCCACCATGACAGAAAGCGGTCCCAGCTACGAGATCGATATGAGCAGCATCCAATTCACCGCACCCGGAACCTATTACTTCCGTGTGGTGGAGCAGATCCCCGAAAACCGCAACGAGAACATTGCCTATGACCGCACCTACGGCCTGTTCTCTATCACCGTGGGGGATGGAGATGCCGACGGCAAGCTGGAGATCCAGGATGTCAACGCTTATCAGAGCACCAGCGTTTCCGGCAGCAACGAAAACGGCTGGATTGTGCAGAAGGATTTCACCAACGTGGTCAGCACCGACCGGGTCTACCTGAATATTCAGAAGCAGGTTTTGGATGCCGCCACCGGCGAGCCTGTCAATGCCCACTTGGGTGATATTACCTTCGGCCTGTTTACGGTTATGAATAACAGCGCAGCACCGAAGTACTATGCACTGACCAACACCCAGGGTGAGGCTACCCTGATGCTCCCCGTATCCAAGGAGGACATTACCAGCACCGCCAATAACCGGATCGTCTACTTTATGCGTGAGATCGCCCCTGCGGTAGAAAACCGTGTGGTGGGGATGAATTACGACGAGAGCTGGATCTATGCCATCGAGATTACCTGGAACGACGAGACCAACCAGGCAGTGGTAAAATACGCTCCCATCGAGAACGATGTGATCGGTACTTACGCACTCTACGAGGAAAACCTTGCTCTGGAGCACACCAATACCTACGAAAGCAACGTTTCCGTGGATATCGACCTGACCGGCAGCAAGACCCTGAACGGCGGCAATGATCTGGGCGGCAGGAGCTTCTCCTTCACCCTGTATGAATCCACCGCCGCATTCGTAAAGGGCGATACCATTCAGACCGTTTCCAACAACGGCAACAGCATTTCCTTCACGGATGTGACCTTCACCGCCCCCGGTGTGTACTATATGGTCGCTCAGGAGGATGCCACTAACTTGGGCGGCATCACCGTGGATGCTACCGAATACCACATCACCGTGGAGGTGGAGAAGTACTCCGACGCAAACGGCACCACCAGACTGCGTATTACGGACGGCTATCCCGTAGTTGTTCCCTATGGCACCGCGGACGATGTGGGCGCTGACGGCCTCAACTTCAACAACACCTATACGGTCTCAGGCTTCGGTGAGGTAGCCATCGGCGGCAAGAAGGAATTAAACGGCAGAGCACTGGTGGCTGAGGAATTTGAGATCGGCCTGTACAGTGACGCTGACTGCCAGAACCTGATCGAATCCGTCAAAAACCGTGCTGACGGCACCTTCTCCTTCTCTGCCATCACCTACACCGTGGCAGATCTGGGCGAGGGCTATACCGATCAGACCTTCACCTACTACATCAAGGAAATTCCCGGCAGCAAGGGCGGCGTGACCTATGATGATAACACGTATACGGTTACCGTCACAGTCAGCCACGAAAACGGCGAGCTGACCGTCACGCCCTCTGACAACGCAACTACCTTGAAGATCAGCAACACCTATGAGGCTAAGCCTGTCGGCGTGACCCTGAACGGTAAGAAGGAGCTGTCCGGCGACTGGACGAGCGTATTGGATCAGAGCTTTACCTTCCAGCTCTTCCGTGCCGATTCGGGCTTTGCCATTACAAATACCGAGCCTGTCCTGACCAAGACCGTAAGTGGCGCTGAAAGCTTCTCTATGACCCTTTCCTACAATGACGGCGAGGAAGGCAGCTACTACTACGTTTTGAAGGAGGATACCTCTGCAAATGCAGGCGGTGTTGGCTACGATGCCGGTGAATACCACATCACCGTGAATGTTTCCGACCCCGGCGACGGTCAGCTTGTAGCACTGACCACTATGTACCGTCCCGGTGCAGGCAACGGTACCGTGGCAACCTTTACCAACACCTACACCGTAGAGCCTACCTCCATCACCCTGGAAGGCTCCAAGGCCTACTTTAACAGCACAACTCTGGAAGATCTGGATATGGAAGAGGGTATGTTCTCCTTCCTGATCCTGGAGGGTGAGGATCTGGCAGCCACCGGCTACAATCTGGCTGACGGTACCATCGTTTTTGAGCCCATCCGCTACACTTCCGCAGGTGTGCATACTTACAGCGTCATTGAGGCCACCGGCGATATTGGCTATATCCATTATGACGAAACCGTCTTTACGGTCACCGTTACCGTAACCGACAATGGCGACGGCACACTGACCGCCACTGCCGACTACGGCGAAACACCCATCGCGTTCAAAAATACCTACAACCACGATGCCACACAGGTCACCATCAATGGTGAAAAGCAGCTCACCGGCGATTGGAGCGCCGTTCCCGCCGCAAGCAAGCAATTCACCTTCGAGCTGTATGAGACCGGTTCTGACTTTGCTATTTCCGGCGAGCCTGCTGCCACTGTGACCAGCGGTGAGGGTAACTTCACCTTTGGTACAAAGGCATTTGCCGAAGCGGGCACATACTATTATGTGATCAAGGAGCTTGCCGGTGAGGCAGACAAGGGTATCACCTATTCCGATACCGAGATCCAGATTACCGTTAAGGTAGAGGATAACGGCGTTGGTAAGCTGATCCCCACTGTTACCACCTCCTTCAGCTCTGCCACTGTTACCGCGGAAAACAACCTGGTCACCGTGGACGGCCTGATTTTCATTAACGACTATCAGGCAGACCCCGCCCAGTACGCCCCCAGAGCACAGAAGAGCTATGAGGGTGACGAGATGAAGGAATTTGACTTTGTTCTCACCGTTGACGGCAACCAGGAGCAGACCAAGCAGAATGATGAAGAAGGCAAGGTTCTCTTTGATACTCTGTACTTCTATGCTCCCGGCACCTACCAGGTGACTATCCAAGAGCAGGAAAATGCCGCTTGGGGTCTGATCAAGTGGGATACCAACGTCTACACCATCACCCTCTATGTGGAGGACAACGGTGCCGGTCAGCTCTTCGTCAACGACGAAAAGACTGAGATCGTCAGCGAAAAGGGTACCGATGATCTGGTGTTCCGCAATGTACACCACGACATCATCACCGATAAGGATGTATACCTTTTGACGGAGCCTGCTGTCAGCATCGACGGTATGACGGTTGAAAAGGGCGAGATTCTGGTCTACGAGATCACCTACACCAACTATGACCGCATCCCCGTGGATGTGACCATCACTGACACCATCCCCGCGCACACCACCTATGTGGACGGTTCTGCTGACTTTGACGGTGTTTATGACGACGGTAAGCTGACCTGGTCGTTTACCGATATCGCACCCGACACCAGCGTGACCGTTTCCTTCCAGGTAAAGGTCACCGATGCCAACGCCACGGTTCAAAACCAGGCAGTGATTTGGGAGGGTACAAACGAGTATGTGACCCGTGAGGTCAGCAACCCTGTTAAGGAAGATACCGTCATTAAGGATGTATTCTACACCAGCGATCCCACCGTCAGCATCGACGGCAAGAAGGTCAAGGTTGGTGATACGCTGCTGTACACCATCACCTACACCAATGCCGACCAGTTCCCCGCCAGCGTGACCCTCTTCGACAAGATTCCTGAGCACACCGCTTATGTGGAAAACTCTGCCGATAACGGCGGCGTCTACGCCGATGGCGCGCTGACCTGGAATGTTGAGCTGGATGCCGGTGAGAGTGTGACCGTCTCCTTCCAGGTGAAGGTTACGGATAAGAATGCGGATATTGAGAACCAGGCTCATTCCTACGACGGTAAGAATCAACTGGATTCCAACACCGTTTCCAACTATACGCCTTCCGGTTCCACACCGGAGACCGGCGACGATTCTGCTGTGTTCCTGTGGCTTGTGCTGATGCTGATCGGCGCAATGGGCATTGTGACCACCCTCACATGGAAAAAGCGGATCCAGTAAGATAGGATAAAACCGTTTCGGTTCTTCTATCCAATGATTATGGGGCAAGAGGTTAAACCCTCTTGCCCCATTTAGTTTATCCAAAAGCTGTTACAACCGTAAATTATTGTTTACCGCACCAGCCGTAGGGGCCGATGCCCACATCGGCCCCTACGACGCATTGTAATTGGTTAGTAAGATTAATTCCAATTTTGTGTAATAAAAGTGTTTGTTTACTTTTTTCGGAAATACTGATACAATAAGGGAAACTGATTTTAGGAGTCTGCTATGCTGGATAAATTGCAGGCGGTGGCAAACCGCTTTGAGGAGCTTTGCGCCCGGTCAGAACAGCCGGATTTTTATAACGACCCCAAAAAAGCCGCTGCCATCCTACGGGAGCGGAATGATTTAGAGCCGATCATTGAGGCGTACCACGCCTACAATCAGGCTGTGCGGGATATGGAAGACGCACAGGAATTGATGAGCGACCCGGAGATGAAGGAGCTTTGTCAGGAGACCTATCAGGCAGCAAAAGAAGAAAAAGAGCGTCTTTTTAAGGAATTACAGATCCTGCTTTTGCCCAAAGATCCCAACGACGACAAAATCGTAATCGTGTAGATCCGGGGCGGCGTAGGCGGCGAGGAAAGCGCCCTGTTTGCCCACAGCCTGTTTCGGATGTACTCCATGTACGCCGCCCAAAAGGGCTGGACGGTGGAGCTGATGAACTACAACGACACCGAACTCGGCGGCGTGAAGGAAGCGGATTTTGTCATCAACGGCAGGGGCGCCTACTCCCGCTTGAAATACGAATCCGGTGTCCACCGTGTCCAGCGGGTGCCGGAAACGGAATCCGGCGGCAGAGTGCATACCTCCACTGCCACGGTGGCCGTGCTGCCTGAGATGGAAGAAGTGGATGTGCAGATCAATCCCGCGGACATCGAAATGCAGGTATACCGCGCCAGCGGTGCCGGCGGTCAGCATGTCAATAAGACCAGCTCCGCTGTGCGGCTGATCCATAAGCCTTCAGGCATTGTGGTCGCCTGTCAGGAGGAGCGCAGTCAGCTCCAAAACCGGGAAAAGTGTATGCGGATGCTGGCATCCAAGCTCTATGAGATCGAGCAGGAAAAGCTGGATGCCCAGGTTACCGGTATGCGCCGCAGCCAGGTGGGAACCGGTATGCGCAACGAGCGGATCCGCACCTACAATTTCCCTCAGGGCCGTGTCACAGACCACCGCATCGGCCTGACTCTTTATAAGATCGACGCAGTGATGGACGGCGCGATCGACGAGATCATTGATGCCCTCGCCACTGCCGACCAGGCAGAAAAGCTGAAAAATCAGCAATAATACCTTCCCCCTTGGGGGAAGGTATAAAAAGGAGCGGAAAATATGACCTATACTACCCATTGCCCGGAGGAAACGGAACAAATTGGGGCATTACTGGCACAAAAATTGACGCCCGGCACGGTGATCGCTTTTGAGGGCGACCTGGGCGCGGGAAAAACCGCCTTTACCCGGGGACTTGCCAAGGGCTTGGGCTGTACCGAGCAGGTCACCAGCCCCACCTATACCATCGTCAACGAATATATCTCCGGGAAAATGCCTCTGTTTCATTTTGATATGTACCGCCTGAAAAGTGCCGACGACCTGTTTGATATCGGCTGGGAGGATTATTTGGAGCGGAGCGGTGTATGCGCTGTGGAATGGAGCGAAAATGTGGCTGAGGCTATGGAAGCGCCTATTCGGGTGTCCATTTGCAAAACCGGCGAAAACAGCCGCACCATTACCATTTCAGGAGGAAGCTGCAATGCGGATCTTAGCCTTTGAGACCTCAGCAAAGGCCGGTTCTGCCGCTCTTTGGCAGGACGGAAAGCTGTTGGGAGAAAGTTATCAAAATACCGGGCTGACCCACAGCCAGACCTTGCTTTCCATGGCTGAAAGCCTGATCGCAAGCTGTGGCTTCACCCCTCAGGATATTACCGCCGCTGCCGTTGCTGCCGGCCCCGGAAGCTTTACCGGCGTGCGCATTGGTGTTGCCGCCGCCAAGGGCTTTGCCTGGGGACTGGAGATTCCCTGCTGCGGTGTTTCCACCCTGGAGGCTATGGCAGAGGGTATGGGTATTTATGACGGCTATGTTCTGCCGGTGATGGATGCCCGCCGCAGCCAGGTCTACAATGCCGTTTTTAAGGCGGAAAAAGGTGTGCTTTCCCGTATTTGTGAGGATAGAGCCATTTCCCTTGCTGACCTTTGCCAGGAGCTGAAAAGCTTAGATGCGCCTGTCTATTTGGTAGGTGACGGCAGCATCCTGACCTATAATACCTTAAAAGAACAGCTTCCCTCTCTGATCCTGCCCCCGGAGCACCGGATGCACCAGCGTGCTGCCGGTGTGGCGATGGTGGCAGAACGAATGCTCCAAAGGGGCGAGGCCTGCGATGCCGCTGCCCTGACCCCCAATTACCTCCGCCTGTCCCAAGCCGAACGGGAAAGGCTGGAAAAAGAAGCTGAATGCTGAATAAATATAAACACGCCCCCTGATTTTCAGCAATGTCATTAAGTTAGTGTCATTGCGAACAAGTGACCTAAGTCACTTTTGTGGCAATCTCCTATGTCTCGATACGCGGGAGATTCCCACGACCCGTCAAAGGACTGGTCTCGGAATGACATATTCGCTTGACTTAATGACATTGCTGAAAATCAGGGAGCGTATTTTGCTTGCTTATTTGCCGAATAGCTTACCCAGGCCGCCCAGCTTATCCAGGCTCAGCTTTGCCTGAATGCCGTCCACCAGACCCTTGATCTGATCGTCGG
>JAFTTQ010000067.1 GCA_017466665.1 Oscillospiraceae bacterium
AGAGGTGGCAGCCCGTAAGGGCTGACGGAGAGGGTGTCCTGTCGCACATATGCGGTTTTTTGCTGGTACACCCTCTCAGTCAGCTTCGCTGACAGCTCCCCCAGAGGGGGAGCGTGTAATAAGGTAAATTCCAATTTAGCGGGGTCGTGTATATAGTTTTAGGGCGTGTTGCATATTGCAACACGCCCTTCAAAACGTCAAAAATTCTCCCCAAAGGCCGTCGGGGTATTTTCCCTCGTCAGCCATTGCCTTCAGCGCCGCAACCACCTGAGGCTTATCGGCAGCATAGGTCACGCCGTACCACTTATCGGCGGATTCCAGCACTTTCACGGTTGCTTTATCCTCTGCCAGCAGCTCGCTGACAGTCCGGGGCAGGAAGAACTCTGCCTTGGCGGGATTCTTGGGTACATCCACATTCAAAAATTCCGGGAACCGGGCTTCGATTTCCTGCAGGAACACCGGTGTGTAGCCCCACATATTCATAGATACCGGGGTCTTGGGGGAAATATCCGTCCAGGTTGCGCCGTCATCCTCGGTAAAACGGATGCCGCCGGCGTACTTTTCAATCTTGGTGCGCTCTACCACCTGGGTCAGGTAGCCCTCCTCGTTGGTGGTGCAAACACCTCTTGCCACAGAGCCGTTATCGGTCACCGTATTGCCCAACTGGTAGCCTACCATACAGAAATCGTAGTGGGTGCCGTCCTTGGCGTTTGCCAAAAAGTCGTAAATGACCTTAAAAGCGGATTTTCCGTAGTAGTCATCGGCATTGATGACCGCAAAGGGTGCGCCATCGATCTCGTTCTTGGCGCACAGCACGGCGTGGCTGGTACCCCAGGGCTTTGCCCGTTCACCGGGGATCACATAGCCCTCCGGGATCATCTTCTCAATTTCCTGATAGGCATAACGGATCTCCATAGGGCAGCTTTTCAGCCGTGCGCCGACGGTCTCCATAAAGTCCTTCTCAATGGCCTTTTTGATAATAATAACGGCTGTTTCAAATCCGGCCTCGTGGGCATCAAACAGGGAGTAGTCTAAGATGGCCTCGCCGTGGCTCCCGACGGGATCGATCTGCTTCAGACCGCCGTAGCGGCTGCCCATACCCGCCGCCATAACAACTAATACAGGTTTTTTCATAACTGTATCCTCCTATGTAATAATACCATTATTATAAACTGATCTGGTAAAAAAGCAAGTGTTTCATAAAATATGGATAAATTACCGTGGAATTTGCTACAAAACCCCGGTTATATCCAAACAAATATCCGTTTTTTTTAGCTTATCCCAGGAAAACTCCCCGATCAGCTCCTGGGGGCTGACCGGTGTATACGCCGAAAGCAGCCCGGATGCCTGCGCCAAAATGCCGATCAGCTCTGGGGCAGTCAAGTGCTGCCGCAGATAGCCAATATCCATATCCTTGTCCCGCTTGCTGAGCCTTCGTCCGTCCGGCGCGACCAGAAGCGGAACGTGGGCATACTGGGGATGGGAAAATCCAAACAGCTTTTGCAAATACATCTGCCGGGGAGCAGAGCTAAGAAGATCAACACCCCGAACCACCTGGGTCACACCACTTTCTCCGTCGTCCACCGTCACCGCAAGCTGATAGACAAAGGCACCGTCGCCCCGGCACACCACAAAATCACCGCAATCCCGGGCAAGATTTTCGCTGTATTGTCCCTGGATCAGATCGGTCACCGACCATTGCTGATCCGGCACCATAATACGCCAAGCGGGTGCGCGGTCAAACTGCGCCTGCTGCGCAGGGGTGAGATTCCGGCAGGTGCCGGGGTAGACATAGGTACCGTCAGCCTGGTGAGGGGCGTTGACGCTGTGAAGCTGGGCGCGTGTGCAGTAGCAGGGATATAAAAGCCCCATATCCCCCAGCTTTTCCACATAGTGGCGGTAAATATTTGTCCGGGTGCTTTGGGGCGGAGACTCCTGGTCATAGGTAAGTCCCAGCCAGTCAAGATCCCCGCGGAGGATTTCAGCATACTCCGGCTTTGTCCGCTGCGTATCCAGATCCTCCATCCGAAGGAGCATGGTGCCGTTTTCACTTTTTACTGCCAGCCACGCCAAAAGGGCGGCAAACACATTGCCAAGGTGCATTCTTCCCGAGGGTGTGGGCGCAAACCGTCCCACTGGCTTTTTCAGTTCCACAGTTTTATGCCCCCCTTTTTAGGATCATTTTACCGAAAATCCCCCGGAAAGTAAAGCACAGAAATCCCCCCTCGTAAATTATTGCTTAGCGTAGCAGCCACACCCTCTCCCTCTGGGCGAGGTGGCAGCCCGTAAGGGCTGACGGAGAGGGTGTCCTATCGCATATATGCGCTTTTTCGCTGGTACACCCTCTCAGTCAGCTTCGCTGACAGCTCCCCCTGAGGGGGAGCGTGTAATAAGATAAATTCCAATTTAGCGCTATAAAGCCGTTAATAAAGGGTTGTGAAAAACAGAAAAATAGTGTAGAATATAAAAATACGGAAAGGAGGGATCGGTATGTCGCTGGATCCGGAAGAACTGAAACGAAAACGGACACAAAGAAAGGCTCAGCGGCAGGCTGCCCGGCGTAAGCTGGTCACCAGACTGATCCTTGCCGGGGTCGCACTGCTTTTGTGCGGCGTTCTGATCCTGACGCTCTCTTTGCGGGGCTGCTCCCGGCAGGAGGACACCCCAACAGAGCCGGTCACCGGGGAGAGTACACCGGCTCCCGCTACCGATCCGGGGGAGACACTTCCGCCCAACACAGAGATCCATTTTGCCGCTGCCGGTGATTTAAATGTAACGCAGCGGGTGGTGGCATCCGGCGGTGCGGAATATGATTACACCGAAACCTTTCAGGATGTGGCGTTTCTCTTAGCTGACGCGGATCTTGCTACCGTCAACCTGGAGGGCAACCTCTGCGGCAGTCCCTACGGCAGCAATGGCTCTGCGCCCCAGTCCATGATGACGGCGCTCAAAAAGGCAGGCGTGGATATGATACAGCTTGCCAACTCCTACTCCATCAACCGGGGCATTTCCGGCTTGCTGACTACCATTGAGGGTGTTAAGCAGGCAGGCATGGAGCCTGTGGGCGTTTTTCGGGATCAGGCGGAATTTGACAGCAAGCAGGGTTTTTCTCTCTTTGAGATAAAGGGCGTTCGTATTGCGGTGGTTTCCTTTACCAAGGGTATGGACGGTACCACGCTGCCCCCCGGCAATGAAAGCTGTGTCAATGTGCTGTACGAGGATTACAACAGCACCTATCAAAAGGTCAATAAGGAAAAGATTCAGTCGGTGCTGGAATCCGTTCAGCAGCAACAGCCGGATATCACCGTGGCACTGCTCCACTGGGGCAGCGAGTTCAATGATACCGTCAGCAAGTCCCAAAAAAGCATTTGTGAGCTTTTGCAGGAAAACGGTGTGGATGCGATCATAGGAACCCATCCCCACTATGTGCAAAAAATCGAATTTGATCCCGATGCCGGTACATTGGTTGCCTATTCCCTGGGTGACTTTATCGGTGATGTTCCCCAGGCAGGTTCGGAATACTCCGTCATATTGAATATGGAGATCACCAAGGACAATGTAAGCGGGGAGGCGGCCATCACTGGCTTTAGCTACACTCCCATTTTTACCGTGACGGAAAGCAACCACCCCATCCGGGTGCTGCGGATCCGGGAGGCCATTACCGCCTATGAATCCGGCTATATTGAAGCTGTCAGCCAGGAAACCTATGAAGCAATGAAGTACGCGCTGACCCGAATCGAGCAGCGCGTCGCCGGTGAATAAGACCGTACAAACAAGCTGGGATGTCTCCGACACCCCAGCTTGTTATATTGTAAATTATTGTTTACCTTTTTATTGATGCGCCGCAGGCGCATAGCTTCCCCCGGGGGGAAGCTGTCACCGCTTTGGCGGTGACTGATGAGGAATGCGGGCAAAAAAGTTAGGAGTCATACGCAGAAACAGACTTTTTCCTGACTTTCAGCTGTCGCCGTTCCTCATCCGTCTTTTGCTCTTGCCGTATAAAGGCAAGA
>JAFTTQ010000068.1 GCA_017466665.1 Oscillospiraceae bacterium
AATGAATAAAGAAAAAATAAGAAAGAATAAAGAATAAAGAATAAAGAATAATAAAACCCCGGGTCGTTTGACCCGGGGGTTTGCGGAACGCTGTGGGCAGCGTTCCCTACTTTTTTATTGAAATATTCTGACAAACCCATAACCAATATACATAACTATTTCTCTTGCCAAAAAGGGCAGTTTTGTTTTGGCGCTTTGATACATTGTAGTTTTGGTAGGGGAGGCGTAAGCTGTGATGCCATAGTCCTTTGCCATCAGCATTGCTCGCTTCATATGAAGCGGATCACTGACGATCAGTGCGGTTTGCAAATCGTTTTGCTCCATGAGAGCTTTGGCGTTTTCTAAATTCTCTTCCGTAATATGGGATTCTTCCTCAATGAGGATCGCACTTTGCGGGATACCCATGGATATGGCGTAATTCTTTCCTGCCTGTGCCTCTGAGATGCTGTCACCGTCACCGATACCACCAGTGAAAATCAAATATTCTACATAGCCATCCTGGTACAGCGAGATCCCATGGTTGATCCGCTCCCGGAAAACAGGGGTAGGCGCACCGTCCTCCACCGCCGCACCCAGGATGATGGCAGCATCTGCCTTTTGGGTTTCATCAGTTTTGGCATAACTGCTGATAGAAATACCGACTGAAATGATACAGATAAGGGTCAAAACAGCCGCAGATAGAAGAATAATGCCAATGATTTTTTTGCGCATAAGTTCACCACCGAATCATTATGTGTCAAATTCAAATAAATACAATATGCATTTTTCTGAATCATATAAAAGCAGTGAGAAATTATAGGAACCACGGCTGAATAGGTTTGTATCACTGGTTCGGTCTGTTGATTCGGAATGCCTGTCCCAAAAGTAGTAACAGCCGTTTTCAATGTGGGGGATACCGTATTCCTCTGCCAAATTGTAGCCATCAAAGTTAATTCCGTATTCTGAGCCGCCATACATAATTAATCTTAGATTTTTGGATAATGGCAGTGCATTCCAATGCTGTGTCTGCTGCAATACAGAATCGGAGATCTCCGTGCAGTCAAATTTTACGATCAATGCGCCGTCCCCTAAAAATCCACCGTGACTATCTTCTTCTCTTACAATTACACTATCGGTAATGTCAAGCCCGGAAAGCTCCTGAACATACTCAACATGGGTTAATTCTTCAAATGGCGTAAATAAAACATACAATGCTGTACAGCCTGACAGCATAACTGTTAATACCAACGTCAAGCTGATAAGAGCAGATGCTTTTAGAATGAATGAGCGCATTTTTTTCACCCCTTCTTATATTCCAAAATATCACCCGGCTGGCAGTCCAGTGCTTCGCACAGCTTTATGAGCGTGGACATCTTCAGTGCCTTTGCCTTTCCGTTTTTCAGAACGGAAACATTGGCGATGGTAATACCCACCCTTTCTGATAATTCCGTGACGCTCATTTTCCGCTTTGCCAGCATCACATCAATATTAAAAATGATTTCACCTTCCATAGTATTCTCCTATATCGTCCAGTCGCTTTGTTCCTGCAAGGCCTGCGCTTTTAAGATCAGGTGAGACAGCACTGCAGCAGCCACAGAGATGGCAACGCCGATGAAAATAATGAAAAGGGATGCCAAAACAACAGAGGGGTGATTCAAATTGAGAAACAGTGAAATCAGATTCCCCAGGAAGAAAAAAGCGGAGTCAGCGGCGGCTAAATAAGAGATCCCTTTGATCAGCTTGGCGTTCTGAATGGAGAAGGAGCGGTCTTTTCCGATATTGACGGCAACCCTCCACGCCAGCACTAAAACAGCATAGCAGGGGAGTGCGGCGACCCAAATGAAAATGAGCCAAAACAGGTAGTGGCTGTGAAATTCACCCTGGTATGCCTGATCGATGGTTTGTCCAAGAATAGGGAGCACGATGCAAAAAATGATGAGACCGCAGAGCCCCAGCCCCACAATGATGATTTTTAGCCAATTGGCAAGACTTGACTGCTTCATATGATTGCCTCCAATCCTGTAATTGACTGTATAGTAGCACGGATGCATAAAAATGTCAATAAAAATTTATCGCAACACGATAAAAGACGATTTGTTATGGTGTGAGAAAAGGTTGCATTGCGGTTTGACCTATGATACTATATCTATACTTTGGTTAATGGGTAAAAGGTGAGAAATATGAAACCAATAGAAATTGTTGCGCAGGTCGTTGGCATTTTTGCAATGCTGTTTAATATCTTGTCATATCAGTGCAAACAGCAGAAGGGTGTTATTTTTATGCAGCTTATAGGCGGTCTGCTTTTTGCTGTTAATTTTTTATTGCTTGGCGCGGCAGTGGGCGGCATTTTGAATATTATCGCTGTACTACGGGCTGTGCTGTTTATGTTTGAAGATAAGCTGAAGGCAGGCCGTTTGCCCTGGCTTTTTGCGTTTATGGCACTGTATATTCTGGTGTATATTATGAGCTTTACCGTATTTGACAAAAAACCAACAGCTTACAATTTGATCATAGAGCTTCTGCCTGTGATCGGTATGTCGGCATTAAGTATTGGCTTTAGAATGAAAGACGCGGCCAATATCAGAAAATGGGGGCTGGTCAGCTCGCCCTCGTGGCTGATCTATAATATTGCCGTGGGCTCCGTTGGCGCGATCATATGTGAAACGTTGACCTTGGTTTCAATTTTTATGGGAATGGCCCGCCACGATAAAAAACAGACTGCCTCAAAAAACGCGGAATAAAGAATGTCACCGGTGCCTTAATATTTGGAATATGGCACAGAATACTGGCCGAATAGGATAAGTAAATAGTCCTGAAAACTTTGTAAATGTGCCTGAGAATCCTTTTATAAACTGGTATAAGCCGTAAAGCGGATTTTCCTTGGAAAGATCACCCGGTACGCCCCGAAAGTCGTAAATACTGCACCCCTGCGATATTGCGTATCGGAGCATTTCCCATTGCAGAAGATAGTTCGGCATTTTCTCCCGGTGGTGGTTGGCAGAGGCACCGTATAAGTACCACGCTTTATTTCCGTATAGGATCTCAATGGCACCGGCAATGGGTATATCGCCGCTGTAAGCGATGAAAAGCCTTGCGTGCTGCTGCATTTCTGTCATCAGTGCCGAGAAGTAGGCTGAATTTCTGACATGAAAATGATCCCGCTTTCCCGTAACCTGCATCAGCTCGGAAAAATCTCTCAGTACATTATCTGGGACAGGCTCGCTGCCGGGATAAGCCTGAACTGTTACACCCTTTCTTTGCGCTGTGCGGATGTTGTAGCGTGTTTTTGGTGAAAAAGCCTGAAACAGATCCGTTTCACTTTTGCCGGAAAGCGCTAATCGAAAAACATATTGCGGCTGAAGATTTCCAAAGCCGTCGTCTGATTTTTCTGTAAATCCCAGCTTTTTCAGGTTCTCCCGAAAAGCTTTGTTGTTGTCTGATTCGTCGGGATCCAGGTACAGCAGGATCCCGTGCAGTTCTTTGGCGATTTGTTTGACCGCTTCCAACATATTTTGGAGGATCTGCCGGTCGTTTCTGTCGCAGATCGGCCCACGGGGGGCGTACAGCAAAGACAGACGGAAGGGCAAATGCCGTATAAGTAAGGAAAGGGCACCGACTACCGCACCGTTATGCTTTATCAGGATACCACGCCAATCCCAGGCTTTTTTCACATTTGCCCACAAAGGAGATTGCAGAAAGTGGGCATTTTGATGGCTTTGAATAAAGCTGTCCATCAGCCTGATGTGAGCTGCGTCCTCTTTTCCGAAAACAGTCCAATTCATATAAATCTCCTTTCACTGCTGCACAGCATAAGTCTGCCGCTCCACTGAACGGTATCACCCGGTGCGATGTCTGTCCCTGTTGCGTCAAACAGCGTGTGCTGATTGCCAACCTGCCCTAAAAGACGCAGCTTTTTTCCCTTGTAGATCACATAGGGTGGATGCATCCACTTGTGGAGGGCGTGCAGCAGATAGAGGATCAGCCTATGTGTACCCAGATGCTCCGGCACCGTCATTTGCCCGAAGCCATCCATACTTCCCAAGGATACAATGGCGGCTTTTGTGTGCCTGGGAATTTTGCATAGCAGTCCATAACCGCACTTGTCGCCGGGATGAAAGAATTTACAGGCAGTGACCTGTGCTTTATAAACGGCAACCGGTTGGATGCAGATGGAGGTTGCCTTTGCTGGCTGCCTGACCAGGCAGGATCCGATGCGCACCGCATCCAAACGGGTTTGGGGAAAACGTAGCGCCGCGCTGCTGTTGGCAATGTGTCGAAGCCCTGGGGCAATTCCGGCTGCCTGCAAGGATTCTGTAACACAGAGAAAACGTTTAAGCTGTTTTTCGGTGAAACGGTAATGCTTTTCGTAGGATTTGGCAAAATGTGAGAAAATGCCGGTTACCTGCAAGCCCAAAATGGAGTAGATCGCCTTGATCTGGGCAATATCCTTCCAGTGTATGCCAAACCGTCCCATCCCAGTATCCACAGCGATATGCACCTGTATGGGCTCTGTAAAAGAATAAAGGCTGTAAAGCTGGGCATCCCCAATACAACCGACGGTCAGAATGATCCTGTATTCTATCATTTGGTGCAGTGCTGCCTTGTCGGATACTGGGGAAAGCAGCAAAATATCCTCCGTGAATCCGGCATTTCTCAGTGCGACGGCTTCTTCCACTCTGGATACGCCGAACATAGTCACACCGGCAGCACGCCAGGCGGCAGCAGCCTCTGTAACGGTTACACCGTAGCCGTTGCATTTTAATACACCAATTACGGGAACCTGAACGGCTTGCAGGATAGTTTCCGCGTTATGGCGCAGTGCTGCTCTTGATATTTCGATATAATTGGATAATGCCATAGAAAAGCACCCTTTCCTTGAAGTGATCGTAAAGATACTTTAAAGAAAGGGTGCATCTTTTCAGTGATTGAAGCTGCATCAAAAGTGCATCATTAGGAGAAATACGTGTAAAAGCTGCCAAGGGGATCAAACTGAAATACGATCACCACCTCATTGCCGGCTTCGTCAGTCAGGGAATAATAACGGCTTAGATAATCAGCGCCCTGCGGGGGTTCCTCGTAGTTCGGTGCTATATCACCATTTATGGAAATATCATTGAGATTTGATTGATTCAGAAATAAATCTGTAAACACATCTATGATATATTTTTTTTCCTCCGGCGTAAGATCATAGCGCTGCTCATAGGAATGAAATTCGATAGAAAGAATGATGCCAGTATCGTCATCCACAATGGCGGTCAGAAGGTTGGAGCCGCTGTTTTCAATATGGACCGCCCATACGACGCAATGTGCCTGTGTGGTATCATCAATACACAAGGCGGGGGTGGTCTGATACTCAGAATAAGGAGCTTCCAAGTAAGGCAGCAGCCCAGCGTCTATGTAATGCTCTATATGTGTTTGCACACAGGATAGCGCTTGTGTTGCAGTCATTTTCGCTTCCTTTTCTGAGATGGTATAGGAATTATTATTGTTCAAAAGAATCAGCTTTTCCACGGTGGAAAGACTTTGGGCGGAGGATATGTTCAGCGCGACAGATTTGATGGCGGTATGCCCGGCGTGATTTTTTGCGGAGCTATCCTGTATGGCACCAACCATCACCGGCAGCAGAGCGCATACAACGACCAAACACAGAGTCAGCATCAAAATAATAGCGGTTTTCAGCTTACCCATCTGTCTCACCACCTTTTTGATACAATGTAACGGTAACACGGGTTCCTTTCCCCGGCTCACTGGCAAATACAATATTGCCGTTATGAAGCTCCGCGATCTGCTTGCAAAGGGCAAGACCGATACCCGCACCGCCCTGACTTCTGGCACGGGCTTTATCCACCCGGTAAAAGGCCTCTGTGATCTTGGAAAGCTCTGCCTGCTCCATTCCACGGCCATTGTCAGCAACCTGAAACGTGCATCCGCCGGAGATGGCAGATGCCCGAATCCCAATCACACCCTGACTGCTCATTGCCTTGGAGGCATTGTCTACAAGATTATAAAGCAGGGATTTTACAAGATCCGGCTCAAAGAATGCTGTTTCGGGATCGGCTTTGCATACCAACTGAATCCCCTTACCCTTCAGCGTCGGTGAAAGTGTCTGCTCAATTTCGTATAGGAAGGCGGTAAGCTGAATGGGTTTTGGTGTAATAGAATCCTTTTGGAGCATAATCAGCTCCAGCAATTTAAAGGAAAGCCGCTCCAGGCGTCTGCCCTCTGAATATATGTAGCTTGCCGCCATTATGCGGGTATTTTCATCCAGATTTCCCTGGCGAAGAAGATCGGCAAAGCCAATAATGGAGGTCATTGGGGTCTTTAATTCATGGGCAAAGGCACCCATAAAGCTCTCCTGCCGCTGCATATCCGATTCTAAACGGCTGATAGTTTGCTGCAGCTTGTCTGCCATATGGTCAAAATCACTGGATAGCTGCCCGAATTCATCGTTTACGGTGATTTTGGATCTTACAGAAAGATTCCCGTCTGAAATTTTTCGGGCAGTTGCAGCAAGCCGGTGTAATGGCTTTGTCAGCGCAAAGGATAGTACAGCGGCGGCAATCACACCCAGCATAACAACGATCATGTAGATCGTGATAAACTGTTTCTGCTGAGCCCTGCGCAGATCGTAGACAGCGGAAAGGTCAAACCTTGCATATAATTCCAGCCCATCGTCCCCCGCAGTGATAATGCTTTTGATCAAAATGCCCTCTCCATAGTCGTCCGAAACAGTAAGGTGACTGCAACTTCCCTGTGGGGGAGGGGAAAGTGTTTGCGCAAGAAGGGCGGTATTTCCGCTTTGAAACAGGATAGTATCTTTCACTTTCAGGGATAATGCCTGCCAATTACCGAATTTCTGGGATTCCATTTGCGCAAGGGCGTGAGAAAGACTGTCATAGCCAGTCTGCTCCGAAAGAGAATTCAGAATAAAAAGGGTGTTTTGAATGGTCTCAAAGGAGGTAAGGGCGGTCTGTGTTTCCTGATCCAGCGCACTGCGAAAGGACGTGGAAAGAATAAGTGTTCCACCCAGGCTGAAGGTTATGGCGATCAGCAGGGAAATGGTGACTGTTAGCTTTAAACGATAGCTCATAGTTCAGCCCTCCAAACGGTAGCCCATACCGTAGACAGGCTTGATTTGATGCTCCCAGCCTAATTTTTTCTTCATACGCTGAATATGCAGCTCAACGGTGCGTGTGGATTCCGGGTATTCCCCGCCCCAAATGCGCTCGTAAATGGTGGCCTTGGATAGAACGATCCCGGGATTTTGCGCAAATAGCAGTAATAATTCGTATTCCTTGAGGGTGAGGGGGAGTTCAGTGCCGTTGCGGCGCACCTGCATGGAAAGAGTGTTGATCTCAAGATCTTCTATGTGAAGTAGGGTCTGCAGCTTACCGTGACGGCGCAATACACCGTCGACCCGTGCCAAAAGCTCCAAAATATCAAAGGGCTTGACGATGTAATCCTCCGCACCCATACGAAGCCCCTTGACCCTGTCGGCAACGGCGTTTTTGGCGGTGAGAAAAATTACAGGTGTGCCCGTGGCTTTTATGTAGTCCATCAGTTCAAAGCCATCAATGCCGGGGAGCATAACATCCAACAGTATCAGGTCAAAAACCTGATGATCGATCAAATTAGCGGCTTCCATACCGTCATAAGCACAGGTGCATTGGTAGCCGGCACGGCTCAGACTTAAGCGCAGCAGCTCTGTAATCGGTCGTTCGTCGTCCACAGCTAATATGCGTATCATAAATTCCCCCTCCTTTCACAGGAAAAGTATATCATAATTGTATCATAAATGCATCACAAAGCATTCAGAGGGTGCGTTTTTACGCACCCTCTGACCAGAGTGACAAAAAAGCCGCCAACCGTCAAAATACGAGATAACATAACGGTTTCTAATAAAGCCTTCTCCTTGGGGAGAAGGTGGCAAAAATCTCTGATTTTTGACGGATGTGGGGTAAAAAAGCTTGCTGCGCAAGGCATTTTGACTTACTGCACAACTCGCACTCTACCGTACCACCTGTACGCCGACGAGTGCGAGTTGCTTGTCTTGTCGGCTCCTTTGACCTCTGTCAGTCTGTCAAAAAAGAGATTTTTTTGACAGACTGTTCAGAGGGTGCGTTTTTACGCACCCTCTGAAAAATTACACATTGAACAGGAAGTTGACGATGTCGCCATCCTTCATCACATATTCCTTGCCCTCGCTGCGAACCTTGCCCTGGCTCTTGGCGTTTGCCATGGTGCCGCATTGCTTCAAATCCTCAAAGGCAATGACCTCGGCACGGATAAAGCCGCGCTCAAAATCGGTGTGGATCTTGCCGGCAGCCTGAGGTGCCTTGGTGCCGTTTTTGATCGTCCAGGCACGGCATTCATCGGATCCGGCAGTCAGGAAGGAGATCAGACCCAGCAGAGCATAGCTGCTGCGGATCAGCTTGTCCAAGCCGGATTCGTTGACACCCAGCTCCTCCATAAACATTGCCTTTTCGTCAGGATCGTCCAGCTCTGCGATGTCAGCCTCCAATTTCGCGCAGATGGGAATAAGCTGACTGCCTTCTTCCTGAGCCAAAGCCTTAACTGCCATATAGTGTCGGTTGTTTTCCGGCTCATTGATCTCGCTTTCCGCTAAATTGCCCACATAAATGGTCTTTTTCAGGGTCAAAAGATCGGATGTAGCGATCAGTTCCAGATCCTCCTCAGATGCATCAAAGGTACGTGCCAGCTTGCCCTGATTCAGGTGTGCCAAAAGCTCAGTAAATACTTCTGCTTCGTGCAAATATTTCTTGTCACCCTTGGCAGCCTTCTGTGCCTTGTCGATGCGGCGCTCCACCATCTCAATATCCGCCATCACCAGCTCTAAGTTGATGATCTCAATATCCCGCAGGGGGTCAGTGCTGCCCTCCACATGGGTCACGTTGGAATCTTCAAAGCAGCGCACAACGTGAACGATGGCATCGGTGGTGCGGATGTTAGAAAGGAACTTGTTGCCCAGTCCTTCACCCTTGGATGCGCCCTTGACAAGACCGGCAATGTCCACAAATTCGATCACAGCCGGGGTGGTTTTCTTGGGCTGGTGGAAGTCACTGAGCCATTGCAGCCGCTCATCGGGAACGGATACTACGCCAACATTGGGGTCAATGGTGCAGAAGGCGTAGTTGTCAGCCGGGACACCGGCATTTGTGATGGCATTAAACAAAGTGGATTTTCCTACATTTGGCAAACCGACGATACCTAATTTCATATATACTCATATCTCCTTTATTTCCAATGGTTTTTGGATTCAGGGTGTTGGCTTTTACACCATTTTTACACCATTTTATGCAAACAGTTTTTTAAACTGCTGTACAGCTAAGTTCATAGAATTGTCTGTCACGTGGACATATCGATCCATAGTGGTCTTAATACTTGCATGACCGAGTAACTTCTGCAGCACCTTTGGCTGCATACCACTTTCAATGGCTCGGGTCGCATAGGCTTGTGATAGGCTTTCAGAACGTTTGTGATTGTGTCAGTAGGAATGAATAGATCGCTTGGTGTCTGCGGGTTCATGGCTTCTTCCAGCCACTTCTGGGCTTTCGGAAGAGTAGGGGAGTATTTCTGATGCCTGTTTCCTAATTCGTCTACGTATCTTGCTGAGTAAAGCCCATTCTTTCTTTGGCAAATACCCTTGCCATATTCTTTACCTTTAAGGTTCTTACCCCTTTGATCAACTCCTTTCTCGAAAGTTAAGAAAAGAGCCAATGCAATATTTATGATTATATCGCATTGGCTCGATTTTTTCAATAGTGCAGGGCCAAATTATCAATTTCTGACTGATGAATTGCTCAAATTCCTTGCGTTTCACTAGAAACGAGGTCAGCAAACTCCCTATCCACATAGCCATCCGGCTGTTCCACCTGCTGAGGTCCATCGATGCGTACACTCAGCTTCTCCAAGCGATGTTCTGCCTGGCACACCACATAGCGGTGGCCGCTAACGGTCTTAGTCCATTTCCAATGTAATACCATTTACCTATACTGATTCTGAGGGGAATGCCATCGTCTATTACTGCTGTCAGATGGCCTATATTTTGGATGAGTCTGGGGAATATACCGGGCTGAACATAGATGCGATCAGTATGGTGATTGACTTTGCACAGAGCAAAAACAGGCGGGAATGCAAAGCAAATGTGTATGATGCATTCCCGTGTGAGATCGACGATCGGACTTATCTTTGCTGGACTCTTTTACCAAAAATCAGTTGTGTAATTGAGTATAGTACAGAGGCGGCAAAGGACGCAGACATCTTCCGGATAGCAGAGAGTATATTATTGCCCTTCGGTTCATTCAAAAAGTGTCGTACCCGAGAAAACCCACATTATATTTATAGATATTTGGGCACCTCTAAAAACTACTCTAAAATGGTTTATAAATTGAAAGATGTTAATTTTTAAACAATTTGAGCAAAAGCTTTGGAATAAGTGCTGTTATTTCATGCCTTAGCTACCCATTTAGGCAACGTTTTTAGCCGGT
>JAFTTQ010000069.1 GCA_017466665.1 Oscillospiraceae bacterium
TATTTTAAATGATCGCGTACGCGATACCTTCACTGTGCCAAAAGGCACATTTTCACTTGGCGTCAGCCAAACTTCACATTGCAGATACTTCACTTGCCGCAAGGCAAACTTCACTTGGAATTTATCAGTCGATAAATTCCAAAAGGCACACGGCGTGGCACGCCATACCGGAGCCGTCACCGGTAAAGCCCAAATGCTCCTCCGTGGTGGCCTTTACATTCACCCGGCTATCATCAATTCCCAAAACAGCGGCAATATTATGCACCATTTGGGGAATATAATCCTTCAGCTTGGGCTTCTGGGCAATCATCGTCACATCGATATTGCCTACCCGGTAGCCCTTTTCCCTGATCCGCTCCCCTACCGTCTTTAGCAGCACCATAGAGGAGATGCCCTTGTAGGTCATATCCGTATCGGGAAACAGCTTGCCGATATCCCCCAATCCCGCAGCGCCCAACAGGGCATCCATCACCGCGTGGGTCAGAACATCCGCATCGGAATGACCCAAAAGTCCCTTTTCATAAGGGATGGTGACACCGCCTAAGATCAGATCCCGGCATTCTACCAATCTGTGCACATCATATCCGTGACCGATTCTCATTGCATTTCCTCCAACAGCATCTGGGCGATTTTCAGATCCATAGGCGTAGTGATCTTGATATTTCTCTCGTCCCCCTCCACGATCTTCACGGAAAAGCCCATATTTTCCACCGCGGAGCAATCATCGGTGATAGCAGTTTTCTCCTGACGGGCCTTTTTCAGTGCCCCACGGAGTATATCAAAATCAAACACCTGGGGTGTCTGAACTGCCTGCAAGGTGCTTCTATCCGGGGTATTGATCACAACACCGCCTTGAACGGTCTTGATCGTATCTTTGACAGGAATTGCCGGTGCTGCGGCACCGTAGCTATGGGCAGCACGAACAGCTCTGTCGATCACCGCATCGGTAACAAGGGGTCTGGCACCATCCTGAATGGCTGCCAGCTTCACCTTGGCGGACAGGGCGTTTAGCCCCAGCTCTACCGATTCCGGGCGATCCTTGCCCCCGGCAACGATGGCAGTTACCTTGGAAAAATTCCGGCAAAGTCCCATAATGCTCTGCATCAGATCCGGCCGAGTCACCACCACGATCTCCTGAATGGCATCGCAGTTTTGGAAGGCACGGACAGTGCGCACGATCATCGGCTCGCCGCCCAAATTTGCCATCACCTTGTCAATGCCGCCCATCCGGGAGGCACTGCCGGCAGCCACGATCACCGCGCCACAGTATTTTAATTTCAAAATTCTCCGGGCGACCTTGGTCACCTTTCCGGTGGCATTGGACAGCTTCATCTTTACAGCTCCTTCACGATGGCTTTAAAATAATTTCCCCGAACCTCAAAGTTTTTAAACTGGTCAAAGGACGCACTGGCAGGGCTCATCAGCACCACATCGCCACTTTTTGCATCCCGGGCTGCCTGCAAGGTGGCATCCTTCAGATCCTGACAGTCGATCAGCTCCGGGCTTCCCGGCTGATAACCGGGAGCGTTTTCCACAGCCTTGCGGATCTTGTCCCCTGTTGCGCCGCAGAGATACACCGCCTTAACGTGCTCTACGATATGGGGGCCCAGCACATCATAGGGGATTTTTTTGTCGTAACCGCCAGCCAGCAGGATCACCTTTTGGGGGAAGCTCTTTAAGCCGGCAATGGTACGGGTGGGCGAGGACGCAATAGAATCGTTATAAAACCGCACACCGTTCACTTCCCGGACAAACTCGATCCGATGCTCTACGCCCCCAAAGCTGCGTGCCACCTGACGGACGGTTTCATCCTCCACCAGGCCATCCACCGCCAAAATGGCGGTCATATAATTTTCCACATTATGCTCACCGGGAATGACGATCTCTTTCTTGTCAAGAACCGGCGTTCCGTTGCGGCAGATCACATCACCCTCCAGATATGTACCGGACTTGACCTTGCCGCTGTAAGAGAAATAGCGGGTGGTACCATTGCCCACAAACTGGGAGGTGATGCTGTTATCGGCATTGACGATCAGAATGTCCTCCTTGCCCTGGTAACGGAACAGGTTCACCTTTGCCTGAATATACTCCTCCATATCCTTGTGGACATCCAGGTGGTTGGGTGCCAAATTGGTCACCACCGCGATATGGGGAGAGCGGCGCATATCCATAAGCTGGAAGGAGCTCAGCTCCACCACAGCATAGTCTGTTTCCTGTATCTGATCGATCAGAGGCAGCAAAGGCGTACCGATATTACCGCCCAGCCAAACCCTCTTGCCGGAGGCTTTCAGCATCTCGGAGATCAGGGTGGTGGTCGTGGTTTTACCGTCGGAGCCGGTCACTGCTAAAATGGTGCAGGGACACAGCTCAAAAAAGACCTCCATCTCACTGGTAACCTCTGCGCCGCTATCCCGCAGTGCCTTTAACGCGGGAATATTGGGGTGCATACCGGGGGTACGGAAGACAATGTCGGCAGAAAGGTCATTGAGATACCCCTCACCTACCTTCATTTTGCAGCCCAAAGCCTCCAATTCGCGGAGTTCATCATCAAAATTTTCCTGGGGTGTCTTATCACAGCCGGTCACATCACAGCCGTAGGCAAGGAGCATCCGTACCAACGGACGGTTGCTGACACCCAAGCCCATTACTAAAATCTTCTTTCCCCGTAAAGAACGGAAATATTCATCATAGTGCATCATAAATCCTCTTTTCTACATCTATGCTTTATGTTTAGTATATACACATTCAATGGATTTTGCAAGATGGGTAGCTCTAAATATTTGACAAGTTGAATTTCTTGCAGTACAATATTTCCGCGACCGGGTCGGACAGTCGCGGCCGGATCCCCAACGGGATCCGGGTGAGGAAAGTCCGGGCTCCACAGGGCAAGGATAACGGGTAACGCCCGCCGGGGGTGACCCCAGGACAAGTGCAACAGAGATATACCGCCTGTATGTTCCCCGGAACACATAGGCAAGGGTGAAAAGGTGCGGTAAGAGCGCACCCAGCTTATGGAGACATAAGTCAGGGGCTTCGTATATGAAACCCCAAGGGTGCTTCGCAGAAAAGATTTTTCTCGAACAGCGAGAAATATTGACACATATCAAGCTTTGGAGATTGCAGACATACTTTGTGTATTTCAAGATCTCCAAAGAGAAGAGATGGGGCAATAGAGCCGTTGTTTCGGGAAAAAGCATTTCAAGAAGTACCCTAAAAAATGATGTAAACTCTATCCGGAGCACCGCCGTGGAGGGACAATAGGTTTGCCCGACCGTCCCGAGGAGGCGGCTGAAACCCAAGAGCAATTTTGGGTTTAGATAGATGACTGTCAGTTACAGAACCCGGCTGACAGACCCGTGTCGTACAAAAAGCACCGCCAACCGGCGGTGCTTTTTTGCTTGAAATATAAAATAATGCTAAAAATTATTGTTTAGAGCAGAAGGTTAGCCGTACACGCCAAAGCCTTCCCCCTTGGGGGAAGGTGGCAGCCCGTAAGGGCTGACGGATGAGGGGTGTATCGATTTCGCATTGGTGCTGTAGAAATTTGTCACATTGTTCTGCACACCACATCAGTCAAAAATCATAGATTTTTGACAGCTTCTCCTCAAGGAGAAGCCTTTTTTTCCACTCTCGTTAGCTAAGGTAAATTCCAATTTAGAAAGGGTAAATACCCCTCCCTTGCAATATGCCGCTAACCTGTTACCTAATTACAATAAGGCTCAATAATGATATACTGGTCGCCATCCATAACAAAGATATCCACACAATGCCCGGTAAATTCGTTCTCATAAAAATAGGAAATACCCTCAGAATAATCATTACTCTCCTGATAGGTAAAGCCAATGCTGTTCAAATACTCTGTATAAGCATCAAATTCCGATACATCGTATTCATAAAAAAATACTCCGTAGTCATCGTGATAGCCATCGACGATTGTTTCAAAATCCCCATCAAGAAAATCCCAATCATAATCAGAGCCAAAACAGGTCTGACCTGTTACATGCTGATATGTATTGACCTTGGACAATTCAAAAGCTTTATCGGTATAATTCCAGACCTTATAGGAGCGATTGATTTCCTTCTTGTACCACTCCCTGTACTGACTGATGCCCCAATTTTTGTCCATAGTCAATTTATCAAGAGCATCCATTTTTACCGCAAGGTTCAGGTTTTCACCGCCCTGATAGCTAAAGGCATTGATGCCAATAACCTCACCATAGGCATTTACAAGGGGCCCGCCGCTATTACCGCTGGATATAGCGGCAGTTGTCTGCACACATTGGATCATTCCCACTTTTCTCGATGTATTGGAAATGATCCCATCGCTAAAGGTGCCATTTAAAAAGCCCAGGGAGGAACCCACAGCATAGGCAGCCTCGCCGGTGCGGATCTCCTTTTCGCACATTTTCAGATAATCATTACCGCTTACATCCAGCTTAAGAACCGCCACATCATAAAGCTCGCTGAAATCTACGATTTTCTCAACCTCATACTTTGCTCCATCCTGAATCTCCACGGAAATGGAATTTGCCGCATCGATAACATGATAGCTGGTAACCAGCGTTCCGTCACCGTCTATAAAGAATCCCGAGCCAGTGCTTTCCCCTCCGTCAGTTGTTTCCACTGAGATTGTGACTGTGCGTGCCTGAACATACTCTGCCAGATCAGGCAGGGACATTTCCTGTTCAGGTGCTTCCGTCGTTTCCACCTCGGTGGGTTTCTCTTTTTCCTTCTCAACCTTTTTTTCACTTTCGCCACAGCCCGAAAGAACCATCATCACTGCCAGCAGTGCACACATAAAACGCAAAATATTTCTCATTTATTGCCATCCCTTTCCATATTTTTTTACGGCACAGACTTGCATAAAATATTTTACTGCATTTTGCGGTATTTGTCAATACAACAAATTGCGGTGTGATATCCTACCTGCGAGGTGATTATGATGTATCATCGGATTCGGGATCTACGAGAGGATCGTGACTGGAAGCAACGTCAGGTTGCGGAATATCTGAATTGTTCACAGCAGGTTTACAGCAATTACGAATTAGGGCAAAGGGACATTCCCACAGATGTGCTGATTCGACTTTCTTCCCTATACAATGTATCGACGGACTATTTGCTTGGTCTTACGAGTAACCCAAAACGAAATGTTTAACGCACCGCATTTTAGGCGGTGCGTAATTTTTCTTAGTTATAGGGCAATATCTTCATTTCCACAAAGCTACCAAACCAGGTGTCATTCCGAGCCGGCTATGCCGGCGTGGGAATCTCTTGGTAAAATGTTTCGTGCTTAGGCAAGAAAAGCAATAGAAGTACCTGCCTACTATGAGATTGCCACGCCCCTTCGGGGCTCGCAATGACACGGTAAATGATTGTTTATCTTACTAACCATAATTAGATATTGTAGGGGAGGCGTTTCGCCTCCCGCGGGACGGGGAACCCGTCCCCTACAGTATGTAAGATAAATTCCAATTTTGCATTCTGCATTTATCATTTAGCATTACGAAAAAATCCTCCAGTCCGAAGACTGGAGGATTTTGTTATTGAGATAGATCCCAATGATCAAGAATTATTCGTAGATCTCGGTGACAACACCGGAACCGACGGTACGGCCGCCTTCACGGATAGCGAAACGCAGGCCCTTCTCGATAGCGATGGGGGTGATCAGCTCAACGTTCATAACAACGTTGTCGCCGGGCATGCACATCTCAACACCCTCGGGCAGGGAGATGATGCCGGTAACGTCGGTGGTACGGAAGTAGAACTGGGGA
>JAFTTQ010000070.1 GCA_017466665.1 Oscillospiraceae bacterium
AAATTGGAGTTTACCTTACTAAGCACAATGTATCGTACAACTGTGTCATTGCGAACCAGTAACAGATGTCACTGGTGTGGCAATCCGTTCTCCTTTGACAAAAACTTTGTAATTGCATGGTTTTTCAGGGGATACGGATTCCCACGCCAGTGTGAGCACTGGCTCGGAATGACACTCGGTTCGTTTGCTTTACTGGAATCCGATTGGTAAGCTAAACAATAATTTTCCTCCGATGGGAACATCGGAGGAATTATTCTGCAAATAATTTTTTTGTTATCATTTTATCTTTTTCGATCTGCGCTTTTAATTGCATCAGGTCGGAAAATTTTTGTTCCGGGCGGATAAAGTCATAAAAAGAAAGCTCTGCGGTTTTTCCATATAAATCACCGTTATAATCCAGCAGGTGGCTTTCCACCGTGACGCCCTCCCCTGATACCGTAGGGCGGGTGCCCACATTGGTAACTGCCGGATAGGTTTTTCCATCCACCCGCACCTTGCAGGCATATACGCCATACGGCAATTTCAGCAGCTCCTGAGGATAGGATAAATTGGCAGTGGGGATGCCGATGGTACGTCCTAACTGTTTGCCGGTCTGAACCACACCTGTCAGCATATGGGGATGTCCCAAAAAGCGGTTTGCTTCCCGGATATTTCCTTTCTCCAAAAGCTTGCGGATATGGGTTGAGGAAATCCGGATACCATCTAAGAATTGCTGCTCTACAAGGCAGCAGGAAAGGTTATGCTCCCGGCAAAATTGCTGCAAAAGCGCCGCCGTACCCTCTCCTTTTCTGCCAAAACGAAAATCCGTACCGCAGACAAAGCCCGCCGCACTGTGTTTTTCCACAAGCATTTGGAGAAAATCCTGCCACGCCATTGCCCTCAGGCTTTCTGTAAATGTCAGTCGCCGCACCGTATTCACATAAAACAGCAGCATTTCCTCCCGGTCTTCATCGGTGTTAATGAGTCCCACCCGATCACCGGATAAAAGCTGTTGGGGATGGGGAGAAAAAGTCACCGCACCGCATTTACACTTCTGCTCCTGTGCCAGTTCCCGGCAGGCAGTCAGCAATGCGGTATGCCCCAAATGCACCCCATCAAAATACCCTAAGGCATAAATAATCTTCTTTTTCATAACATCTCTTGTAAATGATTGTTTATCGTACCAGCCACACCCTCTCCCTATGGGAGAGGTGGCAGCCTGCAGGGCTGACGGAGAGGGTGTTCTGCCTATACAAAGTACACCCTCTCAGTCACGGCGTACGCCGTGCCAGCTCCCCCAGAGGGGGAGCGTGTAATAAGGTAATTACAATTTAGATTTCAAAAAAGCTCTTGACGGTGGACATAGTACCGTTTTCCACCTGTGCCAGCATAAGAAATTCTCCCGACTGGCTGTACGCCCGGTACATCCCCTCCGGCAATGTAACAGAAAAGCTGTTTCCGTTGCGGCAGCGTTTTTCCTGATTGGGTGTCAAAACCACTTTTTCAAACTGGGAAAACAGGCTGTCCACCGGTGCAAGGTACTTTTCCGGCATCTTTGTTTCCGTCAGCTCCTGCAAGGAAACCGCCTGTTCGATGGTGTATTCCCCCGCCTGCACCCGGCGCAGGGCTGCCATACAGCCGCCGCAGCCCAGTGCCTGTCCAATATCCTTACACAAAGTACGGATATAGGTGCCCTTGGAGCAATGCACCAGCAGCTTTGCCTCCTGCCCGTCAAAGGACAGGCATTCTAAGCGGAAAACGGTGATTTTCCGGCTTTTCCGTTCCACTTCTTTTCCTTGCCTTGCCAAGTCGTACAGCTTTTGCCCATTCACCTTTAAAGCAGAATACATGGGCGGAATCTGCTCGATTTCACCACGAAACTGCTCCAAAACAGCCAAAAGCTGCTCTTTTGACACATTGACTGGGTTTTCTTCCAGCACTGTGCCGGTAATATCCTCCGTATCCGTGGTCAAGCCCAAACGCAAAACCGCCTCGTAGGTCTTTTCCGCGTGTTCAAAAAACTCCACGCCCCGGGTGGCTCTGCCCACAAAAACCGGCAGCACACCGGTAGCCATAGGGTCTAAGGTGCCGCCATGTCCGATACGACGGGTTCCAAATACGCCCCGCAGCTTGCTGACTACATCCTGGCTCGTCCAGCCCTGAGGCTTATCTACAATGACGATCCCGTTCATTTTTCTTCTTCGTCGTCACTGCCCTTATCCAGGGAATTGATTAGCTTCAGCATTTTTGCGCCATAGGTGATGGAATCGTCCAGCTCCCACTGAAGCTCCGGGGTATAACGAAGCTGCAGCGCGCTGCCCAGCTCCCGGCGCAGATAGCCGGAGGCGGATTTTAAGCCCTTTAAGGCATCGTTTGCCTTGTTTTCCTCCAAAAAGCTGACATAGACCTTGGCATAGCGCAGGTCAGGGGTGGCCTCCACATGGGTAATGGAGATCATGGTATTTTGCACACGGGGATCCTTTAAATTGCGGATAGCAGAGGAAAGCTCCTTCTGGATTTCCTCGTTGATCCGCCCAATTCGATTGGATGCCATAGTAAGCACTCCTTTCTAATAATAAACCGTAGGGAACGCTGCCCTCAGCATTCCGAAAAAAATGGGTACGGAACGCTGAGGGCAGCGTTCCCTACACATCGTTCAGAAACAAGTACGGCGGGGGCAAGCCCCCGCCCTACTGTTTTACTGTTTGATTTCCTGCATCTGGAAGCACTCAAAAACGTCGCCTTCCTTGATGTCGTTGAACTTCAAAATGCTCATACCGCACTCATAACCGGCAGTGACCTCCTTGGCGGCATCCTTGAACCGCTGCAAAGAACCCACCTCGCCCTGATGGATAACGATGTTATCACGGAGCACACGAACCTGAGCATCCCGGCTGACCTTGCCGTCCTTGACCATACAGCCGGCGATGGTGCCCACAGAGGAGACCTTGTAGGTCATACGCACCTCGGCGTGGCCGATCACGACTTCCTCAAACTTGGGATCCAGCATACCCTTCATAGCCGCCTCGATCTCGTCGATGGCTTCATAAATGACCCGGTAGAACCGCATATCCACACCGCTGCGCTGACCGCTTGCCTGGGCGGCTGCATCGGGACGGACGTTAAAGCCAACGATGATCGCACCGGCAGTGGAAGCCAGCAGAATGTCGGACTCGTTGATGGCACCCACACCGGTATGGATAACCTTGACACGAACCTCCTCATTGGAGATCTTCTCCAGGGAAGCCTTCACAGCCTCCGCAGAGCCCTGCACGTCAGCCTTGACGATCAGGGGCAGCTCCTTCATCTCGCCCTCCTGCATCTTGGCAAAGAGGTTATCCAGGGTCACCTTGGTCATGGCGTTGGCAGCCGCATCCTTGGCAGCCTGCTTCCGCTGCTCTACCAGCTCACGGGCCATACGCTCATCGGTGACGGCGTTGAATTCGTCGCCGGGAGCAGGCGTTTCCGCTAGACCTGTGATCTCAACCGGCACAGAGGGGCCGGCAGACTTGACGGTTCTGCCCTTATCATTGGTCATCACACGGACACGGCCCACGGCAGTACCGGCGATCACGATATCACCCTGATTCAAGGTGCCGTTTTGCACCAGAAGCGTTGCGATGGGGCCGCGGGTCTTATCCAGACGGGCTTCAATAACCGTACCCTTGGCACGGCGGTTGGGATTTGCCTTCAGCTCCTGAACCTCAGCGGTCAAAATGACCATTTCCAGCAGCTCCTCCAAACCCTGACCGGTCTTGGCAGAGATGGGAACGATCACCGTATCACCGCCCCATTCCTCAGGGATCAGGTCGTACTTGGTAAGCTGTTCCTTGATCTTATCCGGGTTGGCGGTGGGCTTATCCATCTTGTTGATGGCAACGATGATAGGCACATCCGCTGCCTTGGCGTGGTTGATGGATTCCACAGTCTGCGGCATAATGCCGTCGTCAGCGGCAACCACCAAAATGGCAATATCCGTACTCTTGGCGCCACGGGCACGCATGGATGTAAATGCCGCGTGACCGGGAGTATCCAGGAAGGTGATCATATTGCCGTTTATATCCACAGTATACGCACCAATGTGCTGGGTAATACCGCCGGCCTCGCCAGAGGTAACATTTGTCTTTCGAATGGCGTCCAGCGTACTGGTCTTGCCGTGGTCAACGTGACCCATAACCACAACAACAGGGGCGCGGGTCTGCAGCTCCTCGGCGCTGTCGATATGGTCGTCGATGATCCGCTCCTCGATGGTAACGGTAACTTCCTTTTCCACCTTGCAGCCCATTTCCACGGCAACAAATTCCGCGGTATCAAAGTCGATGGTCTGGTTAATGCCAGCCATCACGCCATTTTTCATCAGGCACTTGATGACCTCACCGGCGGTCTTCTTCATTCTGGAAGCCAGCTCACCAACGGTGATTTCCTCCGGGATCTTCACGGTGACAGGAGCCTTCCGTGCCACCTCCATCTGCAGGCGGCGCAGCTTCTCCTGCTCCTCATTTCTGGCCTTATTGCCCTTGAACTTATTGTCCTTCTTATTCTGCTGCTGACCCTTCTTGCCGCCGATTCTCTGCTTGCCGCTGGAATAATTCTGCATCCGCTCAGAAACCAGATTATCCACACGGTCATCAAAACGGGCAGCATTCACCTGCACCGCAGAGGTATCTACCACACGGCGCTCACGCTTACGCTCAGGCTCAGCGGGCTTTTGAGGCTTTTGCTCCGTTTTTGCGGCAGGCTTATGCTCAGCCTTGGGCTGTTCGGCCTTCTTTTCTTCCTTCTTTGCCTCTGCCTTGGGCGCTTCCTCAGCCTTGGGCTTAGGCTGAACCGCATAGACCACTTCCAGAGATTCGATCTGATTGGTCTGGGTCATATAGTCGAACACCACGTTCAGTTCTTCGTCAGTCAGAACCTGGGTGTTGGACTTGGGTTTTTCAAAAAACTTGCCGACGATCTCCGCGATCTCCTTCGGTGCCACGCCGAAATCCGCCGCCACTTCCTTCACACGATACTTCACTAAACTCATACTATACGCACCTCCGTAAGTCACTTGCTCTTACGAGCAAAACGACCTTTCTTCACATTCTTCTCGTGAGCCCGGGCTTCCGCCTGACGGGCCGCCACACGCTGTGTCCGTTTTTCAAGGCTCTGTAATGCCTCGCTGTACTTTTCCGGGTTTTCCAGTGCCTTTAAAAATGCCAGTGCCAGCGCAGGATCCGTGATCGCCGCCAGGGCAAGCTCCTGCCTGCCGATGGACTCACCGATCTCCTGCTTCGTATAGGGAACCCTGATGCACTGCTGATCGGTGCCGGACACAAAGCTTTTCGCTCTGCGCCAGGTGTGATCGGAGGCATCCTGCGCCACCACCAAAAGTCTTGCCTTTTGGGCTCTTGCGGCAGCACCCACCGGCTCCTCACCCAATTCGATCCTGCCAGCCTTTCTGGCAAGGGACAAATAATTGCGTGCTTTATCCAAGGGTGTAACCCTCCAATTCTTTGTTCAGACGCTCATAGACCTGCTCCGGCACCTCTGCCTCCAAGCTCCGTTCCAGGGACTTTGCCTTTCTTGCCTTTTGCAGGCAGGCAGGATCCGGACAGATGTACGCGCCCCGGCCATTGAGCTTTCCGGAGAAATCCAGGCTCACCGTACCGTCAGTTCCCCGAACCACACGGATCAGCTCCCGCTTGGCTTTTCTTTCCCGGCAGCCCATACACTGCCGCTGAGGGATCTTCTTTTGCATTTCGCTGCCCTCCTTAATTCTTTTCAAGGCTCCCCTTTAGGGGAGCTGGCACGGCGTAAGCCGTGACTGAGGGGTACACCCCTCCGCCCAGTGTAAACACTGGGCACCTCCCCTAAAGGGGAGGCTTTATTGCTCCGCTGCCTGGCTTACAGGCTTAATATCGATCTTATAGCCGGTCAGGCGGGCAGCCAAACGGGCGTTCTGACCTTCCTTACCGATAGCAAGGCTGAGCTGGTCATCGGGCACGATCACACGGCAGGCCTTCTGACCAGGAACCAGGGTCACGCTGACCACATCGGAGGGACTAAGCGCCGCGCGGACATACTCGCAGGGATCCTCGCTCCACACCACAATGTCGATCTTCTCGCCGTGAAGCTCCTCCACGACAGCGCCCACACGTCCGCCGCGGGGGCCAACGCAGGTACCCACGGGGTCAATGCCCTCCACAGCGGCACGGACAGCGATCTTGCTTCTGGAGCCTGCCTCTCTGGCAATGTTGCGGATCTCCACCTGACCGTCAGCGATCTCGGGAGTTTCCAGCTCAAACAGGCGGCGCACCACATTGGGATGGGTGCGGGAAACGTGCACCAGCGGGCCACGGTTGGCACGGTGCACCTCCAAAACATACACACGGACATGGTCGCCGGGGTTGTAGCTTTCGCCGGGGATCTGCTCCGATACCCGCAGCACAGCATCACTCTGCTCCGTACCCTGACCGATGCGGACAAACACATCGCCGGAGGGGTCTACCTTCAGCACAGTGCCGGTCAGCAGCTCGGAGGACTTGGAGGAATAATTCTCGTAAACAATGCCCCGCTCTGCCTCACGGATGCCCTGAATGACCACCTGCTTGGCAGTCTGGGCAGCAATGCGGCCAAACTTCTGGAAGTCCACGGGAATGGAAACGGTGTCACCCACCTGTGCCTTGGGATCCAGCTTCAAAGCGGCATCGATGTGGATCTCCACAGAAGGCTCCTCCACCTCCTCGACCACCGTCTTGGTCAGGTACATAAAAAGGCCCTTTTCACTCAGGTCTACCACTACATTTTCCGCAGGAATATCCCGGTCATCCTCCCGATCCTTCCGGTAGGCATTGGTCAGCGCCTGCTTCAGCCGCTCCACCATATACTCCACGGGAATGCCCTTGAGCTTCTCTAGATCACGCAGGCTGGCGAAAATCTCCCCGCCGATGTCCACCTTAGGGGCTTCGGTCTTCTTGGCTCTTGCCATTTCTTTCTTCCTCCTCTTTAAAACTCTACTCTCAGGCGGCACAGAGCTACCTCAGATTTTTGGAATGTGACGGTTTCTTTTCCCGCCTCCATGGTAATACAGCCATCTTCATAGCCCCGCAAAATTCCGGGGATCTCTTTCAGGCCATTACGGGGACGGTACAGCTTGATCAAAATGGGACTGCCCATAAACTGTTCAAAATCAGCAGGTCTTTTCAGTGCCCGCTCCAAACCGGCAGAGCATACCTCAAAATGGTAGCTTTCCGCGATGGGATCCTTTTCGTCCAACACAGGATCGATGGCACGGTGCACATTTTCACAATCGGTGATATCCACACCGCCCTCTTTATCAATGTAGATCCGCAAAAAACGCTCCGAGCCTTCCCGGACGTATTCCACATCCCACAACTTGCAGCCATTTTCTTCCACAATGGGCTTTGCAAACTGGGCAACCTGATCTGTTACTTTCAAATGATCTCCTCCTATTGATTCCGGGTGAAAGCCTCCCCTGTGTAAGGGGAGGTGGGCAGGTTATAATTCGAAGTGCAACACTAAAAATAAAATGAGACAATATGCGAACCTTAGTGTAAAATGTAGTTGTCACACAATCAAACTACACGGAGGTAAGCATATTGTCCT
>JAFTTQ010000071.1 GCA_017466665.1 Oscillospiraceae bacterium
GAAAGCAAAGCGGACGGTTTCATACCTTCCGCTTTTTTCCTTTTTACATCCCGGTAATATAAACCTGAATTTATCTTACTACTGTAAAATTTGCACCGACCCAATGCCTCCCCTTGAGTAACCGAGGATTAAATCAGAAAACCTTTTCGTAGGGGTCGATGCCCACATCGACCCGAATGGAAAAGTGATGAATTTGCCGTAAATGCATATAAAAATAGCATTTTTACCTCAGGGCAGATGTGGGCATCGGCCCCTACGGGAGTAAATGCGTGATTTATTCAGCGTTTACTTGAGGGGAGCCTTTTGTGCGCGTTTTTAATATAATTTTAATGTTGTGTAAACATTTGAATTTTTTATTGATTTACTGGTAAAAATATGCAATAATAAGCATTTAGAGAGAGGAGAGGATATTTATGGCAAAACCTCTGGTAGCGATCGTAGGCAGGCCGAATGTTGGCAAGTCTATGCTCTTTAATAAGCTGACTGGCCACCGTACCTCCATTGTGGAGGATACTCCCGGCGTGACCCGGGATCGGATCTATGGCGATTGCGAGTGGTGCGGAAGAAATTTCTCCCTGGTAGATACCGGCGGTATTGAACCGGGTACTGAGAATGATATGCTGAAATTTATGCGCCGTCAGGCGGAGATCGGCATTGAGCTTGCCGACTGTATTGTGATGGTCACCGATGTCCGTTCCGGCGTTACGGCAGCCGATGAGGACGTGGCGACGATGCTGCGAAAATCCGGCAAGCCTGTGGCTTTGGCGGTGAATAAGTGTGATTCCATTGGCCCTGTGAACCCGGATGTTTACGAATTCTACGGCTTGGGCATTGGTGATCTGTTTGAGGTTTCTGCCCTCCACGGTCACGGCACCGGCGACCTTTTGGACTGGTGCATAGAACAATTTCCGGAAGAAGAGCCGGAGGAGGAAGAATCCGATGTGGTCAAGGTTGCCATTGTGGGTAAGCCCAATGTGGGCAAATCCAGCCTGTTAAACCGCATTTTAGGTGAGGAACGGGTCATTGTTTCCAATGTGGCAGGCACGACACGGGATGCCATCGACTCAGAATTTGAGAATGAAACGGGAAAATACTGCTTTATCGATACTGCCGGTATGCGCCGCAAGAGCAAGGTGGACGATATGATCGAGCGGTATTCCAATATGCGTACCATCAACGCCATCGAGCGCAGTGATGTGTGCCTGATCCTGATCGATGCCAACGACGGCGTGACCGAGCAGGACACCAAGATCGCCGGCCTTGTCCACGAAGCAGGCAAGGCTGCCATCATCGTGGTCAATAAATGGGATGCGGTGGAGGATAAGGAAACCAATACTATGCGGGATAAGGAGATCGGTGTCCGTCAGGGGCTGAGCTATATGACCTATGCTCCGGTGGTGTTTCTGTCGGCGTTGACCGGCTCCCGAGTAGATAAGCTGTTTTCTGTGATCCAGGATGTGTTCAAGCAAAATACCAGCCGGATCACCACCGGCGCTCTGAACAGTGTCCTTGCCGATGCCACTGCCCGGGTACAGCCTCCCTCCGATAAGGGGCGGCGGCTGAAGATCTACTATATGACCCAGGCAGGCACAAAGTCGCCGCATTTTGTGATCTTCTGCAATGATGCCCGGCTGTTCCACTTCTCCTATCAGAGATATCTGGAAAATCAGATCCGTGAGGTCTTTGGCTTGCAAGGCACGCCTGTGCGCATTACCATTCGTCAGAAAGGCGATAAGGAGGAATAATCAATGTGGTTTGCCATTGTTATCGGTGTACTGACCGGCTATCTGCTGGGTAACCTGAACGGTGCCGTCAGCATTTCTACCTTGATGAAGGACGATGTTCGCAGTCACGGCAGCGGCAATGCCGGCCTTACCAATTTTATCCGCAACTACGGTAATACCAAAGCCCTCTATGTCGTGGCGGTGGATGCCATCAAGGCGATCCTTTCCTGCCTGCTTACCGGGCTTTTGCTCAAGCCCTATGGGATGTACCTGGAGGGCGTGATGATCGGCGGCGCGGCAGTGATGGCTGGGCACGTATTTCCTGTGCTGTTGGGCTTTCGGGGCGGTAAGGGCATCCTGAGCGGGCTGTTTATCGCAGCGGTGGCAGACTGGCGGATTGCCCTGGGGATCGCGGTGATCTTTTTTGCGGTATATTTTATTACCCGTTATGTCTCCCTCAGTTCTATTTTGGCGGCGGTTGGCTTTGGAATCGGCTTCTGTGTGCTGCATCACGATAATACCGTGGTGATGATCTTGGGTCTTGTTATGCCGGTTTTGACCATTTTTATGCACAGGAGCAATATTGCAAGACTTCTTTCCGGCAAGGAGACAAAAACCGACCTGTTCAAGAAGGACAAGAGCGTATGAAAACAGCGGTAATTGGCAGCGGTGGCTGGGGAACGGCCCTGGCGATCGCATTGCACCGAAATGGGCACCATGTGGTGCTGTGGTCACATAACAGCGAAAAAGCACAGCAGGTGGATAGCAGCAGGGAAAACCCTATGCTTCCTGGCATACGGCTGCCGGAGGGGCTGCGTGTCACCGGTGAGGATCGTTGTGTAGAAGGCTGCTCCCTGGTGGTGATCGCCAGCCCTTCGGTGCATATCCGGTCGGTGTGCCGGCGTGTGGCACCCTGGCTGGATGAAGACGCCCTGATGGTATCGGTAACCAAGGGCATTGAGCCGGATACATTTATGAGAATGAGTCAGATCGTTGAGGAGGAGACCCACCGCAGCGTGGTTGCCCTGACCGGGCCCAGTCACGCGGAGGAGGTGGCACGGCAAATTCCTACCGGCTGTCTTGCGGCCTGCGGGGATAAGGCTCTGGCGGAGAAGGTGCAGGATGCCTTTATGTCTGAGACCTTCCGAATTTATACCAGCCCCGATGTGATCGGTGCGGAGCTGGGCGGTGCGCTGAAAAACGTCATTGCCCTGTGCGCCGGCACGATTGACGGCCTGGGATATGGGGATAATACATTAGCAATGCTGATGACAAGAGGATTGACGGAGATTGCCCGCCTGGGCATTTCCTTAGGTGCCAAGAGAGATACCTTTGCCGGTCTTGCCGGTATTGGTGACCTGATCGTTACCTGCACCTCACAGCATTCCAGAAACCGCCGGGCAGGCGTTATGCTGGGGCAGGGGATACCGCCGCAGCAGGCTTTGAATGCTGCCGGCGGTGCGGTAGAGGGCTATTATGCTGCCGGTTCTGTGTATGCGCTGGCAAAAAAAATGGGCGTGGAAATGCCCATTGTGGAGGCGGCATATCAGGTTTTGTATCAGGGGGTCAGTGCCTGTGATGCGGTGACACAGCTTTTGCACCGTCAAAAACGCCCGGAGCAGGACTCCGTTTGGCAGTAATAATCCCCCATATGATGAGCAAATAGAAATATGCAGGCTCATAATGGGAGTCTGCATATTTTTTTGAAAGGAAGATCCTATGCTTGAACTGAAAAACATCCATAAAAGCTATGCCGCCGGAGATAACGAGGTTCGTGCTCTGCGGGGCATTGATCTGCAATTCCGCAAAAGCGAATTTGTGTCCATTTTAGGCCCCTCGGGCTGCGGCAAGACCACAATGCTGAATATTATCGGAGGTCTTGACCAGTATTCGGAGGGCGACCTGATCATTGACGGTGTATCTACCCGCCAGTATGGTGACCGGGAGTGGGATACCTACCGAAATCATTCGGTGGGCTTTGTTTTCCAGAGCTACAATCTGATTCCCCATCAAACTGTCCTTGCCAATGTGGAGATAGCTCTGTCCCTTTCCGGCGTGGGCAAAAAGGAACGCAGGGAGCGGGCAAAGCAGGCTTTGGAGCAGGTGGGCTTGGGCGACCAGCTTAAGAAAAAGCCCAGCGAGATGTCCGGTGGACAGATGCAGCGTGTTGCCATTGCCCGGGCACTGGTGAATAACCCGGATATTATCCTGGCGGACGAGCCTACCGGCGCATTGGACACGGAAACCAGTGTGCAGGTTATGGAGATATTAAAAGAGATCTCCAAGGACCGGCTTGTCATTATGGTGACCCATAACCCGGATCTGGCAGAAGCGTATTCTACCAGGATCATCAGGATGCTGGACGGTAAGATCACGGATGACTCCATGCCTTTGAATGAGGAAGAGAAGGCAGCCCTGACCCAGGTGGAAAAGAAGGGTAAGAAGCAGCGTATGCCCTCCATGTCCCTTGCTACCTCCTTTGGCCTGTCGCTGAAAAATCTCTTTACCAAAAAAGGCCGTACCTTGCTGACAGCATTTGCAGGCTCTATCGGTATTATCGGCATTGCGCTGATTTATGCGGTGTCCCAGGGTACGACGGCGTATATCAACGGTGTGCAGGAGGATACACTGGCATCCTATCCGCTTACCCTGCAGGCGACCACGGTGGACATGGGCACCTTGATGCAGACCTTTATGGGTGCTGCCTCTGAAGCCAATACAGAGCACCCTCACGACGGCGTGTACTCCCAGTCTGTGCTGTTTGAGATGATCAACGCCTTTAACAATATGGAAACCACGGAAAATGACCTCAATGCCTTTAAAACAAAGGTGGAGACAGAGCTGCAGGACCCGGAAAGCCAGTTGTCCCAGGCACTTTCCGGCGTTCAGTATACCTACGATTTTGATATGATGGTCTATACGGAAGCGGTTGACGGGAAGATCATCCTTTCGGATACGGAAGCTCTTTTGATGGACGCTATGGAGAAAAATCTGAACACGGATATGTCTGCTATGATGACGATGCGTGAGCAGATGGGCAGCTCTATGGGGATGACTATGAGCTCCGGTATGAACCTGTGGGCACAGATGCTCCCGGCAAAGGATGGCGGGATGATCAGCCCGCTGTTAAAGGAGCAGTACGATATTCAGGGCCAGTGGCCTGACCGCTATGACGAGATCGTTTTGATCGTGGATGAAAATTACGAGCTGGACGATCTGACCCTTTACGCATTGGGCTTAAAGCCCCAATCGGAAATGGATGCGGTTTTTGATGCTGTGAGCAGCGGAACAGAGATCGAGACCACCCAGCAAAAGTGGACATTTGAGGAAATTATGGATATGCAGTTCCGGGTGGTGCTGAATACCCAGTGCTTTGTCTATGATGAGGCTTTGGGGCTGTACGCGGATCTGCGGCAGACGGATGCCGGTCTGCGCTATCTCTATGATAACGGTATTTCCCTGAAGGTCACCGGCATTCTGATCCCCAGGGAGGAGGCTACCTCCCATATGCTGAGTGGCAGCTCCATTGCCTATACCGAGGCGCTGACGGAGTATGTGATCACTGAGTCCCAGAAGTCCCAAGCCATTCAGTCTCAGCTTCAAAATCCCCATTTGGATATTTTCACCGGGCTGCCTTTCCGGGATAAGGGAAGTATGAGCAATGAAATGAAGGAACAGAAGTTCCGGGAGCATATTGCAGGCCTGGACGATATGGAAAAGGCAAAGGCATATGTTGCCATCAAGAGCACACCATCTCAGGAGCAGCTTGACCAGGCAGTGGCAGCGGCTATGGCAAATGCCACCCGGGAATCAATGGAGCAGACGGTTCTGCAAACCATTTTGCAGCAGGTAACCGGCGATCCTACGCAGATCGAGGACTATGTCCGCAATATGGATGAAGGCGAGCTGCAAAAGATGTATGCGGAGCTGGTTATGGCGCAGGAATATGCCAAAACAGCGGCAATGGCGCAGCAGCAGTACGGTGCGACTCCGCCGGAGGAGCTGATCCAAAACCTTAACGATGAATTGGGCAGCTATACCACAGCCCAGTGTGCAGCCTACTATGAAACTGTGCTGACCTTCTCAGAGGCTACCTATGAGGAAAACTTGAAGGAATTGGGTTATGTGGAGCTGGACTACCCGGCAACTATGAACCTGTATGCCTCCAGCTTTGAAAACAAACAGGTCATTGAAGATTTTATTGCCAAATATAATGAGGATGTGGATGAACTCAAGCAGATCCGCTATACGGATATGGTTGGACTGATGCTTTCCGGTGTGACGGATATTATCAACGCCATTACCTATGTGCTGATCGCCTTTGTGGCCATTTCTCTGGTGGTGTCGTCCATTATGATCGGCGTGATCACCCTGATCTCTGTGCAGGAGCGTACCAAGGAAATCGGAATCCTGCGTGCCATCGGCGCCTCCAAGCGGAATGTTTCCAGTATGTTCAACGCCGAAACGGTGATCATCGGCTTCGCCTCCGGCGTTTTGGGCGTGGGTGTGACGTACCTTCTGTGCATTCCTATCAATGCCATCGTTCAGGCACTGACGAATATAGCCAATTTGAAGGCGTACCTGCCTGTGGAAACAGCCTTGATCCTGATCGCTATCAGTGTGGCCTTGACCCTTCTGTCCGGCTTGATCCCCTCCCGCAGTGCCGCCAAGAAGGATCCCGTCGTCGCCCTGCGTACCGAATAAAAAGCTCCCCTAAAGTAATCGCTGATTTATTCGACTTTTTGCATCCGTAGGGGTCGATGCCCACAACGATCCGAATGGAAAAGTTACGAATTTTCCGTAAATGCATATAAAATAGCATTTTTACCCCAGGGCCGATGTGGGCATCGGCCCCTACGGGAATAAATGCGTGTTTAATCTACGTTTACGAAAAGGGAGCTGTTGGCGGGGGCGAGCATTTTAGTTTTCTTTTGATATAGGAGGGATTATATGGCTTTCCAGAGTATTGTAGAGCAAAAAATATGCAGCAGGGATTTTCCATATTTACAACCGTATTTTTATAACCACCCTTATGCGCTGCGCTGTGAACTGGGGATAGGCGATACAACTGAGGCATATATGGAAAACGCAAGAAAGCGGGCACTGGAGATCTATCATATTTTGTTCTCCGATGGCGCGGATGCCATAATGTATAATTATTGGATGTCTGACGATTGTGACAGCGGCGATGCACACTGCAATCAGTATGAAAGCTATGAGGATTTTCAAGAGATCCTGCAAAACAGAATTGAAAGGAAAACCGAGCAGTTGGTGTTTTTAGCAAAATACCAATATAAGTACAGGCATAAAACAGTCAGGGATCTGCAAACCTATGATGAGCCTGGCGATGAGTTATATGGCATTCAGAGAAGAAACCGTATGATTTTCTATTCTGATGGGATTGGCTTTGATTTTGCGGATCTCATAGAGCGTGAATTTGATCCTAATTTGGGTTATGAAGTAAGTTTTGTTTCCTTTAAAAATGAGTGCATCTTTTCTGTATATGATGATCGTGGATGTGATGTGGTTTTTATGACAGCAGAAAAGATGCGTCAGTTTTACTATTTGCTACAGCCTTATTTCCTGGAATATGATATTGAGGAAATGAAAAGAAGATTTCAGGGATAGCATGACAAAAAAACCGTGTCCAATTTTGGACACGGTTTTTTGCATACATCGATCAGCCCTCAAAATCGGCTTCTTCAGCAGCGACTTCCTCAGCAGGAGCTTCTTCAGCAGCTTCTTCCTCGGCAGCCTCTTCCTCAGCGGCATCTTCACATTCGCCGCAGCAGGGGCACTCGTCGCAGTCAGCTTCGCAGGGGCAATCCTCGCAATCGGCGTCGCACTTGCAGTCACAGTCGCATTCGCACTCGTCACCGCAGGCACAGCCGAACTTGGCCAGCAGCTTCTTAGCCCAGGCAACGATCTTGTCGCCGTAAGTAGCAACAACGAAGACGATGCCGGCGATAGCAGCCAATGCCGCTACGATCTTAGCGATCAGATTAAATGTTTTCATAATGATTCCCTCCATTTATTGTATTTCTATTCTAAGTATAACCAAAATGGAATCAAAATGCAATAGGAATTTACGCATATCCGTATAATCCGCGAACGCTAATTTCCCCGGATTGTACAGATTGAATGCTGCCGTCCTCAAAACGAACCACCAAACTGCCGTCACTGTCAATATCCAGAGCTGTTCCGTAGCATTTTTCATCGCCGCGCACAAGAACGACCTGACGGTTCAGGGTCATACAGTCCTGCCGGTAGGCGGTCAAAACCGTATCCTTATCTTCTAAAAGCCTGTGGCGCATTTCCAATAGAGAAATCATCAATTCCGCGGCAAGCTTGGCAGGGGAGATGGGATGCCCAGTGATCTGGAGTAGGGAGGTGGCCATATCCTGTAATTGCGCCGGAAAATCCTCTTTGCGGTGGCGGCAGTTGATGCCGATGCCGATGACCGCCCATTCTACAATGCCCTGAGCGTTGACAGAAAGCTCCGTTAGGATGCCGCCTAACTTTTGTTTTTCTGCCACAAGGTCATTTGTCCATTTGATCCTGGGACGGTAGCCGGAGGTTTGCTCCACCGCATTGCAGGCAGCTACGGCAGCAGCGCAGGTCAGATGCATAAGCTGCTCCGGAGCGCAGCCGGGACGCAGGATCACAGAAAAATATAGACCTAAACCTGCAGGCGCGTGGAAGGTACGCCCTAAACGTCCCCGCCCGGCAGTCTGCATCCCGGCAACTACCACAGTGCCCTCAGGTGCGCCGCTTTTTGCCATAGCTTTAGCCCTGTCATTGGTGGAATCAATACAGTCGTAATACACAATGTGATTCTGCCAGGGGTGATCCCCTGGCAGAGAAAATAGAATTTCCTGTTTCATTCGATATCACTCAAAACCTCATCCGGCGGGTTGTCCAGCACCTCAGGATGGTAAAGAATACGGCGGAATTGCTTGAAGAAGGCGGCGTAGTAGAAGCCGTCGCAGATACGTTCATCCATTGTGAACTTGCAATCTAAGTACTTGCGCTGTACCACAGAGCCATCCTCCTCGACCTCCAATGCTCTGCGCTTGCAGCCAAAGGAGCCAAACAGGGGCAGATTGCCAAAGTCGTACAGATGGTGGTAGATCGGCGGGATGCCCAGGGAACCCATGGAGGTGAAGAACACAGAGCCGTGGAAGGGGCTGATCTCCAGCAGGAATTTGGGCAGAAGTCCAAAATAGTCCAGTGTGCGCAGCAGCCAAACCACGAATTTCAGGAAAACGCCGGGAATCAGCATCAGGGCGTGGGCAGTATTGTCAAAGCTGGAATCCAAAGGCGTGTTCTTGACCTCCTCCACCTTTTCGTTTACTTTCCTGTAAACATCCTCCGCGGTGTCGTAAGGGGAGAGGTGGACTTTAATGACGGTTTCCGGGGATTCGGAGGTCATTTCCTTTTTGATGGTCATACAAAATTGCAAGTCGTTGCCACGGGAATAGATCTTCTGACCGCCGATAAAGCGGTTCAGCTTCGGATACTTGGCAACAGCACGGCAGTAGCAGGCCAGGAGCACGTGCGTCAGACCAAAGCTGGTCAGCCCCTCTTTCCGTTTTTGACGGATGTAGCGCTCCACGTGGGTGATCTCAAAAGCCTCCGTAAAATAGTTGGTAGAGGTGTTGCGGGTTACCATAATGTAAGGAGAAACCTGATTCATTGGGGGTTCTGTGCGGATGCGCCGTCCGTCGGTACGGTCACCCCAGGTGGGATGATACTCCCCGATGGGATAACGGCGGGCTGCAAGCACACAGACGGTCACGCCTAAGATCATCAAAACATCCGCAAGCCCAGCCCGATAGTACCCAAGGGTTTTTGTAGCAGTGGCACCGGTCAGAAAATCCACATATTTCCCCTGCAGCAGGGGGAATCTGTGCAAGTAACCCAGAGCGACGATGGGCACCAACAGAATTGGCACTAAAAACAGGATGTATTTGACCTTTTCTGAGGTGAGCTGCTTGTAGAAAATGCTGATCGCAAGCAAAATAATCGCGTAAAGGAAGGTCACCATCATTTCAAAGGGCGCGAAAGTCATCCCTTCGAATACAAAGAAAAAGTAGACCATCATCAAAAACACAGGAATAGCGGTTTTATAAAAACGCTCCTTGCCGTTTAAAATAGCGATGAGTGCGTACAGCAGAGCGGCTGCGATCGGTAATATGATTTGACTCCACAGGTCAGTGCCTTTCCCACCGACAAAAATGATGCGGGTCACTACCGAACCGATCATGCAAAGCACCATCAGCCAGGTCAGCGGATTTTTCCAGCTGACAAAAATTCGTGTTTTGTGTTCCATAACGACATAATTATAACAGAACCGCCATATCTATGCAACAAAAAAGTTCATATATTGTTAAAATATATGGCACATCGCCCTTATAAATTCAGGATCCGTGCCGCAGCAGCCGCCCAAAACGGATGCGCCTATCTCGCAGCAAGATTTTTGAATAGCGGCAAATTCAGCAGGCAGCATCGGGTAATGAGGGAGGTTGTCGCTGCCAATAACAGGATTTCCTGCATTGGGCTTGCACACCAGAGGGCCTTTCACATACCGACGCAGCCGGCTGACAAGCCCCGGCAGCATAGTGTCTGCCGCCACACAGTTAAACCCAACAGCGGCTGCACCGGCATCCTCAAGTTCACCCAGAATAGGGGCGGCATCCCGCCCGGAGAACAGACTGCCGTCCGGCTGCATGGTAAAGGTGTAAAGCACGGTGTCAGCCCCCTCCAGCTCAGCAGCGGTCAGGATGGCTTCTGCCTCCGTGGGGTACATCAGGGTTTCTGCCGCCAAAAGATCGGCACCGCCTGCAAGAAGTCCCTTGATCTGCCGCCGGTAGTTTTCCACCAGAGAATCAAAGCAGTTTTCGTCGTAGCTATCGGTAAAGGCGGCAAGGGTAGTCAGATTGCCTGCCACAAGAACATTGCTGTCTACTGACCGGCTGAGCCGGACAAGCTGCTCGTTGATCTTCTCGGTGTCATTTTCCAAGCCGACCTTTTGCAGAGCAATGGGCTGTGCCTGAAAGGTGGGGGCGTAGATCACCTGACTGCCGGATTCCACATACTGTCTTTGCAGTGCAATCAGGGTATCAGGATGCTCCAGGATCCATTTTTCCGTACAGCATCCTCTGGGCATCCCGGCTTTTTGCAGATTGGAGCCGGTGGCACCGTCCAAGATCAGCGGCTTGTTTTCCAGCAGCTTATAAAATTCCACTTTTGTAATCATAGTCACTCACCTGCAAATTAATGTTTAGCGCATTAACCGTAGGGGCCGATGTGGGCATCGGCCCCTACGACCGTATTGTGATTGGTTGGTGCGCTAAATTCCAATTTACTATATTATAATCCCATTGGGTAAAATATGCAACGGTGATTGACGAATGATTTTGGATTTGTTATCATATAGCTATCTTATTTGTAAGGAGAAATACCGATGAAAAAGACCGTTTTACGGGAATACGCAAAACTGATCGTCCGCTGCGGCGCCAATGTGCAAAAAGGCCAGGAGGTTATGATCTATGCCGATCTTGACCAGCCGGAGTTTGTGCAGCTTGTGGTGGAGGAGGCATATAAGGCAAAGGCAGCCAAGGTTATGGTGGAGTGGAATTATCAGCCCCTTGCCAAGCTCCACGTCCGTTATCAAAGCCTGAAGACCCTGGGCACAGTTCCTGAGTGGCAGAAGGCGCGGCGGCAGCATATGGTTGACACTGTGCCCTGCCGGATCCACATTATTTCTGAGGATCCCGATGGACTAAAGGGGATGAATATGGCGAAGCTTGCCAAATCCCGCCAGATGACCTACCCTATTTTGAAACCCTATTCCGACCAGCTTGAGGGCAGGCAGCAGTGGTGCATTGCTGCTGTTCCCGGAAAGGCGTGGGCAAAAAAAGTATTTCCCGGCGAGCGTACCAGCGTAGCGGTGGAGAAGCTGTGGCAGGCGATCGTCTCTACCTCCCGTGTGAATGAGGACTCTTTGAAGGCGTGGGAGGCGCATAATGCCAACCTGCGTAAACGCTGTGAGTATTTAAACAGCTTGGGCATTGCGGAGCTGCACTATACCGCCGATAACGGCACCGATTTGACTGTGGGTATGATCCCGGAGGCTATGTTCTGCGGCGGCGCAGAGGTCAGCCGTCAGAATATCGTGTTTAATCCCAATATCCCCACAGAGGAGTGCTTTGTATCACCTATGCGGGGTAAGGCAGAGGGCATCGTCTATTCCACAAAGCCCCTGTGCTATCAGGGTCAGATCATTGATAAATTCTATTTCCGCTTTGAAGGCGGCAAGGTGGTAGAGGCAAAGGCCGAACAGGGCGAGGAACTGCTGAATACTCTGATCTCAATGGATGAGGGCGCGGCATATTTGGGTGAATGCGCCCTGGTACCTCAGGAAAGCCCCATCAATCAAAGCGGCTTGCTGTTTTACAATACCCTTTTTGATGAAAATGCCGCCTGTCACCTGGCTGTGGGCATGGGCTTTGCCGATACCATCCGGGATCATCATAATAAGACACTGGAAGAATGCCGCAAGCTGGGCATCAACGACTCTATGGTGCACGAGGACTTTATGATCGGCTGTGATTCTATGAATATCGATGCAAAGACTTTTGACGGAAAGGTGGTGCCCATTTTCCGCAACGGAACGTGGGCGTTTTAAAAATGGAACTGGATGATTATTTGCACAGCGGTGAATTGTACCTGCCCACGGATCCAGATATTATGAAGCAGCAGTTTGTCTGCTTAGACAGGCTGTTTCGGTATAATCAGCTTCTTCCTTCCCAACAGGCAGAGAAAACCGCGCTTTTAAAGGAAATGTTTGCCGAGATCGGGGAGGGGTGCTATATTGAAACGCCCTTTCACAGCAATTTCGGCGGCAGAAATGTCCACTTTGGAAAAAACATCTATGCCAATTTTAATCTGACTCTGGTGGACGATACCCATATCTATGTAGGCGACTGTACGATGTTTGGCCCTGGTGTCACCGTTGCCACCGCCGGGCATCCCATCCAGCCGGAGCTGCGGCGTAAGGGGATGCAGTATAATGCCCCGGTGCATATTGGCAAAAACTGCTGGATCGGTGCCGGTGCCATCATTTTGCCCGGTGTTACCGTAGGCGATAATGTGGTGATCGGCGCTGGCAGCGTGGTCACAAAGGATATCCCCTCAAATGTGGTGGCTGTGGGAAATCCCTGCCGGGTTTTGCGCCCGGTAGGGGAGCGGGATGACCTGTATTATTTTAAGGATAAACGGATTCCCCAAGAATTATATGAAAATAATTAAAAAAACACTTGCATTCTGCAATGCAATGTGCTACAATACTTGAGCGATTAAAGATTGCTGAGGGTTACTATGCCCTTTTAACTTACGAGAAAGAGGTGAACGACATGAGAGAAGGCATCCACCCCAACTACGAACAGACTACGATCCGTTGCGCCTGTGGCAACGTATTCACAACCGGTTCCACCAAGAAGGATATCCGTGTTGAGATCTGCTCCAAGTGCCACCCTTTCTACACCGGCAAGCAGAAGCTGGTCGACACCGGTGGACGTGTTGATCGTTTCAACAAGAGATTTGGTCTGAAGTAATTTCTTCCAAAATTTTTAAGTTGATCAAAAAAATCACGAATGCGACCGCATTCGTGATTTTTTCGTCTAAAGAACAGACTCAAATGGGTGTTCCCAAATGAGTCTGTTTTTTAATTATACAAGCAGATTCCGCTCGGTCTCGGCATCAAAGAAGTGCATGACCTTGCTTTCAAAGGTGACATGAATGGTGCTGCCGAACACCATTTCCTTGCGCTGCTCGTCGTCCAGGGAGACAGTGGGAACACGGACGATCAATTTGTCACCGTTATCCTCATAGACGTGCAGATGCAGCTCGCTGCCCATCATTTCGTTGACCTTGACGGTGCAGGGGATGGCGGCGGGATCGTTCTTTTCAGCCAGGGTCAGATGCTCTGGACGTACGCCCAGGATGATCTCCTGAGAGCTGATATTTCTTTCCTTCAGCATTTCTGCCTTTTTGCCGGTGACCTCGATTTTCGCGCCGTAGGGAGTTACATAGTACTTGCCGTTTTCACACACAAGATTTGTCTTGAAGGTGTTCATTTTCGGCGCGCCGATAAACTCAGCCACAAACAGGTTGACAGGCATATCAAAGACCTCAGTGGGAGTGCCGACCTGCTGGATCAGGCCATCCTTCATAATGACGATGCGGTCGCCCAGAGTCATAGCCTCGGTCTGGTCGTGGGTAACATAAATGAAGGTGGTGTTGATCTTCTGCCGCAGCAGAATGATCTCAGCACGCATCTGATTTCTCAGCTTGGCATCCAGATTGGAAAGGGGTTCGTCCATCAAAAACACCTTGCTGTCACGAACCATAGCACGGCCGATGGCAACACGCTGACGCTGACCGCCGGAAAGTGCCCGGGGCTTTCTGGTCAGGTATTCGGTAATGCCCAAAATCTCAGCGGCATTCACAACACGCTCGTAGACCTCATCCTGAGGAACCTTTTTCAGACGCAGGCTGAAAGCCATATTTTCAAATACCGTCAGGTGAGGGTAGAGGGCGTAGTTTTGGAAAACCATTGCGATGTCTCGGTCACGGGGCTGCAGATCGTTGACGACAACGCCGTCGATCTCGACGGTACCCTCGGAAATATCCTCCAAACCGGCGATCATACGCAATGTGGTGGATTTACCGCAGCCGGAGGGGCCGACGAATACGATAAATTCCTTATCGGCAATGTCCAGATTGAAGTCGTTGACAGCGACCACATCCTTGCCGTAGATCTTTTTTACATTCGTTAATTTTACACTTGCCATAATCTTTTCCTCTTATCCTTTCACTGCGCCGCCTGTTACGCCTTCCACATAGTACTTCTGGAGCATCAGAAATACGGCGGTAACAGGAACTGCGACCACAACGCCCGCAGCACAGAACATAGTATAGTTGCTGTTGACCATTGTTTTGGAGAGCCACTCATACACACCCACGGCTACGTTCATACCGGCGCTGTTTTCGTGGATGATGTAGCTTGCCATCATAAAGTCGCCCCAGGGATTCATAAAGCCCATCAAAACGGTGTAAATGATGATCGGCTTGGAAAGGGGCATGATGACCTTGTAGAACACCTGCCAGCGGGTAGCACCGTCCACACGGGCAGCCTCATCCAGGCTCTTGGGAATGGTGTCGAAGAAGCCCTTGGACACATAGTAGCCCATACCGCTGCTGGCGCAGTAGACGATAATCAGGCCGATGGGTGCGTTCTGCATGGTTAGACCCAGGTCAGAGAAAACCTTGTAGATCAGGATCATGGTCAAAAAGCCGGGGAACATACCCAGGATCAGCATAATATTCATCAGCCCTTTTCTGCCCTTAAAGCGCAGACGGGAGAGCACATAGCTCATACAAAGCACGAAGAAGGTCTGCAGAACAGCGGTGGCAATGCCCATAATGGCGGTATTTTTGAACCAAATGGGGAAGTCTGTTTTGGTAAACAGGCGCACATAGTTATCCCAGCCGAATTTCTTGGGCCACAGATAGCTCTGCTGAGAGGTGGCCTCTACACGGAAGGATTCCAAGACAAGACCAAACAGGGGAAACAGCCAGATCACGGTGATCAGGATCAGAACGATGTAAACTGCGGTGTTGCCGATGCGCCGGCTGGCTTTTGCACCCAGGCCGGACTTGCGAAGCCTTTTCTTTAATTGGTAATTATTCATCTGTAATCCTCCTCATTCTTTGTGGACGGAATTACATTGTAAACGATCAGCGACAGCACAGCTACCACAACAAACACAAGGATACCGATAATAGATGCCAGGTAGTACTTGGTTTCCGCACTGTTCAGGGTCATCTTATACAGCCATGTGATCAAAAGGTCTGTATGGCTGACGGATACACCGCCTGCACTGCCGATCTGGGTGTTCAGCAGCGGGCTGTTGTTTGTCAGGAGGTAGATCACGTTGAAGTTATTTAAGTTGTTTACAAAGCTTGTCAGCAGGTAAGGGCCCATAACGAACATCATATAGGGCAGGGTGATCTTGGTGTACTGCTGTATGGTGTTGGCGCCGTCGATCCGGGAGGATTCGTAAAGATCCTGGGGAATATTCATCAAAATACCCGTTGCCATCAGCATGATGTGGGGAATACCGACCCAAATATTGATCACAATGACCAGTATTCTTGCGGTAAGGGGATTCTGCCACAGGGACATCTGATTGGCGTCCACCATACTCTGGGGAAGCAGATTCCAGTTTATAAGCAGCTTGCCGATGATGCCGGAGGAATCAAACAATTTGGAAACATACAAAAGGGATACGAACTGGGGAACTGCGATGGTCATAACCAGAACGGTTCTCCAGAATTTTTTGATCTTGATGCCCTTCTTGTTGATCATAATGGCGACGAACATACCCAGGAAGTAGTTGGTGAAGGTGGCGAAAAATGCCCACATCAGCGTCCAGGACAGGATCTCGCCGAAGGCAAGACCTAAGCCGCCCTTGCCAAAGTTGAACATCTCGTTGAAGTTCTCAAGACCGACCCAGCTAAAGAGGTTGGCGTAGCCGTCGTGAGCAGCATCATAGCTGGTAAAAGCGATCAGCACCATATAAATAATGGGCAGAACGGTAAATACCAAAATACCGGTAATGGGCAGTGCCAGCAGGGTCTTATGGAACTGGTCGTCCAGCAGGGATTTTAAGTCATCCTTGCCGCTTCTGACCCGCTTGCCCTTGGCGGTAATGTCCATACAGATCCGGCACTGCTTGACCTGCAAACGCCAGGTGTAAATAAACGCGATAATGAAAATGATGGTCAAAAGTCCGTAAAGCAGGACTTTTACAGAGTCGTCACCGCCGACCCAATAATCCACATCGAAAATGGGGTCGTACTGGAAGCCGCCCTGTACCGTACCAACGGTTGCGCCGGTCTGGAACCAGTTGCCCTTGCTCAGCCAGTAGATACCGCCGCTGGGCAGGAGCATATATCCGATAAATACTACCTCAAACAGCAAAAACAGCAGTCCCCGCATAATTTGACCGTAGTAAAGATTTCCAAAGCCAAAAATGAAAAATGAGAGCTTGACAGCCCAGTTGCCTTTTGTGAAAGTGGTGAAAATATCTTTAAATTCGTTTTTGATCGCCAGACCGCAGTTTTTGAAGAAATTCAGGATCGCAAGACCGATACCCTTGAAAAAACCGGGAATGGCACAGAAAAACAGCTTCAGCTTATATAAAAATGCCTGAAGCCTATTGAGCTTTAAATACTCTAAGTCATTTAGTCTCTTCATAAGCAAAACATATAAACCAAGTTTATATCACGATCCTCCTTTATAATATAATGAAAAGGCATTGCTTGCTGATACACAAGACAGGTTGTTGTCCTTGTATGCCGGCGAACAATGCCTTAATGACCGAAGGGAAGGGGAGCCTTGGGCTCCCCTCGACCCTAAGATTATATTATTCAGCAGGAACCAGGGTGATGGTTGCGCCCTGGGCACCATCCCATACAAATACGACCTGATAGGTGCCGTCAGCCTCAACAACGATATTGCCGCCGTTGAACTCAACACCGAAGTTGTTGTCCCAGGACAGACCCTGACGAACCTTGAACTCCTCGCCGGCCTTCATTTCGATGGCAACGGAGGTCCAGGTGTTCTCGGGCTCCTCGGTCATGGTGAAGTCGGTGTCCCAGTTGGTGCCGCCGACAGAACCGATAACAGTCCATGCTCTTCTCTGCTCGGGAGTCAGCTTGAACAGCTCAGCGATGGTTGCGTCGTACTCGTCCAGAGCAGTCTGCAGATCAGCCTCGCTGGCAGCAGCCTTAGCGTCAGCGCCCAGCAGCTTGGCAATGTCCCACCAGGAGCCGTGGATCTGACCCTGAGGCAGACCGTACTCGCCCTGCTTTGCCAGCGCGGCCAGGGAGACGTCAGCCTGAACAGCCTCAGAGGCCTGAGCGTTCTTGTTGGAGGGGCCCCAGCCGAACTGGGTGAATCTCTGGTTCTGGCATTCCTCGTTGGTCAAATACTGAGCAAGCATAGACAGAACAGCAGCCTTCTTGGTGTCGGTCTGAGGCTTAACGCCCATCAGCTTGTTGCCGGTGTAGGAGCCCAGGTGATAGGTGGTGCCGTCAACGGTGAAGGAGGGCAGGTCGGTAGCGCCCAGGTTCTCGCCAAAGTGGTTGGCAGCGTCGGTAGCAGCCCAGGTGCCGGTGATGACAATGCCTGCATCGGTGAAGATATCAGCATTGCTGTCGTAAGCAGGGGACTTAGCCAGCTTTTCCATACCCTTCATAGCGATCAGACCCTCGGGGGAGTTGAAGGTATCGTCGATGGAGATGAACTCACCGTTCTCGTCCATAGTCCAGTTGGAAACACAACCGGTGGCAAAGAAGAAGGAAGCGGTGTACCAGCCGTTCTCCAGGGGATAACGGAACTTCACATTGTTCTGCTCGCACTTTGCGATCAGAGCTTCCAGGCTCTCAACATCTTCATCGGAGAAGATGCTGGTGTCGTAGTACATGTAGTAGCCGTTGTCGCTGGTCATGGGGTAAGCATAGATGGTGCCGGCAACGGTAGCAGCTGCAACGGAGCCAGCGTCGTTGTTGGCGGTGATGGTCTCACAAGCGCCCTTGCCGGGAGCTGCCAGAGCAGCGGCCTGCACCAGGCGAGCCATCTGGTCCTGAGCAAAGCAGTAGATGTCAGGAGCGGATGCAACGTCAGCGATGACCTTGGAGCCTGCATCGGCTTCGGTAACGCCTTCAATGGAAGCATTGATGATGATGCCGGGGTTAGCAGCCTCGAAAGCGTCGATCTGCTGCTGTGTCAGCTCAGCAACGCCTTCCTTTTCGGATACCCACATGGTGATGTCATAGGTACCGGCAAGCTGTGCCGCGGGATCGGTGTTGCCACCTTGATTGCCGCCAGCGTTGCCGCCGTTGGGGGTTGTGGCACCGGAATTACCGCCGCAAGCTGCGAAGCAGGATACGACCATTACCAGTGCCAAAATCAGGGATAAGATTTTGGTCTTCATAAAATGAATCCTCCTTTAAGTTTGTTGATACGCCCTTAAGCGCTTAATCATTATAATGGGTTTTGTCAGTTTCGTCAACAGCAAGATATTTCCTATACGGGGATTTGTTAATTGTGCGCAATAAAAACGAAGAAAATTTTGACATAATGACAAGAAAAAATTACAATTTTGTCACTGAAAATTTACAAAAGAACATTTAATTTTCAGTGACGGACAATCGGGAAAAATGTATCTATTTTAGGATCACACTTGTCTGCCCGCTAAGGGTCAGGACAGTGCCCTCCAGACGTGCTTCTCCAACACCGATGTAGTCGCAAAGCGTGGTAAAGGAATACCCCTCAAGATCCTTGCAGGTGCTTAGATCAATGGATATCTCCTCCGTTGCGGTGTTGTGGAAGATGGCCAGCATTTCCACGTCGTATCCAATCAAAAAGCCGCCCATATTCTTTTCACCGCAGCTTACAGCCCTGTAATCACCCCGGGCAATGGCGGGATATTTGTGGCGGATGGCGATGAGCTGACAATAATAATTGTACAGGCTGCTGCTGTCAGCGATCTGACCGGCAACCGTTGTTGAGATCTGCTTTTCAGCGGGGTAGGTGCTGCCGACCGGATCCTTAATCAGGTCATCGTCCCCCCAAAGCATAGCAAGACGGCGGTTGGCATCGGTGCTTTCACCGCCACGGGAGCCGCGCATACCCAATTCCTCGCCGTAGTAGATCACAGGAGAGCCGGAGCAGAGGATATAAAGGTTTGCCGCCATCTTCATATGGTTTTCGGTGACGAAAGACCCCGCGATCCTGTCCATATCGTGATTGGATAAAAAGGGCATCAGCATGGCATCCTGGTTTTTTTCTTGCATTCTTTCCTGGAAGGATTCCACATAGCTTGTAAACTTAGAAATGGCATTGCCCTTGGCGGCAGCGGCGATTACACCCTCCGCCTGCGCCATTGAGAAATTGAAGCAGTTCATGGCTTCATAGTATTCCAAAATTTCTGTTTCGCCTGACCAGCACTCTCCCACGCAGTAGATATCCGGGCAGTAGGCGGTGAGCTCCTGCATATACCAGTTCCAAAAATCCACACTTTTTGCTGTATCACCGTAATAGATGTACTTGACCGCGTCAAAGCGGAAGCCGTCAACACCCAGATCCAGGTAATATTTGGCAATATCCAGCATTTCCTCCCGCACCTTGGTGTTATCGTAGTTCAGCTCAGGCATATCGCCGGAAAAGTTGCACTCATACCACCAGTCCACACCGGCAATTTTTTGATAGGTGACACCATTGGCTTTATCGGCAGTTGAAACACAGGTGTAATAATCGTAGTAGGGATTCTCAGTATCTCCGCTTGCCCTTGCCGCCTTAAACTCTGTAAACCAGGGATGCTGGCTGGAGGTGTGGTTGATCACAAGATCGAGGATCAGTTTTACATTACGCTGGTCACAAAGCGTTATCAGCTCCTTTAGATCTTCCTCTGTACCAAAACGCCAGTCGATCTCATAATAGTTTTTGGCATCGTATTTGTGGTAAGAAGGGGAGGTGAAGATAGGGGAGAGCCAAATGCCCTGGATTCCCAGGCTCTTGCCGGAGTTGATGTTGCCGTCATTGAGATAATCAAGGCGGTTGATTAGTCCCCGCAGGTCACCGATCCCATCGCCGTTGGAGTCGGAAAAAGACCCCACAAAGACCTGATAAAAGGTGCGGTAATTATCATCAATTGGGTCTGCCATAGCTGCTGGAGGTTCCGAATCGTTTGCTGGCGGGGGAGTGCATCCGGTAATTCCCAGTACAATTACCAATGCAAGCAGCAAACAAACCCCTTTCTTGAAAGATTTATTTGAGTTTAAACGGGTTTTGAATGGCTCTCCTGTATGGGAGCTGTCACCGCAGGTGACTGAGGGGTTAACCCCTCCGCCCAGTGTGTGCACTGGGCACCTCCCCTGAAGGGGAGGCATAATGCGTCTTGCTTTATTTATCATATCTGTTTTTCCTCTTTCACGGAGTTGAGCATAGCGTCGTCGATCTTGCCCCAGGCGTTTGGCCCGGCACATTTAACATAAATGCCAACGGAAATGGTATCTCCTTCGGTATAGGGGATGCTTTCAATTTTTGCGGTGTGCCATTCGTTGTATACCGTAATGAGAGAATCCGCTTTGTATTGGATTTCCCCGTTGATTTTCACATAGGCATAGATCTCTGTTGCACCGCCGTCACCGCCCATAATGGAGATGGCGTAATCATATTTGCCGGTCTTGAGGTTTTCTACATTCTGTTCCAAGGTAAATTCCACTGTATTGGCGGAAGCACCCCAGAAATGATAGTGCTTCGTGCCGGTCAGGGAGTCGGTCACCTTGTCTTCGACTTGTAATTCATCAAAGCTGTCAAGGACAGTGGCAGTCCATTCACTGTCACCGTCTTCAAAGCTCCAGTTTTTCAGGAAATTGTACTCTACCATAGAAATATAGCACTTGGCTTCCATTCCCCCGGCAGTACCTGAAATGGTGTATTTTGCTGTGCCGCCCTGCTTCATGGCATCGGTATCCACGGCCTCCCAGGTGACGGGGATTGCCTGCTTGCTGTTATCCCGCATAACTGCGTTGACGGTCTCCGGCAGGATAATATCCCCATTCAGGTCGATGATAAGCTCTGTATCTTCGATGGCATCGGCTTTGTTTTCCGGCGTGTTTCCGTTTTGGACAAGGGCGAATACCTTTAGTGCTTCCGTGGCCTTTCCGTCCTTATCGAAAAATGCCTGATTGTCAACGGCGCAGCCGCCGTACCATTTGCCAGCGTCGTCAGGATCATATTCAGCAGCGTAGGAGGATGCCCAGCCTGAGCCGTGCTTCTCCCAAAGTGCCAGATTTTTCTCATAGCTGCTGCCGCCAACACCGATCCAGGTGCCCTCCCAATAAAATACGCCGATGCCGTTTGCGGTCTTGTTTGCCACCGTATCGATCACATCCCGGACAAGGTTTGCCTGACCCTGCTGGGTAAAGGGATAGTTCTTTACGATTCCACCCCCATCACCGATGGTGTTGCCGGAAAAGTCGCTGTCCCCGGCGGTGAACGCGTAGGAGGTCTCTGCCACCATAACCTTTTTGTTATATGTATTGGCTATGTCAGAAAGCACCTGGGCAAGATTGTCTAATGTACCGTGCCAGAAGGGATAGTAGGAGGATGCGAAAACATCGTAGTCCACCTGATAGTATTCTAAGTTCTTGCCGTAGCTTTCGTAGCTCTCTGCTTTTTCAGGGTTGGCAAAATGTACCGCGATCAAAGCATTGGGACAGACCTCACGAACGGCTTTGGAGCCGGCATTCATAAGCTGCGTGATCTTTTTCCAGCCGCCAAGTGCCTGACTGGATTCTCCGCACATAGCACCGTTGGTCTCGTTGCCGATCTGCACCATACCCACATCCACGCCGGCATCCACCAGCTTTTGCAGGCAGTCCTTGGTGTATTGGTACAGTGCTTCGGTTTTTTCATCGAGGGACATATTTTTCCAGGCCTTTGGTACCATTTGTTTGCTGGGATCTGCCCAAAAATCGGAGTAATGGAAATTGACCAGCAGCTTCATACCGTATTGCGTTGCCCGTTTACCGATGGCGATGGCGTTATCAAGATCGCAGTTGCCGCCGCCATAGCCGTTGCCGTTTAGGTCATAGGGGTCATTCCAGATCCTGACGCGAATATAATTGATGCCGTTATTGCTGAGAATCTCATAGACATCTTTTTCTATGCCGTCATGATCGTAGTATGTAACACCGCTTTGCTCCAATGCAGGCACACAGGATGCATCCATTCCCAAAATGAAATCCTCAGGCAGAGCCTCCACCTTTTTCACATACAGGGAATCCGAGCTAACGTTGTTAAGCATCCTATTCGGTCTCCAATCCTTGTTGATTTCCTTTTGGGATGCCTGGGGCTGCGGCTCTGTGCCGCAGCCGGCAAGCATTGTAAGGAGCATGGAAAGAAACAGCATAGATGAAATGATCCGTTTCATATAGTTTCTCCTGTTCATTACTGTGCCAGTTCGTCGTTTACATAGATACGGATGCTGATGGCATCGACTGTGATATTGCCGCTTTCTTCCCCAAGAACCTCAGCGCCGGCGCGGGTTCCGTCTGCCACCAGATTCCACTGGCCCTCCAACGTATAGGGGAGGGCGGTGTTGTGGGGATTGATCACAGCCAAAGCCTTGCCGCCCTTTTCGTCGTCAAAGGTAATTGCCACAATGCCGCTGCCCAGCTCCTGAACCTCCAGAACTGAGGTATCGTTGCTGCCGAAAATACCGTAGGTCTTCCGCATTTGGATCAGACCCTTATAGTAAAGCATAGTGTTATATTCTCTGCTGCCTTCCTTTAAAACAGACCAGTCGATGTTGTTGACCGCATCGCTGGATTGGTAGCTGTTTTCGTCGCCGTCCTTGGTGCGCAGCATTTCTTCGCCTGCCTGCCAGAAGGGGGCGCCCTTGCAGATCATTAAAATGGCGGCGCCCAGGCTGTTCATTTTGTTACGCTGATCCTCGGAGCTGTCCGGATTGGAGAGCAAAAGCTTATCCCACAAGGTGTTGTTGTCGTGGGCGCTCATATAGTTGATAACCATGCTGTTCGGCACGCTCCAGCCCTTGCCGCTGCCCTGACCGCCTTTGATACCAAAAACGATATCTGACAGAGTGCTGCCAGCTTCACCGCTGATAAAGCCCCGGGAGGTCTTTTCAAAAACACTGCCCTTCAGTCCGTCACGGATCACATCGTTAAACACCGCAATGCCGCCGATGGCATCCCCTGTGGGAATGATCTGACCAATGTTCCCCTGATTTGCTTGCGCACTGCCGTCAACGGTTGCGCCCATAGTCCAGCCCTCGCCGTAAAGAATCGCATTGGGATTTACGGTGTGCACCGCGCTTTCCACATTCTGCATCGTTTGAAGATCGTGCAATCCCATCAGATCAAAGCGCAGACCGTCCAGATTGTATTCCTCCACCCAGTAAGCTGTGGAATCTACCATAAATTTACCGAACATATATCTTTCCGATGCGGTATCATTGCCGCACCCGCTGGCAGAGGTATTCGTGCCGCTGGCGGTATAGCGGTAATAATAGTAGGGGACGATCTTGTTGAAGGAGCTGTTCCCATCGTAGGTGTGGTTATAGACCATATCCATCACAACGCCGATGCCGGCTTCGTGCAGCGCCATCACCATCTGCTTGTATTCTTTGATTCTCACTTCGCCGTTATAGGGGTCTGTGGAGTAGCTGCCCTCCGGCACATTGTAGTTTTTGGGATCGTAGCCCCAGTTGAAGGTATCCGGCTCTGCCTCGTTTACGGTGGCATAGTCATATACCGGCAGCAGGTGGACATGGGTAATGCCCAGTTCCTTAAGATAGTCAATGCCCACCGGCATGCCGTGCTCGTTCACAAGCCCGGTTTCCGTAAAGGCAAGGTATTTACCCTGGTACTGGGAAGAAGGGATCTTATTGGAAAAATCCCGAACGTGGACTTCCCAGATAATTGCTTCTGAATAGCTGGAAATGGGATCTTTCAGGTTAGCTTGATCCCAGCCGTCAGGATCGGTCAGGGAAAGATCCACCACCATACCCCGGTCACCGTTCAGTCCGGCAGCCTTGGCATAGGGGTCAACGGCTTCCTGCGTCCCGACAGCGGTGGTGACGGTGTAGGTGTAATAGGTGCCGTGACCGCAGCTTTCCGTATAAGACCATACACCTTTATTCCCTTTAACCATTTCCACATTTTTGTAGGCATCACCGCCATTGCCGGCGGTAAACAGGTTCAGAACCACCTTGGATGCAGTCGGTGCCCACACCTTGAAGGTGGTGTTTTCACCGGAGATCACGGCACCCAAATCCTTGCCATCATAGTGGAAATTCTCGGCAAAATACTGGCTGTCAAAGATATCCATGGGCACGGCTTCCTTTTCACCGTAGCCCTGGATCATCACACGGTAGCTGCCGGAAATGTTCAGTTCTTCTTCCAATTCGATATAGCCGCTGACAGATTCCTTGCCTAAGGAAGAAATATTCGCGATCTTAACTTCTCTGTCCCCTTCAAAAACCTTGACCTGAGAGATATCAGAGATCACAGTCTTGGGGGAGATATAGTACTTAAGCTTGTATTGGTCTGCCATACTGGCAAGGGTAAATTTTTTGGACATAGTCAGTGTTTTGCCTCCGTCGTTACTTTGATATTGGGATGGGTCGCCGGGCTTGAGATAAATGTGAGTTTCACGGCCTTCAATTTCCGCAAAACGATCCTGCTCGTAGTCCTTTGTGGCGGTTCCCCAGGATGTGCCGCCGGGATCGGAGCAGTCCTTTCGCACAATAAAACCGATCTGGGAAATGCCCTCGGGAACGTTGATGACCGCCTTTGCACCATATTCGCAGGGATGGAGCAAATAGCCTTTGCCGTCCTTGCCATCCCACCACGCCCAGATGTCGCAGTTTTCATAGCTGTCAGATCCGTTCCAATAAAAGGTCACCTGATTATAGCCTTCCTGAAGGGGCTCAAAATATTCTTCTGATGCCAGCGGAACCGTGGAAGGCTCCGTTTCCGGCTGTGTGGTAGTGCCAGGTGTTGAACCTTGTCCACAAGCTGATAGCAACAGGGAAAACAGCATTGCCAGAGATAAAAGCAAAGCGATGGGTTTGTGGAAATGCTTCATAACAAATGCCTCCTTATTTGCTTCGGTGGGTTTTGGCAGTAAGCTCCAAAATGTTTTTTCTCAGCTTGGGCGTATCATATCGGGGACTGATGCGCCAGGACCAGTTGCCGGTAGCTGTGGCAGGAATATTCATTCTGCCTTCTTCGTTTTTAAGCTGTAAAAAATCCTGAATGGGAACCATTGCCAGGTTGGCAATGCTGCGGTAGGCAAATTCGATCAGATCATAGGTTCTGCTTTGGGCTTTGTTTCTGGGGCATTCTTGGTTAAACCTGCGTTTGGCTTCCCCGCGTAAATTGCGGATCCAGGTGGGGGAGCAGTCGGAGTCGTGGGATGCGGAGTATACCACACAGTTTGGATTTTTGTACATTCTGGGCAGATATTCCGCGTCCTCATCATAAAAGGCAAAATGCAGCATTTTCATACCGGGAAACCCGGTGCTTTCCATCAGTTCCAGTACATCCTCGGTAATATAGCCCAGATCCTCGGCAATCACCTTTGCTTTTGGAAATGCTTTGCGGAAAGCCTGAAATAATGGTATGCCCGGTGCCGGATCCCATTTGCCGTTTCTGGCGGTGGCATCACCGTAGGGGATGTTATAATATCCGGCAAAGCCGCGGAAGTGGTCGATCCTTAATATATCATACAGCCTGTATGCCGCACGGAACCGATCCAGCCACCAGGAGAAGCCGTCATTTTCCATTTTCTCCCAGTTGTAAATGGGATTTCCCCAAAGCTGGCCGTCCGGTGTAAAACCGTCGGGAGGACAGCCGGCAACGACAGTTGGCTGAAATTGTTCATCCAGCAAAAACTGTTCAGGGGATGCCCAAACATCCATACTGTCGTGGGCGACATAGATGGGCATATCCCCGATGATCAGGATACCCTTTTGGTGGGCATAAGCCAAAACCTCCTGCCACTGGGTGAAAAATTCATACTGCACCCAGCACCAGAAGCCCATTTCCTGTGCAAATTCCTCCTTGTTGGCAATGGCTTTTCTGTAATCGCGGTGTTCTTCTTTCCAAAGTGTCCAAGGGCAGTGCCCATAGTGAACCTTGAGCGCCATAAAAAGACCGTAATCTTCCAGCATTTTATGATTCTTTTTCACAAAACTCCGGTATGCCGGATTGGGAGTAAACCGGGAGTAGGCAAGCCGTAAAATGGTATACCGGGTGTTGTACAGCCAGCCATAATCCACACGGGCAGCATTATTTCTGTTATCCTTTAATTCTGCCTTGGTCAGAAGCTTCTTTTTGCCAAGAATATCCAGGTCAATCAAGTAAGGATTTCCCGCTGTGGAGGAAGGGGACTGATAAGGGCTGTCACCGTAGGAGGTGGGATTCAGCGGCAGTACCTGCCAGCATTTCTGCCCGGTGGCATCCAAAAAATCAATAAAATCAAGAGCAGCTTTTCCAAAGCTGCCGATTCCGTATTTGGAGGGCAGACTGCTGACGGGCATAATGATGCCGGCTTTGTGTCGAAAACCGAAGTTCTTTGTATATTCCACAAAAAATGCTTCCTTTCATAAGGACTTTTTATATAGTATATCATAAATATGATGTTTCGTACAGTAAAATTTCTATACCTTGCACTTTGTGAAAAATATGGTATCATTTAAAATATAAATCCTTTTTTATGGAGTGAAAAGTATGAAATGTGATCTATATAAGCGCCCGCTGAAGCATAAGCGGATCGATCCTGTTTCCTTTGCCGCAATTACGCAGGATGAAAATGCCTTCCAGGGATACCGTGTTCTGAAATTGCGGGATATGCAATTTCCCTTTGTTTTGGAGAAGGAAAGCGTCATCATTGATTTTGGCGATCATTATACCGGCTACCTGCATATAGAGCTGGAAAACGGTTCTGACAGGCATATTGCGGATTCTCCCACCAATATTGCCTTTACCTTTGGGGAAATGCCTATTGAAATCGTGGAGGAAGTGGAGGATTCGCCCAATTCTCTGTCCATCGGCTGGCTGCAAAAGGATTTTAAGACCGTGGCATTTATGCCCTATCAGGGCAGCCTTGAGCGGCGGTATTCTTTTCGGTATGTAAAGCTGCAGCGGGTGGATTCCGTGCGCTTTCCCGTTAAAGTCAGGGCACTGTATCTGGACAGCGTATCCGCTGTGGATATGGCAGATTGCAAGAAGGTAAAGATCGAAGATGAGCTTCTGCAGAAAATTGATGCTATGTGCGTAAAAACCCTGAAAGAGTGTGAGCAGGATGTATTTGAGGATGGGCCCAAGCGTGACCGCCGCCTGTGGATCGGCGACCTTCGGCTGCAAGCCCTGGTGGACTATGAAACCTTCCGAAACATCGATCTGATCAAACGCTGCATTTACCTGTTTGCGGAGCATACCAATGATCTTGGTTTGGTTGCCCCCTGTGTATTCCCGGATACTGCCCCCTATGTGGATCAGTGGTTTTACTTGGATTACTGCCTTTGCATTGTTTCCTGCCTGTATGATTATATGGAAAATGTTCAGGATCTGAGCCTTGTGGAGGAGCTGTACCCGGTGGCAATGGGCCAGATCCTTTACACCGATTCCATTTTTGACCGGCAGGAAAAGAAGATCGATGCTATGTTCTTTATCGACCATGGCAATTATGACCGCAGTGTGGCAGCCCTGGGCTATTATGCTTATATTTTGCGGCAGATGATAGCAATATCAGAAAAACTAAATAAGCCGGCAGAGCAGCTTGCTTCCATTTTAAGTGACTGTGACAGCGCACTGCTTAGCTATTATGACCCCGGTAAGGCGCTGTTTGTCACCTCATCCGGGGAAATCTCCTGGCATAGCCAGACCTGGGCAGCCCTTTCCGGCGCGCTGGATCAGGAAACGTCCCAAAAGCTTTTAAATAAAACAGCAGAGGCAGATCCGCAGATCAGATTCTCCTCTCCTTTTATGATGCACTATTATCTGGAAGCACTTTATACAAACGGTATGCCGGAAAAGGCACTGGAATGTATTCGGGATTATTGGGGCGGCATTTTGGCGGCGGGCTTTGATTGCTGCCCGGAGTGCTTCCAGTTTGGCAATGAGCGGCTTTCTCCCTATGCCCATCCTGTGCTCAACAGTGCCTGCCACGCCTGGAGCTGTACGCCAGCCTATTGGATCCGCAGGTACTATAACCGTTAAAAGCCTCCACACAAGGAGAATCGTCAATGAAAAAAGCACTTTTTATAGTATGCCTGGTTTTGGCGCTTCTGCTGTCAGGCTGTGCCGCGGCATTGCGTGACGCACTGGATACCGGTTATAATGTATTCGGTATTCCGAACCCGGATCTGCATATCGATTATGCATCCTACCCGGATATTGGGGATATGGTTGAATTGCGGGATCATATTGCTGCACAGCGGGAACAGGGGAAATTGGAGTTTTCCTTCATCTATTCCGGCACGGAGGAGATAGACCCCGGTGTTGTGGCACAGATGGCAGACGTCTGTTATGTCAAAATGACGCAGGAGGGGAATATCTGCCATTTGGAGATGACGGCATTTCCCGGTGAACGGATCGTGGATGCCTATTTTTCCGGCAAAACTGACTCCCTTACGCAGGATGAAAGAAAAGTGCTGGAAATTGCCGCTGAAATGGTAGAAGATGCCCAGAATCAAGCCGAAAATGACTGGGAACTGGAGCTGCTGCTTCACGATACGCTGGCAGAGCGCATCAGTTACAGTGACGCGGATATTTACTATGAAAAGCCGGAGGATCAGCCACGCCATTTATCGGTGATCGGCGGACTTCTGGACGGTCAGGCCAACTGCCAGGGCTATACGGATGCCTTTTATACCCTGGCATCCCTTGCGGGCTTTGAGGTAGGGCGGCTGAGCGTGGAAACCGACACGGATCCCCATATGGTCAATACCATTTGTTTGGATGGAAGCTGGTATGTGGTGGATCTGACCTATGATGATTCCAATGATGCTCTCATCAGCTACCGGCTGTTTAATGCCGGGATGGATATGATCGGCGAGGAATATTGGTGGGATGAAGCTACTGAGCCGAATATTATTGTTGCAAACAGCGATGAAAACAGCTATTATATCCGTAATGCGCTTGCTTTTGAGGATATAGAAGCATTGGCTGAATTTGTGGCTGAAAGCTGGGCAGAAATGGGCAATACCCAGATCCACGCAATGCTGCAAAATGAGGCTGACAGTGAAAAGCTCAATGATGTTTTGCCGGATGCTCTGGAAAAATGGGGCAGATCCTATTCTTACAGCTTGTGGCACAGCAGCAACGGCGCAGACAGCTTTTATACAGTGGTGTTTGAATGAAAGAGAGGAAAGTCGTATGAAGATCAAACTGTTATTCCAGGGTGACAGCATCACCGATGCCGGCCGCAGCTTTGAAGATCCCCATATTTTAGGCGGTGGGTATGTAAAATACGCGGCAGCATATTTGCAGCAGGCTTATCCGCAGGTAGAATTTGAGTTCATCAATTTGGGCATCAGCGGCAATCAGACAAAGGATCTTGTGGCAAGACTGCAGAAGGAATTTGTGGATGTGCAGCCGGATATCGTTTCTATTTTGATCGGTGTCAATGATGTGTGGCATCATGCCGGGGATCGCAGTTGGATCCCTAACGAGATTTTTGAGGAACGCTACCGTACGGTTTTGCAGGCGATCAAGGAAAAGACCTCTGCCAAAATTATGATGCTGGAACCATTCCTGATCCCCGTGGAGGATAAGCTGTATTTCCGGGAAGATCTGTACCAGAAAATTGAGATCGAGCGTAAGCTTGCCCGGGAGTATGCCGATGTATACCTGCCGACAGATGGCTTGCTGGCATCCGCGTTTATCGGGGATGAACCCACGTCCTATGCCGCCGACGGTGTACATCCCACTGATAAAGGCGCGGAGTTTATCGGAAGACTGTACTGTGAATATATGAAAAAGATCATCGATAAGATGGAGTAAAAAACTGCCCGACATAGGCGGGTGTCCATAAAACAGTTTAACCTCCACATGACCCAAAGATCATGTGGAGGTTTTCTGTGCTTTTCAGGGATAGCCGCAAAGCGGCACAAGGGGGTGCAGCCCTTTGTTCCAAAGGGATTCTTGCGGTTTAGGTTTTTACTTCTCCAAAAGATTCATTAGCTGCTGATATACCCATTCGGGTTCTACGCCCTTTGTTCTTACTTCGACGATGATATCACCATATTTGACGCTGAATGCCATTCTCCACCCGTCAATATCTCCTGCTTCATCCACTTTGTATGCTCTCATATATACTGCCTCAAGGGTTAATTCATTTGCATCAAAAATTGGGTTATCAACAATCTCTCTCAGTTCTTCCGGAACAGAGTCTGCTCTTGGAATAGGATACAAGGATAGATCGTAGTTTTCCGTCTGAACAACACTTGTGAGTCTTGCTGAATCGTTCTCATTATAGGCAGAAATGTTCCAACTTAGATCTGCAAGCCCATTTGTCCAAAGTCCGGAAAGATAGTCTTTATTTTGATCCTTGTAGCGACGAATGGATTCTTCCGTATAACCGGAAGGAACAGTGCCAAGCATATATGCTCCAAAATCAGCGTCAGCTTGGGCTTCAGAAAGCGTCAGCTTCACGTCGAAGAACTCAGGAATTGCATCTGCCTTAATTGCCGACAGATTCGGTTTGCCGTCTTTATAGGCAGTGAAGCAATCAGCGAGAACCTCAAAGTCGATTCTGGACTGCCCCTCGTCAGACCCGCTGGACATATAGGATATTTGAACGGAGCATCCGTTGATACGTCCGATTGCATCGTAGTAGAAAGTTTCGCTGTTAGAGCTCCATTTGTAAATTTCAAAATCGCATCCATTGAGCTTGCTGGTTACAGGCTCATCCGGGATGACACAGCATCGAATAGGTTCGTCGTTGGAAAAAAGTACGGATACACTTGCATTATCCAGGAAAGGTGCATCCACCTGTAACACAACATCAATGAGTGTACCCTCACCATCAAATCCGGCATATCCGGAGAATGTCATTTCCGCTGCCTGTCTGTCTGGTATGATTGCTGCAAGTTCTTCGCTGTTGAGTTCCTCTGTAAAATATCCGGGGATATACCTCCGGGCTGCATCCAAGACCGTAGATGCCTCATTATAATGAAACACACACGTATCTTGCGACCCATTCAGTACGGATCCGGGTACGATATCAACCGATGGATATACATCCGGTATGTTCGCTTGATCTATCGTATTTCCGGGTTTTGGATCAGGTTCCGGTTTATCTCCGGGGAGTAGACCGGGAACAGCGATTGCCGTGGCAACGATCAGGCAGAAGCAGGCTGCCAGTGATCCCCACTTACCCCAAACATTTTTCTTCTTTTTCGGCTTAGCATCTGCCGCTTCAATATAGGCAGGATCGATAAGCTCCATCTTGTCTAAAAACTCATTTCCTCTCATAAGGTGTAACCCTCCTTTTTAAGATGTTCCCGAAGCCCGGTGCGGCAACGAAAGAGCGTGGTTTTTACTTTGCTTTCAGATAAAGCAAAGCGTTTGGAAATGGCAGCCACGGAATCCAGATACCAATACCTGCGAACAAAAATATTCCTTTTTTCCTCATCCAGTTTGCTGAGAAATCCGTTAATTGCATCACGCAACGCCATATCATCTATGCGGCACGCAACATCATTGGGAGCAGGAATGCATTGTTCCATTTCGGCACTAAGTTCACCAATAAATGCGCTGCGTTTCAAACGGCTGCGGTCACGGCAGCAGTTCAAAGAAATGTGACGGGTGATCCGAGCAAGGAACGCATACAAATAGCTTCTCGGCTCATGGGGTGGAATAGCGTTCCACGCTTCCATGTAAGTATCGTTTTCACATTCTTCTGCTGTCTGTGGGTCTCCGACAATTCCATACGCTAACGAGCGTAAGCGGCTACCGTATTTTTCTGTGGTTTGCTTGATTGCTGTTTCGTCACGCAGCAAATATAGTTCAACGATTCTGTTATCGTCCAAGGCTTTCATCTCCTTTCTTTCCGTATTGAAAGGCCTTCACCCTAATAAGCACCGTTTTGGAAGGCAAGGTTACACTTTTCAAGAAAATTATAAAAAGGAACGATGCCAAGTGAGCTGCATCGTTCCTCCGTATTTTGAGCGATTACTGTTTTACGAACACCCGGCTATCCATCGGGCAGTTTTTTGGGAAATTATTGTTTATCTTATTAACCGTAGGGGCCGATGCCCACATCGGCCCTAACAAAAA
>JAFTTQ010000072.1 GCA_017466665.1 Oscillospiraceae bacterium
GACTGCATAGAGTACGCACCGGATAAAAAGGGTGCGGACCGTACAGAAACCTTGCAGATCCGGGATTACGTCCCCGGCGATCCCCTGCAGCAGATCCATTGGAAGCTGTCAAGCAAGCTGGACAGATTGATCGTTCGGGATCCTGCCCAGCCAGTGGATCGGGAGCTGATGGTGTTCCTGGAGCAAAGCGATGAAACGCGCAAACCTGCGCAGGCAGATGCACTTATGGAAGCTGTTGTATCTGTGTGTCAGGCACTGAATGAAGCGGGCCAGCCCTTTTGTCTTGCGTGGAACGAAGATGTGATCGTTTCCTATGATATCTCGAATAAAGAACAGCTGCCGGAAGCGGTATCTGCCATACTGAAGGCGCACCGGGACACAACCGGTATCAGTGGCAGCAGCTTGTATCAAAAAACAAAAGAAAATGCGGATGTGGGTGCAGTATTGTATTTCTGCTCCGCATTGCCTGATAACCTCTTCCCCGGGGCAAGAACGAAGGTGTTCCTGTGCGGTGAAGGAAGCAGTGAAAATGTGACAGCATTCTGCCCGGAAAACATATCTGATGTATTTAGAAATCTAACTTGGAGTTGACAGTGTTCCGTGAAAAAGCAAACGAACTCTCTGACAATACAACAGAATAAAGAGAGCACCGCCTTAAGCACGGGAAAACGACTGTCTTTACTGATCCCCGGATGCTGCCTGCTGGCAGGCTTTTGGGGAATATTAACGCAGGAACTGGCGCTGGGAATGCAGTGGCTTTTTGTTCTTTTCCCGGCGATTGTTGCATTAGCGGTGGGCCTTATGCTCCGCTGGGACAAAAAATGGCAGTCCCTGACGGTCATAGGCGCACTGATCCTCACGATCACGGTTGGCGTTTTGTTCTCCGGCAGCCTTTCCTCCGGCATTGCGGGACTGATGAATAGGGCAAACCATTGGTGGTTTTTCCGCACCGGCAACTACACACCCGGTTATGAGGGAGCAGGAAGCTTTACTGCTGTCCTTCTGATGGGAGCCGTATGCAGCGGCTTTTTTACAGCATGGCTGCTGCGGATGAAAAAGCCGATCCTTCAGCTGATCCTCACGGTGGCTGTTCTAACCGTCTGGATGACCGGCCTGCTGCAATGGGGCTGGTGGCTTGCCATTTATATGTTGGGTACACTCTTGACCCTTGCGGCATTTGCATCCGGGCAGGGGAAAGTACTGACCTTTTCCGGCGCTATTGCACTGATTTTGGCAGCAATCATTACCGGAACAATGCTCCTTGCCGGGTTCGCTCCTGCCAAAACAGAGCTTGGCTCTCAGCTAAACCGAAATCTGCATAGCCTCCGTTGGGAGGATGCGCAGAACCCTATGCCGGAAGGAAAATTAGAAAATCTGGGTGTTTACGCCCCTACGGACGAGCCTGCTTTGGAAGTGACTATGCAGCATTGGACTGCCTTGTATTTGCGCGGGTTTGTCGCCGGTAACTTCACAGATACTGGATGGAAACCGTTGGATATGCCCCAGCTTGCAGCCAATGCAGAAGCCTTGTATGCCATGCAGGAGGGACATTTCTTTGCCTCCGATCAGACCGCTGCGGCGTGGCAGTCGGCAGGGATCGCCAGCGACAACACAGTATCCATTCGGGTTTTGGGTGCCTGCCGGTCTACGGCATATCTGCCTTACGGCGCAGGCTCTGTGACAGAGGGCGTGCTGGCCTCTTCCGATCTGCGGTGGGAGGGACTGCATAACCCAACGGCAGACCAGTATTCGGCACAGCTCTATCCCATAGAGTCCAGCTACCTTCTGCAATCCCAGCTGAAAGATACGGATACCGCCTATCGGCGCACAGAATCTATCTATCGGGATTGGGTCTATGCCCAATATCTGACCGTGCCTGAGGATGCATACAAGGTGCTGACAAAGCAATTTTCCGTAGATGCTGATATCACGACGGTTCAGGCAAAGCGGGAGATCGCCCAGCTTCTGCCGGAACTGATTGATTATAACGAAAATATATTGACCAGCAGCGGTGAGCGAGGCTTTCTGTCCTATGTGCTGGAGGTCAGCAAATCCGGTTATAGCGTACATTATGCCACACTGGCAACACTGCTTCTGCGATGCTGCGGCATTCCTGCCCGGTATGTGGAAGGCTATGTTGTTTCTTCCAGCCAGGCAGAGGCTTTGGCAGCTGGGGAAACGCTGACCTTGACCCAAAGCAATGCCCACGCATGGACAGAGTATTACTTAGACGGCGTTGGTTGGATTCCCTTTGATGCCACACCCGGTTATTCGGATATCCTGGTATACGAGCTTCCGACTGACGGCTTTCCCACACAAGAGTCGGGCGGCGACATCCAACATCAGGAGCAGGAGGAACAACCGGATCCTCCAAAGAAGACGCCGCAGGTAGAGGAGGAAAAGACAAAAGAAAACCAGCGCACACGCATCCGGCAGGCAATGAACCTTGCAATTTTTATCTTGCTTACTGTAATGGTGCTGTTGGTATTGCGCACCGTGCTGTTAAGATACCGTCTTAAAAAACAGCAGCGTGCCTTTTATGGCGATGACTGCCGGAAAGCCTGTGCCGGAATCTTGTGCTATATGCGGGTTCTGACAAGGGAAATGGAAAGTACAGATGAAAACCGGGCTGTTTCTGATCTGGCGGAACAGATGGCTGCTGTGCTGGATCATAAAATCGCGGAAGCGGAGCTGGAAACACTTTTGAATGAGGTGTGGTACAGCAACCATACGATCACCGGGGAGCAGCGGGAAACAGCCCTTTCCTGGCTGCAACTGGCTATGGCTGTATGGAAACAGAAGGTGTCACCACTCAAACGATTCCGTCAGCGGTTTATCAGCTGCAAAATACTTTAGAACGAACTGCCTTTTGGCAGTGTACATACCCGGCTTACTTTGTGGCAAGGTCATATCTGCGATAGGCCATTGCTGAACAAGGGAATCAGGTGCAAAACCTGAACACGGCAGGATTTGCCTGCGGTGCTGTTAACACGAAGGCTGATTTTTTTCTGTGTGAACAGGTCATTGGGGGAAACCCTGAGAAGGCGAGAATCAGGCGTTGAGAGTGATCTCTGGACGTGTAAGTCAGAAGACCTACAAACTGTGCAAGTAATTGTGCAGCTTAAGCTTATCCTTTGGTAACGGGAAACCGATGCGCCAAAGAAGGCCGGCTAAACCCTTTTTCGCGCTCTTTTGGGCGTAGCGATAAATACTATTAAGGAGGTTTCTTGATAATGAAGAAACGATTGCTTTCCCTGTTCCTTGTGATTGCAATGGTGCTGGGAATGATCCCATTTGGCACTATGGCCACGGGAGTAAGCGATGTGGTCTACATATCTGTCAGCTATGACGGAGAGTTCTGGACCGATGCCGAGGGTTTACCCATGGCCTATACAGCCGTGCCCCTATCCGCCCTTAAGACAATCGACTTGGACATCTACGGTTTGAGCGACTATAAGTACGATGCTGACAATGACGGAAGCTATGAGATTACGTCGCTTCACCTGTTTATCTATGTGCATGAAGAGCTGTGCGGTGAGGATTGGGGCAGTGTAACCGTCAGCGGTGGCGCAGGTTCCATTTTCTTTGAAGGCGCATTGTTCGCTTTCCCGGATTACAACCTGAATTACTACTATAATGGGTCGTACCCCATTGACGACGCTATGACTGCTGAGAACGGTTACGCCACAGGTGCGACTGCGGATCGTATCGTCCTTCAAAGCGGTGATTATCTGGATGTGGCAGGCTTCACCAATGAAAGTGGTATGATCTACTCTGCTACATTTCGCTATTTTACCGATGACGGTCAGCCGGTCAAAAGCTACGATGCTACCGCCGGTGAAGCGATGAATGTGAATATCTGTACTACGGAGCGGGATTGGTCCACCAACGAAACCGTATTTGTTGCAGAAAGCGATGCTTCCATTTCCTATAGCCAGACTCTTTTGGCAAAGGACGCGGTAACTGTGAACGCAGATGCAGACGGCAACGCCTCCATTACCTTTGATAAGGCAGGCACTTGGTATCTGTGGTCCAATGGCTATAACGATGGCATGGTTTCCTGTTCTCCGGCATTTGCCACTGTGGAGGTTACTGGCGGTTTTGAAGAGCAGCCGGAGCAGGCTGAGCCTGCAGGTCAGTTTGCTCTGTTGGCAGTGAATTCTAACGGTTTTATCATTGAGCCTTGCTATGTTTCCTACTCCGAGGGCGCAACGCTCAAGGATGCACTGAAGGCCAGTGAGCATACCTTTGAGGGACTTGAAAGCGGCTTTATCAGTGCCGTAAACGGTGTTGTAGATAACTACTCCCTGCATTACGATGGCGACGGTTACAGCCTGGATTCGACTGCTTCTGATGTGACGGCTATCTGGTTTACTTCCAATTCCAGCCAGACCTATAATGATGATCTGTGTGACCTTGTTTCTCAGATGGCATTGTACAACACCTCCACCAATGGCGTAAAAGAATACACCGTTGCACAGGAGGCTTATGCCGCAGCTGCTGAGAGCTTCTATCAAACAAGCAATGCCGCTAATCTTTATAAAAACCTGAAAACTGCCATGGATAAGTATGATGCTTTTATGAGTGGCACAAAGGTCCCTGTAACAATGCAGATCACCCAGGGGGATAGCCCTGTTGCTACCGGCAAGGCAGTGTTTACCAGTGAGTTTGGTACCACAACTGAGACAGATAGTCTGGAAGGCGTAGAACTGATTCCTGGTACCTACGATTTTGTGATCTCCGACGGTACCTACCGTTATGTACGCGGCTCTGTTGAGATTGCCGAAGGAACTGTACTGACGGCTACCCTGCCTTCCGGCAAGTGGATCCAGTCTCTGGAACTGAGTATGTATTCCGGTACGAATTGGGCGGCACTACCGAAATCGGATGTGACCGACAGCTCTGCTACCTTCTATGTTCCAGACTATGCTGATTACAGTCTGTATCCCTATGTAGAGCGCAATGCTGAGGATACCGAATCAGATACGTCCCACAAAATCTACAACGGCGACAGTACTTATGAAAGAACCTGGGCAAGTAAATCCACGGCTCTGGTCGGAGTCATCGAAGAGAAGGATCTGAACGGTCTGACTCTTGTGATCGAGTGCCGTCAGATAGAAAAAGTCAACGGCTACCAGTTGTACCAGACCTTTACCATCGATATTCAGCGTGTTCCTTCCCTGGGAAACCTGACAGTTTTCGGTGACGGTACTGAGTTGAAGCTGGACTATTCCAATACCACCTTTGACTATGCGGTGACAACCACCAGTGACACGCTGGAGATCATCCCCACCGCACTGAGCGTGGGCGCTGCTGTTTCTGCAAACGGCACCACGGGTGTCAGCGGCCAGGCGATCTCTGTAAAGCTGGTTGACTGCACTGTCAATGCAGACGGCACTTACAGTGTTCCGGTGACCGTATCCGCGCCCAACGGGCAGAGCAGTACCTATACACTTACGGTCACCAAGGTGGAGTCTGTTTCTGTCACTGTGACCCATGATGCAGATGTATCTGTGGATATTATCAATTCTGCCGGTGCGTTGATTGCACCCGTAGTATCGGAAGCGGGGAGTGACAGCTATAAACTGATCCCCGGAGAGAGCTACACCTATGTGACAAGCAAGAATACCTACTATCACGCCACCGCAAGCTTTACTGCAGCGGCGGATCTGACAGTAGCGGCAGCCACACCTAAGACGGAGAACTGGTCCTCTGCCATTGCCGCCAGAACCAGCTCCAGTGCCAGCTCGGAGCTGACTCCGGATTCTGCCTTTGATGCGGCGGATCATACCTACACCTTCCAGGTGGAGTCCAACACCTCCGGCTTCCGGGTAAAGGCGGCCTCCCCAAGCACCTCCACCTATACGGTGACGGTGTACTATACCAGCCATGAGAACTCTGCTTACAGTTCTATGGGTGGCACCATGGGCTCCAAGCTCTATTCCGTCGCTATTACTTCTAATAGCACCTATAAGAATCTGACCAACTGCATAGCTGTGGGCGGCTGGGGCAACAGCCTGCGGATCGAGTATAAGCAGACTGCCGCTGAAAATGGGGTGACTTATTATCAGGACTACTTCATCAATGTGGTTCGTACCATGACCATGAATTCCATGTCAACCGCGGACAACAATGGCATTGGCATGACCCTGACCCAGGCGGGCACTACCACCACCGGCTTTACCAAGCTGGTTTATGACTATACCGCTAAGATCGGTTCAGGTGCTCAGGAAATGTCCCTGACCTTCAAGCCTCTTTCCTCTTATAAATATGACAGCGATTTTATCGTTACCCTTGCTTGCGGCGACTGGCGCCAGAGCATCGAGTACAGCGCGGATGTTGCCCCCAATGTGGCGCAGACCGTTGCGGTACCTCTGAGCGGTACGATGGATACGGATACAATTTCCGTTGTCGTCAGCCACAAGGATAGCTCTGCCATCGCACAGACCTATACCATTGAGGTCATCAAGCTGCCTCCGGTGACGACCACATTTACGGTCACTCCTTCCGATGCTGTTATCTTCCTGACAGAGGATTCCACCGGTAACCGGATCTACCCCGAGGCAGACGGAACCTTTATCCTCAATGCCGATGCCTCCTACACCTATGTGATCACCAAAAACGGTTATGTGGCACAGACCGCCTCCTTTGTGGCAGGCGAGGAAAACAAAGCCATTTCCGTTACTCTGGAGCAGGCTGCGGCTGCCGATTATAAGGATATCTCTCAGGAGGGGGATTGGCTTCAGTTCCGTGCAGATGATAACAATAATGGTGTTGTGGATGTGAAGACTCCCATTAGGGCCGAGGATACGGTGCTGGAATGGGCCAACAAGATCGGTGACGGGTTTGACTCCGGCGCTACCGGCTGTCCCATCATCGTGGGCGGCTACATCTACACCTATGCCGGTAATTCTATCGTTAAGGTAAATAAGGACACCGGCGAGGTCGTAAAGAGCAGCCAAATGGCAGCGTCTTCCAGCTTTGCCATCAATTCTCCCACCTATGCCGACGGTATGATCTTTGTAGGCCTGTCTGCAGGCCGTGTTCAGGCCTTCAACGCCGAAACACTGGAATCCCTGTGGTTGTTTACTGACACTCTGGGAGGTCAGCCCAACTGCCCCATCGTATACTGCGACGGTTATATTTATACCGGCTTCTGGAACTCTGAAACCGCTCAGGCACATTTTGTCTGTCTGACCGTAACAGATGAGGATACTACCAATACTACCGAAGCAAAGCTGCCCACCTGGACTATGACCCATAATGGCTTCTACTGGGCCGGCGCGTATGCCTGTAAAGACTTCGTGCTCGTCGGCACCGACGACGGTGCGGCAGGCTATACCACCGGCTACGCATCCATCCTTTCTCTGGATCCCAAGACCGGTATGGTGTTGGATTCCGAAAAGCTTTCCAATGTGGGCGACCAGCGCAGCAGCATCTGCTACGACGCAGATACCGATGCCTACTACTTCACCACCAAGGGCGGCGATTTCTACCAGATCAAGGTAAATGACGACGGTACCTTCCAGGAGAACTCCCTGCGCTGCCTGCACCTGGACAACGGCTCGGGCAGTACTTCCACACCGCCCATGAGCACCTCCACCCCCGTGATCTACAACGGCAGAGCTTATATTGGTGTGTCCGGAACCGGCCAGTTTAGTGCCTATTCCGGCCACAATATGACCGTTATCGACCTTGAGACCTTCAGCATCGCCTACACTGTGCCCACTATGGGCTATCCCCAGACCAGCGGTCTGCTGACCACAGCCTATGAAGATACCGACGGCTATGTGTATGTGTACTTCATCGATAACTTCACCCCCGGTATGATCCGTGTGATCCGGGACAAGAAGGGTATGACCGAGGCGGATCACAGCTATACCACCACCGTCAATGTGACCGTGGGCGGCGAAACAGTGGCGATAGAGACTGGCTATATCCTGTTCAGCCCCTATGGTGACGAGGCACAGTATGCCATCTGCAGTCCCATTGCGGACAGTGAGGGAAACCTATACTTCAAAAACGATACAGCCCGCCTGATGCGCCTGAGCAGCCGGATCACGGATCTGGAGATCACCCAGCAGCCGGATACCTTGGTTTATTCCGAAGGTCAGACCTTTGATGGTACCGGAGTGAAGGTATCAGCCAACTATGCCAACGGCATCAGCAAGGATGTTACAGAGTATATAAGCTACACCACCGATCCGTTGACTGCGGATGATACTGAGATCAGGATCACTTATGCGCCTGATAAGCGGTTTGAAAATGACGACACTGCAGAAGGCGGCTATTGGCAATGGTATCAGGATCAAAACGGCACTGCAGGAACACCGTTCTATCTGCCTACGGCTACTGTAACGATCACGATTGAGGAAGAAATTGAAGCACCTGCTGTTGCAAAGTGGAATCTGATCCTGGGTGATGATATTGGTGCCAATTTCTATGTTCAGATTCATGATGAGCTGGTAAATCAAACGGTTGTCAATATCACCGTTGGAGAAGAAACAGCTTCCCTTAATGCATCGGATGCGCAGAGGAATTCCGATGGAACTTACATTTTCCCCATACATGTGGCGGCGGCACAGATGACTGATATCATTACTGTTGAGATCCTTTATGGCGATCAGTCTGTAACACAGACTTATACCGTCCGTCAGTATGCCGAGTATATCCTGGAAGGCGATTATGACGAGGTAACAAAGCAGCTCGTTAGAGATATGCTGAATTACGGTGCTATGGCGCAAGAATACTTCGGCTACAATGCGGAGAATCTTGCCAATGCGGATATTGATGGTGCGGGACAGCAGGCAATTCCGGAAACTGCCGAAACAGAAATGAGCACCGATGGCAGTATGGATGGCATCTACTTCTACGGCGGTTCCTTGTTGTTCCGATCCAAGACCGCGGTTCGCTTCTACTTTCATGTGACCGGCGATGCTTCGGCCTATATCTTCGTCGTGAATGGCGTTGCGAAGACAGCGGTAGAGAAGGACGGCCTTTGGTATGTGGAGATCAGTGATATCTCACCTCAGGATTTGGATAAATCCATTGAACTGTCTGTAACTGCCGGTGATCAAACGATTACCGTAGTATATGGCCCCATGAATTATATGATGAGAATGAATCAAAAGGGCAGTGATGCTCTGAAGGCACTTCTCCAGGCTATGTATAACTATCACCTGTCTGCAGCGGCCTATCAGGAGGCTCAGCAGGAAGCCTGAAACAATTTTGCCCCGGCGGTGCAAACCGCCGGGGTGATCCCGATTTTGTCTTTGCGCAAGTGCCCTTCCATGGAAAGACCTTTGCGCAAGAACAAAGAAGAGGGCGTTATTATGAAAAAAAAGATTTCCAATATCATAATGGTTGCGTTGATCGCTGTAATTCTGATAACCGGTGTTTGCATTGCTCTTTCATTGCAGAAAAAACCTGAGGAAAGTCTGCTGGGATCGGATTTTAAAAGTGCAGAGATTCCCAATGAGACCGGGGAAAATACTTGCACGATTACGATCCTATGCGATACCGTGCTTGCACATCCTGATCAGCTAAACCAGGCAAAGGCGCCTTATGTGCCGGCTGATGGCGTTGTTTTGGCAAAAACTACCGTGGCATTTACCACTGGGGAATCCGTCTTTGATGTGCTGCAGCGTACTTGCCAAAAAGGAAACATTCAGCTTGAATACAGCTGGACACCCATATACGACAGCTACTATGTAGAGGGCATCAACCATCTGTACGAGTTTGACTGCGGGCCGGAATCCGGATGGATGTATAAGGTGGGTGGAAGCTTTCCCAATTACGGCTGTTCTTCCTATGAGGTTCAATCAGGTGACGACATCGTCTGGTGTTATACCTGCGTGAGACTCGGTACAGATGTGGGCGCAGAAAGAATGGATTGACGATTGTTATGAATGATGCTTTTTCTAAATGCCACCCGGTGGTGAACTTCCTTTTCTTTGTGGGAGCCATCGGTATGTCGGTGGTCATACAGCACCCGTCGTATTTACTTGTCGGGATCGTGACGGGCGCAATTTACTACTTGCTGCTGGGTGGCAAAAAAGGGTGGAAAACGATACTGGGACTGCTGCCGATGTTTTTTGCTTTGACTGTCATCAATCCGCTGTTTAATACCTTGGGGGAGACACCGCTTTTTTGCCTTTGGGGCAGACCCTATACCCTGGAGGCATTGTTCTATGGCGGTGCAATTTCCAGTATGTTCGTGATTATGATGCTGTGGTTTGCCTGCTATAACAAGGTGCTGACCAGTGATAAGTTTACAAGCATTTTCGGTAGTCTGATCCCTTCAATTTCCTTGCTGCTGGTGATGATCCTACGGATGATTCCTAACTATATTCGCAAGACGGGACAAATTATCGGGGCAAGAAAATCCATTGGCAAAGGTGCCTGTGAATCCGCAACCACAAAAGAAAAGCTAAGTGATGGTATGACTGTTTTGAGTGCTATGACCTCGTGGGCGCTGGAAGGCAGTGTGGTTACCGGTGATTCTATGCGCGCTCGTGGCTACGGAACGGCAAAACGAACCAGCTTCATGATTTACCGTATGACAGTGACGGATTGGCTTTTGGTTGCGGTGATGACGGTGCTGCTTGCGCTAACGATCACAGCACTCTGCCTGGGACAAGCGGCAGCTAATTTTGTCCCTCAGATCGCTCTTGCGCCTACTTCCTGGGGACTCATCACATATAGCTGCTATCTGCTGATCCCCACTGCATTACATATAAAGGAGGCCATCCAATGGCACATTTCCAGATCAAGGATTTGACATTCTCTTATCCTACATCCAAAGATAAAAAATCCCTGGACAGCGTGAACCTGTCCATTGAAAAGGGAGAATATATCGTTCTGTGCGGCAAATCCGGCAGCGGTAAAACCACGCTTCTGCGGCAGCTGAAGTCAGTACTGGCACCCCACGGCAAGCGCAACGGTGAGGTTCTGTTTAACGGCACCCCTCTGGAGAAAGTGAGCCAGCGGGATCAGTCCTCGAAAATCGGCTATGTGATGCAGAATCCGGACGATCAGATCGTCA
>JAFTTQ010000073.1 GCA_017466665.1 Oscillospiraceae bacterium
TGGGCATCGGCCCCTACGAATACGTTGAATGAGGTTAGTAAGATAAATTTCAATTTATATGAAAAAGCCGCCACCTTACGGTGACGGCTTTTCCTGTTGGGGATTAAAGAAGAGAGGTAGAAAAGAGGATTCGCATACAGGCAGACAGGAAGGTCTGCCCGGGAAAGGCAGCGGCTCACGGCTTCCGCCGCCTTTCTTGAGTATAGAATACAGGTGCCTTTTGAACAGGAAATAAAGAGAATAAAAACAAACCGTGAATAAAATGTAAAGAAAAAACAGGAATTGATTGCTCTAACTATTATTAACACAATCGTAGGGGCCAATGCTTTTTGTTAGGGCCGATGTGCCTCAATCGGCCCCTACGGGAAGCACAATAAACAATCATTCACAAGAAACGGCAGAAAACGAGTTGCTTTTCTTGACAGAACCGCAAAACAGGTATAAAATAATAAAGTATGCGTAAAAACAAAGGAGGGAACACCGTGGACGCAGGTAATAGTGGCAGTAGTATACCGGGCCGAAGTAGTCATTTGCGTCCGTGGATGCACTGACCTTTGACACCGGTGTGTAACCAATAGGGGCATTGTGCCCATTTTTAAGGAGGTAACACCGGATGAATGAACGATTTGAACTGGTGCAGAAAGCACTGGAATCTATGCTGGAGGGGAAAAAGTACGCCACCTTGCGGGATATTCTGATCACGATGAATCCCGCGGATATCGCGGCGCTGTTTTCCTCCACAGAAGAAACGAAGATCCCCCTGCTGTTTCGGCTTTTGCCTAAGGAGCTGGCGGCGGAGACCTTTGTGGAAATGGAGCCGGAGGAGCAGGAGCTTCTCATTAAAGGCTTTTCCGATAACGAATTGAAGGAAGTTCTGGATGAGCTGTATGTGGACGATGCGGCGGCGCTGGTAGAGGAAATGCCTGCCAATGTGGTAAAGCGGATCCTCCGTCAGGCTGACCCGGAAATGCGTTCTTCCATCAATCAGATACTCCGCTACCCGGAAAACTCTGCCGGCTCTATGATGACCACAGAATATGTATCTTTGCGGCCTGCAATGACGGTGGAGGAGAGCATCCTGCGGATCCGCCGTCAGGGCGTGGACAAGGAAACTATCTATACCTGTTATGTGACCGAGGGCAGGAAGCTGATCGGTATTGTTACGGTCAAGGATCTGCTTCTGGCAGAGGATGATGAGATCCGTGTCCGGGACATTATGGAAACAAACCTGATCTCTGTGACTACCCACACTGATCAGGAGGAAGTGGCAAAAATGTTCTCCAAGTATGACTTCCTGGCACTGCCGGTGGTGGATATGGAGAACCGGATGGTGGGTATCGTCACCGTTGACGACGCCATCGATGTTTTGGAAGATGAGGCCACGGAGGATATGGAGAAAATGGGCGGTATTCTGCCCTCCGAAAAGACCTATATCCGCAGCTCTGCCTGGGAGCTGTTCAAAAACCGGATCCCCTGGCTGCTGCTTTTGATGGTCTCCGCTACCTTTACGGGAATGATCATCACCGCCTTTGAGGATGCCTTGGCAGTACAGGTGGTGCTGACGGCGTTTATTCCCATGCTGATGGGTACCGGCGGTAACTCCGGTTCCCAGTCCTCCGTTACCATCATCCGTGCTTTGAGTCTGGATGAATTGAAGCTTGCCGACCTGCCAAGGGTAGTATGGAAGGAGATCCGCACCGCGGTTTTGTGTGGTTTGGCTTTGGCAGTGGTCTGCTATTTGAAGCTGTGGCTTGTGGATGGAAAGCTGTTAGGCAATGGGGATATCACCCCGCAGGTGAATCTGGTGGTGTGTCTTGCGCTGTTCGTAACAGTGCTGTCCGCCAAGATCGTCGGCGCGGTTCTGCCCATGGCGGCAAAGGCGTTAAAGCTTGACCCGGCAGTTATGGCAAGTCCCTTTATCACATCCATTGTTGACGCACTATCCCTTCTGGTATATTTTTTGTTTGCAAATATGCTGCTGCCCCTGTAACGGGCAAAGCTTATGAGGAGTATCGTCTATGAATGTAACACAGCAAAGCGCGATCCTGCTGATCAAAAGTGCCATTACCGGAAAGCCTGAAAAGCTCCCGGAGGAGATGGAATTTCCCACTGTGGCAAAGCTGATGGAGCGGCAGGGCCTGACTGCGATATGCTATTTGGGCGCATTGAACTGCGGCATCCCGGAGGAAGATCCCACAATGCAGCACCTTCAGGATATGTACTGCGTCGCCCTGATCGGCAGTGAACGGCAAATGGAGCTGATCCAAAGGATCAGCCAGGCCTTTGAGGAAAAGGGCATCGATCATATGCCGGTGAAGGGCACACTGATGAAAAAGCTGTACCCGGATCACGCAATGCGGTATATGTGTGACGCGGATATTCTTATTAAGGAGGAGCAGTACCCTGCCATCATCCCGATCATGGAGTCTTTGGGGTTTCAGGAGAAGGGAGAATCGGATCACGAGCATATTTGGAAGCATCCCTTTTTGATGGTGGAGCTGCACAAGCATCTGATCCCCTCCTACAATAAGGATTATTACAGCTACTTTGGGGTCGGCTGGGATCTGGCAAAGCTCCAAAACGGTTACTGCTGGTCGATGACCCATGAGGATGCCTTTATTTACGATACCATCCATTTTGCAAAGCATTACCGGGACGCCACTGCAAACAGCCACTTTATCGTGGATCTTTGGATGTATTTGCGGACATACCCGGATTTGGATTTTGAGTACATCCGGCATCAGCTCAGCAGATTAAAAATGGAAGCCTTTTTGGATAACATCCTTCGGGTGACCCGAGTTTGGTTTGAAGCTAGTGAGTGGGACGATGTTGCAGACCGCATAACGAATGTTTTGCTTAATGATGACAGCAAGAAGAAAATCAATGAGAAAAATGCCATTGCGCAGGAAACCAGAGCAGTGGAAAAAGAAGGCTCGGTAAAAAAAGCCAGAAGAAAGCAGATCCTTCAACGGATATTCCTGTCTAAGGAGCAAATGGCGCACGCATATCCGCAGTTTAAAAACCTTCCCCTGCCAATAGCATGGGTTGCCCGTTGGGGCTTTACCATCGGCAAATGGGGGAGTTCGATCAAGCGGGAAAAGCAAAAAAACCAAACGATTTCTGAGAAAGTAATTGAGAATTACCGGCAGGATTTGGAATATGTAGGTCTGCAATTTTCCGACAATGTTGCCCTGCCTGACTAAAAGCATATGCCCGGTGCAGTTACGCACCGGGCATTGGTATTTTATTCAGCAATCAAAAGCTCTGCGATCTGGATGGCATTGGTGGCAGCACCCTTGCGAACCTGGTCGCCGCAGCACCACAGGCTGATGCCGCAGTCGTCAGTCAGGTCAGGGCGGATACGGCCCACAAACACGATGTCCTGATCGGTGGTCTCCAAAGGCATAGGATAGACCTTGTTTTTCAAATCGTCCATCAGCTTACAGCCGGGGGCGTTTGCAATGGCCTGACGAGCCTGCTCCACAGTTACAGGCACATCAAAGTGGCAGCTAACGGAAATGGAGTGGCTGCGAACAACAGGAACACGCACACAGGTGCAGGTGACCTTCAAATCAGGCAGGTGCATGATCTTTCTGCCCTCGTTCTGCATCTTCATTTCCTCACTGGTGTAGCCGTCTACCTGCTCGCCGCCGATCTGGGGGATCAGGTTGTAGGCGATCTGATAGGGGAAGATCTTGGGCTCGTAGGTTTCCCCCTTGCTCAAAGCTTCCACCTCGCCCATCAGCTCAATGGGGCCGCCTGCACCGGCACCGGAAACAGCCTGATAGGTGGAGGCGGTCATGGTGCGGATGGGGGCAATGGAATTGAGGGCATTGACAGCGGTGATGGTAATGATGGTGGAGCAGTTGGGGTTGGAAATAATGCCTTTATGACCCTTTACATCCTGAGGGTTGACCTCGGGAACGATCAGGGGCACATTGGGATCCATCCGAAATGCGGAGGAATTATCCACAAATACAGCGCCTGCTTTTACAATAGCGGGAGCAAACTGCTTGGCAATATCGTTTTCGGCAGCACCCAAAACAATATCCACGCCCTCAAAGGCTTCGTCACAGGCAAGCTGGATGATCACATCCTCGCCCTTAAATTTCAAGGTTTTACCGGCGCTCCGGGCACTTGCCAGGGGGATCAGCCTACCAACAGGAAAATTGCGCTCCTGCAGAATTTTGATCATTTCCTGACCAACGGCACCGGTGGCACCCAAAATAGCAACAGTATAGGTTTTCATTTTGTATACCTCCCAATTATTTTGTAAAGCTGTCATACAGCACCCGAATGGCACCGGCAAAGTCCTTGTTATCCACGCCGAAGATGATGTTCAGCTCGTCAGGACCCTGGTTGATCATACGGATATTGATGCCGGCATCGCCCAAAGCGGCGAAGATCTTACCGGAAACACCGGGGCGGAACGCCATACGGTGACCCACAGCGGCAATGATGGAGATATTGTCCAGCACCTCCAGACGGTCAGGCTGGGCATCGCGCTGGATCTCTGCCAGAATGGCATACAAATGGGGGGCAACTGCCTCGGTGCGCACCACCAAGGACACATTGTCGATACCATTGGGCACAAAATCCACGGAAACACCGTGACGCTCCAAAACGGAAAGCACCTTCCGCAGAACGCCCACCTGGCTGGTCATACCACGCTTGAACATGGTAATAATGGAGAAATCCTTCTTGCCGGTGATACCGGTGATGACCCGGTTGGGGTCGGTTTCTGTATCAAATTCCTCCTGAATGAAGGTACCCCGGTCGTTGGGGGCGTTGGTGTTGCGGATGTTGACAGGGATGCCCTTTTCCCGCACAGGCAGGATCGTGCCTTCGTGCAGCACCTGGGCACCGGCGTAGCTCAGCTCCCGCAATTCATCGTATGTAACCTCCGGGATGGGCTGGGGATCGGGGACGATCCGGGGATCCGCCATCAAAATGCCGGAAACATCTGTCCAGTTTTCGTAAACGCTGGCATCCAAAGCGGCGGCTGCCAGTGCGCCGGTAATGTCACTGCCGCCGCGGCTGAAGGTGCGGATCCGACCGTCGGGCATAGCGCCGTAGAAGCCGGGGATCACGATGCCCTTGCCGCTGCCCAGCTTTTTCAGGGCGGCATAGGAGAATTCCTTGTCAACGGAGCCGTCCATATTGAAACGGATCCAATCGGCAGCGTCTACAAATTCAAAGTCCAAAAAGGCTGCCATCAGCTTGGCGGAGTAGTATTCACCCCGGCTTGCCAATTCGTCCTCGGAGACCTTTTTGGCATCCAGACGCTTTTTCAGGTCAGCAAATTCCGTTTCCAGGTCAACATTTAATTTCAGCGCATCCCGGATCTCCAGATACCGGGAGGTGATCATATCGAAAATGGGATCACAGGCAACGCCATATTTGGTGTGGGCGTGGCAGAGATATAAAAGGTCGGTCAGCTTATGGTCGGCAGAATCCCGCTTACCGGCGGCGGAAACAATGACCACCTTGCGCTCAGGATCGGCAAAGACGATATCCCGAACCTTGCGGTACTGGCCTGCATCCGCCATGGAGGATCCGCCAAATTTGGTAACTTTCAGCATATATTAGCCCTCTTTCGGTTATTCATTGGGCAGCGCGGCAATAAAGGTGCCGGGATGCGCCTTCAGCCAGGCGTGCATGGCGCTGACGGAAACGGGCTTTGTGACAATGGCATTGCCCCAGGTTTCCTGGGCGTTTTCTTCCAGCCATGCGTCCTTGTCGCCACGGACATAGAACCGGCGCTCCACAGCGTTGTCAGCGGCGACCTTGCCGCCGTAGGGACTGTAAAAGCCCTTGCCCTGCAGAAGATCAGTGCAGTCCTGCACTACATTATATGCAGTGGGGTAGCGGCCTGCGCCCTGACCGTAGAAGCTCATGCGGCCGGAGGCGGTGCCGATCAGGGTAATCAGATTGTAGTTGGCGGGCACATTTGCCTCGGGCTCTCCCATAGGAACCAGCGTGGGGTGAACAAAAGCAGAGAGCTTGCCATCTGCCATCATACCGGTGGAGATCAGCTTGCAAACATATCCGTGCTCTTTAAAGCTGGCAACGTCCTCAGCCTTGATGTGACGGATGCCGGCGGCGGGTACAGTGCTTTCATCCACGCTGATGCCGAAGGCAATGTTGGAGGAGAGGATCACCTTGTGCCAGGTGTCAATGCCATCCACGTCGGTGGTGGGATTTGCTTCGGCGTAGCCCAGCTTCTGTGCCTGAGAAAGCGCCTCGTCATAGCCAAGACCCAGCCGGGTCATGGAATCGAGAATGTAGTTGCAGGTGCCGTTCATAATGCCGCCCACCTGCTCAATGGTCTGGCTGCGGCGGGCACGCTCCAATTCACTGAGCCAGCCGATGCCGCCGCCCACAGCAGCGGTGCAGCGCAGCAGAACGCCCTTTTCCTTTGCCAGGGGGATCAGTTCATCGTAGAAGGTGGCCATCAGTGCCTTGTTGGAGGTGACGATGTTCTTGCCTGCCTCAATGGCGGCACGGACAAACTCGTAAGCCGGGTGCAGACCGCCCATAGCTTCCACAACAGTATCGATGGTATCATCGTTCAAAACAGACTGGAAATCCCGGGTCACCTCAGCATCCGGCAGGGAAACATCCTCCAGACAAACGACCTTGGCAACCTGAATATCCTCACGGTTGGCAGTCAGATCGTATACGCCTCTGCCAACAACGCCAAAACCCAAAAGACCGATTTTCATAGTATTTTCCTCCACATCTTTTCTTTCACTGGAAAACAAAGTGTTTCTACAGGAAACACTTGCTTTTTTATCCGAAACAGTATATCATATATCCACATAAATTGCAATAATCAAATAACATTCTTACCCGCAAGCAATGATAATTATGTAGGGCGGGGGCTTGCCCCCGCCGGAACTACGGAAAAGGAATGTTGTTTGCGTAAAAGGAGAAACGGATATGCTCTATCATTCTACAAGATCCAATGAAAATGCTGTGGATTCTGCCCAGGCAGTGCTCAATGGCTTGGCTCCCGACGGCGGCCTGTATGTGCCGGAAAAGCTGCCCCAGGTGGATGTGCAGGAAATTCTGAAAATGGATACCTATGCCATGGCAACTGCCATCATCGGTGCAATGCTGCCGGATATTCCCGGCATGGAAACACTGGTACATAACGCTTACAGCGGAAAATTTTCCGCCTCGGATCTGACCCCCACCGTACCTGCTGGCGAGTTTTCTGTACTGGAGCTGTTCCATGGCCCCACCTCTGCCTTTAAGGATGTGGCGCTTTGTATGCTGCCCCAGCTTTTGACTGCTGCCAAGACCCAAAAGGGAATGCAGGAGGATATTCTGATCCTGACTGCCACCTCCGGTGATACCGGCAAGGCGGCATTGGAGGGCTTTAAGGATGTGCCCGGCATTAAAATCTGCGTGTTCTACCCCCACGGCGGTGTTTCCAAGGTGCAGCGGGCGCAGATGGCGACCCAGGAGGGCAATAATGTCACCGTTTTGGCGGTGGAGGGCAACTTTGACGATGCCCAGACCGGGGTGAAGAACATTTTTGCCACCGTCAAGGACGACCTGACCCCCGGCGGTGCCAGACTTTCTACTGCCAATTCCATTAACATTGGCAGATTGGCACCCCAGATCACCTACTATTTCAAGGCATACGCCGATCTTCTGCGCCGGGGCACCATCCAAATGGGAGACAAGGTGAATTTCTCCGTTCCCACCGGAAACTTTGGTGATATCTTAGCAGGCTACCTTGCCAAAAAGCTGGGTCTGCCTGTGGGCACATTGATCTGTGCCTCCAACGCCAACAATGTGCTGACCGACTTTATTGAAACCGGTCTTTACGACCGCCGCCGTCCCCTGCATAAGACCATCTCACCTTCTATGGATATTTTGGTTTCCTCCAATTTGGAGCGGCTTTTGTACCTGATGACCGGCGATACGGAGCTGGTGGCAAGCCTTATGAAGCAACTGAACGAAAATGGCTTTTATCAGGTGCCGGAAAGCCTGCAAAATGCTATCCGGGCAGAATTTTGGGGCGGCTGCTGTGACGATGAGCAGGCAAAGAAAACCATCGGTCAGGTGTTTCAGAATACCGGCTACCTCTGCGATACCCATACCGCTACCGGCTGGGCGGTTGCAGAGCAGTATCAGGAAAAAACCGGCGATAAAACGCCCATGGTGGTGCTCTCCACCGCATCTCCCTACAAGTTCCCGGCAGCGGTGCTGTCTGCCCTGGAAGAAAACAGCGATCCCGATGAATTTGCCAAAATGGATCGTCTGTGTGAGCTGACCGGCGTGAAGATCCCAGAAAATTTGGTAAATGTCCGCTACAAAAAGGAACTGCATACCGCGGTGATTGCCAAGGAACAGATGCTTTCCAAGGTGTTGTATTTATGAAAAAAGTAACGGTACGTGTGCCGGCAACAACGGCAAATTTAGGCCCCGGCTTTGATGCCTTCGGCTGTGCCTTGAGCCTTTATACTGATGTGACCTTTGAGGAAACGGACAGCGGTTTGGAAATCACAGGCTGTGATGAAGCCTATACCGGCCCGGATAATTTGGCGTATACCGCCTATTGCGCGGTGCTGGAATCTTTGAGCGAGCAGGTTCGGGGTGTGAAGATCCATATTGATGCCCATATTCCCATCGGGCGCGGCTTAGGCTCCTCGGCGGCATTGCTGGTTGCCGGAGCCATGGGCGCCAATGTGCTGCGGGGCAATAAGCTGTCTACCCAGGGACTTCTGAATATCACCAACGCTATGGAGGGTCACCCGGACAATCTGGCACCAGCCTTTTTTGGCGGTCTGACGGCTTCTATGGTGGATAATGGCTTGCCGGTTTGCGTAAATTTCCCCCTCCACCCGGATTGGGAGTTTTTGGCGCTGATCCCGGATTTTGAGCTTTCCACCAGTTTTGCCCGCTCTGTTTTGCCTGCCCAGCTCCCCAGAGCCGATGCGGTGTACAATATTGCCCACGGCGCATTGGTGCTGAAGGCGCTGGAATTGGGAGATGAAAAGCTGCTGCGCAATGCTATGCAGGACAGGCTCCATCAGCCCTACCGCAAAAATCTCATCACCGACTATGACGCCATTGAAGCCTTGGTGCGTACCACCGGCGCGGCATTCTGCGTCAGCGGCGCAGGGCCTACACTTTTGTGCATCACCTTGGATGAAAGGCTGGAAGAAAAACTTGCGAAAAAGCTGCCCCAAATCACAAAGGCAAACTGGCAAATGCTGCCGCTGCACATTGAATTTGAGGGCGCAAAGGTCATCTGTGCGGAATAATAATTTTCCCCAGGTTTTTACAATGTCATTAAGTTAGTGTCATTGCGAGCCCCGCAAGGGGCGTGGCAATCTCCAACTAACAATCTTTTACCAAGAGATTCCCACGCCAGCATAGCTGGCTCGGAATGACAAGGTTGGTAACTTAATGACATTGTAAAAACCTGGGGAATTTGTTATTTTGCGGCGGGGACTTCTTCTTCGTCCGGTTCGACTTCGGAAAGCTCGACCTTTAATTCGTTTTTGGGGATCAGGAAATGCCGGGTGGCGAATAGTCCGGCAATGCAGAGCACGCAGGCAAGGTTGCTCAGGGGGTTATCGTGGCTGATAATGACCTGCCGGGCAATGGCAACGATCAGCACTTCAATGGTGTTTGCCGGGGTCAGATCGATCAGCATTCGTACAAATTCCAATCCCACCACGATGGTCAGAATGTTGTGCAGATATGTATTGACGGAGCTGAAATAATCGGGGATCGTGAACATATGGTAAAATTCAAAACCCAGCATACCGATCAAAACGACCAGCGTAATATAGGCGATTACCCGTTCCAAAAAATGCAGAACCTTGTGGATAAATGTTTCCGACTTTTTATGCATAAGCAATCCTCCGTAATTTGATAAATGATTGTTTACCTTACTACTTTACGTCTGCCAAAGGCTCCCCTTTAGGAGAGCTGTCAGCGTAGCTGACTGAGGGGTTAAAGATGCCGAAAGATATTGCAAAATCTGCATTTCCGCAAACCCCTTCGTCACGGCTTGCGCCGTGCCACCTCCCCTAAAGGGGAGGCATAATTGGCTTGTGCATAGTAAGAAAGATTCCAATTTATAAGATCAGTCTGTTGTTAAGCCTTGGTTGTTTTTCGGCTTTTTCTGCTGGTTCAGCCAGACCTTCATCACAAGGCTGTGGGGTAAAAGCTTCACAAGCCGCACCTGATTGCGAACTGGCAGACCGTGAATGGAAACATCCTTTTTGCTTTTGTAAAGATCCTTCAGGCCTGTTGCCACCACATCCTTGGCCTCGTAAAGCCGGTCAAAGTACTGTACCTCGTTGGCACTGGTCTGGAAGGCGTGATTGAAAAACTCCGTTTTGACCCAGCCGGGGTTCATTGCCATCATACGGATGCCGCTGCCCTTCAGCTCGGCGTTCATAGCCCGGCTGTAACTGAGAACAAAGGATTTTGTGGCACCGTAGGTGGTGATATAGGGAACGGGCTGGAAGGCAGAAAGACTGTCTAACTGCAGGATATGGCTGCCCTTTGTCATATAGGGCAGAGTCAGACGGGTCATTGCTACCAACGCTTTGCAGTTCAGGTCGATCATACGCAGCTCGTCTTTTAAGGGGATGTTTTGGAAGGAGCCGAATTTTCCAAAGCCTGCGGCATTGACTAAAAGCTTCACATTGGGCTTTTCCGCCTTTAAAAGTGCCTCGTATTCCGCAAAAGCGGCATCCTGACACAGATCCAGCACCACCGGGCGCACCGGCAGACTGCACTGTGTTTTCAGAGCGTTCAGGGCATCCTCCCGGCGGGCGATGACCCAAATTTCGTCTACTGTGATATATTGGGATAATTGCAGGACAAATTCTTTACCCATCCCGGAGCTTGCCCCGGTAACGACCGCAATGTTCATAGGTTTACCTCAATTTTGTAAATTATTGTTTAGCGCACCAACCGTAGGGGCCGATGTGGGCATCGGCCCCTACGAGTGCGTCGCAATTTGTTGGTAAGATAAATTCCAATTTATTGGTTCAAAATTTCTTCGGCTTTCTGGGTCAGGGCGGATTTTTCATTGGGGATCTCACCGCTGAGAACCAGCTCTAAAAGCTGCTTTTGGCACGCCCCAAGGGCAGGGCCGGGCTCAAAGCCCAGTGCCATCAGGTCGTGACCATCGATGGCAAGATCACGAATTTGCAGCCGCCCTTCTGCTTTTTCAAGCTGCTCCAAAGCTTGCAGCATTTTTTCAAAGCTGCGGTCATTTTTGGCGGTGCCTTTACCAGCCTGGTCGGCTCTTTGCAAGGCAATCAGCTTGCGCAGGTTATCCGCGCCGTACTTGCTTAGCTTCTTCCGCAGCAGTGCCTTATCCCCCGAAAGGGTGTCTATGTGATGCTGGATCAGGAATACCACCTGCTCCCGTAATTCTGTGGGTGCCTTCAGGCGGTGCAGAACATCGTTTGCAATTTGGGCGCTTTCCTTGGCGTGACCGTAGAAATGCCCGATGCCCTTTTCATCCTGTGTAAAGGTCTGGGGTTTGCCGGCGTCGTGCAGGAGTGCCGCCCAGCGAAGTGCCGAATTATTTTCCACCGAGGTCAAAACATAGGCAGTATGGGTAAAGACATCGTATTTGTGATGGGGATTGTGCTGCAAAAAGTCTACGCAAGGGGCAAGCTCCGGGATCACCTGCAAAAGAATATTTTGGTAGGTCAGAAGGTCGTCATCCTCCATCAGGCACAGGCTTTGCGTGACCTCACTGTATACCCTTTCCTTTGCCAAATGCTCCAATAGCGGGGTCAGATTTTTCATTGCCTGCAAGGTCTTTTTCTCCGGGGTCAGACGGAACCGGCAGGCAAAGCGCACACCCCGCAAGATCCGCAGAGCATCCTCCCTAAAACGGGTTTCAGGATCACCCACGGCCCGCAAAATGCCCTTTTGAAGATCTTTTTGACCATCAAAGGGGTCGATGTAGCCGGTTTTGGGGTGAAAGGCCATGGCGTTGACGGTGAAATCCCGGCGGGCAAGATCTTCCTCGATCCGATCCACAAAGGTCACCTCGTCCGGGTGGCGGTTATCGCTGTAATTGCCTTCTGTGCGGTAGGTGGTGATCTCATAAACATTATGCTCCAGCACAACGCCGATGGTGCCGTGCTTTTCACCGTTGCGGATCAGTTGGTAATTGGGGAAAACCTCACAGATCTGCTCCGGGGTGGCGTTGGTGCAAAGGTCATAGTCGTGGGGAGTCAGCCCCAGTATGGCATCCCGCACACAGCCGCCTACGGCATAGACGGTAAAGCCTGCCTTTTCCAGCTTGTCCATCAGGTGAAGAACATCCTGGGGCAGTGTCATCCGATAGGGGCTGGTAAACAAGCCGCTGATCAGCCATATGGACATCGCAAGATTGTAGGGCAGATTATTGGAATCGATACAGGTGAGGGTGGTGATCAGTGCAGCCTGACTTAAATAGAAGCCGGCAGTGCTTTTGTGCTCCGGCAGCTCCATATAACAGGCTTCCAGACTGTACAGCGCAATAAAGAGTGCAGACAGCGCGGGAGAGAGGTATTCCTGAACCTGTGTAAACTGTCCCCATTGCCGGTACTGCCCAAAACACAGGATCATCATACATAAACTGATACCGGCAAAAATAGCAAGAGGCGGCTTTTTCGCGCAAAAGCGATATGCTGCCAGCACAAGGAACAAAACACCGGCAGCAAGCTTCAGCACGGAAAAGAGGGGGAAGCTTTCACTTGCGGCAGTGTACCACCAAAAATGTCCCACGGCGGCAGCAAGGCAGCCAATGGCCTGCACAGGAAAGCGGAAGCAATAGCGGCGGTTTTGCTGAAAAACATTACTGTGGAAGGCAATCAAAGTAAGATACAGAGCAGAGACCAGCAGGAGCCAGGTGTTGGCATAGTGGTCAAGGGGCAGAAGACCTCTGCTGTCGGCGGCGGCAAACAGAGACTGCCGCAAAAGCGCGCAGACAATACCGGCAGCTATGGTGAAGATTGGTAAAAAGCGTAGGATTTTTTTCATAAAATAACCTCCAGCAGCATTACAAGCCCGGTCAGCACCGGCTGATGCAGCATATAAATGGGCAGGCTCCATTTTCCAAGCCAGGAAAAGAAGGCGATCAGCGGATTTTTAGGATCGGCCTTGGGGAACAGGGTGGTTTTATTTTTGTAGGCAAATCTGCCGATCAAGGACCCCATCAGGAAAAATCCCAAAAAGGGCAAGAGCGCAAAATAATCGGAAGAAGCAAAGCCCTTGGGCTTAAAGCCAAGAGGCATCAGCCACATACTGCTGTCGAACCAAATGGGGTCGATCAAAACGCCAACAACAGCCATTGTCAGGGAGGACAAGGCAGTGATTGGCCAGGGAATACGCTTGAAAACAGGCCAAAGGAGCATACAGACGCCCAAGCAGTGGAGCACGCCAAAGTAGATAATCATTCCCTTGCCGGCAAAGTCCAAAGCATACATACCGTAGGTAACGGCAGAAACCACCAGCCCGCAGCCGAAAACGATCAGCCCCCGGCGGATGGGGTGATGCCCTAAGGTGACGCAAATGCCGGAGAGCAGGAAAAACAGCACGCCGCCCCAGCTTAATATAAAATCAAAAATGGGACTTTCTGCCAAAACGGAAAGACCGAGAAAGTTTTGCAGGTCGTAGATCAGGTGTACGATGACCATACCCAATATAAACAGACCCCGCAGAGCATCCAGCTCCCAAATGCGCTGCTTCATAGCAAGATCCTTTCAAATTATTGTTTAGTGCACTAACCAAGAATCAAGTATTGTAGGGGAGGGTCTTGACCCTCCCACCGTTAATTGTTTGCACTTTCCGGATTTTCGCATGAAAATATCAATTTATTGCCTACGGCAATTGTGATTTTGTTATTACAAAATCACCGGGAGGGTCAAGACCCTCCCATACAGGGCAGTACCTGTTAGTAAGGTAAATTCCAATTTATCATTATTATAACAGAAAAATATGGAAATTCTACCCCCAATGGAAAAATAACACTTGTTTCCCGGCAAAAGAAGGAGTATAATAAACTGAACTATGCAAAATCCGGAGGTTTTTATGCTGCTGGGATTTCTTTTTACAGTACCGGCTGTCTGCGCGCTCTTAATTTGTTTTTTTACCGGCGTATTCCAAAGCCTTGCTTGGCTGTGGGCGCTGCCTGTCAGCTATCTGGGCTCCTTTTTGGTAACAGGAGTACTTGTTTTCCTGTTTGTCATTATCTGCGAACACGCAGTGGATACCGATAAGCCTCAGGAAAAAGACAGTAAGTTTTACCGCTTTCTGGTCAACTGCATCGCAGAGGCGGCAATTCCGATTTTGTCGGTGAAAATGCACACGAAGGGCTTGGAGAAGACGCCCAAGGAGGGTCGTTTCCTGCTGGTGTGCAACCACCTGAATGAAATGGATCCTGTGGTGCTGCTGCGGTATTTTAAAGACAGTCAGCTTGCTTTTATTTCCAAGCGGGAAAATCAAAGCATGTTTGTCGTCGGAAAGTACATGCACAAAATTCAGTGCCAGCTTATGAACCGGGAAAATGACCGGGAAGCGCTGAAAACCATCCTCAAGTGCGTGGAGATCATCAAAGAGGATAAGGCTTCCATTGCGGTGTTCCCGGAAGGGTATATCAAACCGGACCGGAAGCTGCACCATTTCCGCAGCGGAGTTTTTAAAATTGCCCAAAGGACAAAGGTTCCCATTGTGGTGTGTACCCTGCGCAATACCCAGTATGTGTTCCATAACGGCAAGCGCTTAAAGCCTACCGATGTATACCTGAATCTTGTGGATGTGATCCAGCCTGAGGCCTATGCTGGGATGAGCACTGTGGATTTGGGAAATATGGTCTATGAAATGATGGCTCAGGATCTGGGCCCTGAAAATGTATCCAATGAAGAATAAGGAGAAAAGAAAATGAAAAACAGCGAAAAAACACTGGATATGATCGTAAACCTTTGCAAAAACAGAGGTTTTGTATACGCCGGCTCTGAGATTTACGGCGGCCTGGCAAACTCCTGGGACTACGGCCCCTTGGGTGTGGAATTTAAGAACAATGTGAAGAAGGCATGGCTGAAGAAATTTGTTCAGGAATCCGACTACAATGTGGGCCTGGATGCTGCCATCCTGATGAACCCCCAGACCTGGATCACCACCGGTCATGTTGGCAGCTTTTCCGATCCTCTGGTGGACTGCAAGGGCTGCGGTGCCCGTCACCGTGCTGACAAGCTGATCGAGTCTGCACCCTCCGGCGAGGGCGTCAATGTGGATGCTATGAAGCCGGCGGAAATGAACGATTTCATTACCGAGCATGAGGATGTGGTCTGCCCCAACTGCGGCAAGCATCACTTTACCTCCATCCGTAACTTCAACCTGATGTTCCAGACCAAGATCGGTGTCACTGAGGATTCCTCCTCCACCTGCTATCTGCGGCCTGAAACTGCCCAGGGAATCTTTGTCAACTTCGCCAACATCCAGCGTACTACCCGGAAAAAACTGCCCTTCGGCGTCTGCCAGGTGGGCAAGGCGTTCCGCAATGAGATCACCCCCGGTAACTTCACCTTCCGTACCCGTGAATTTGAGCAGATGGAATGCGAGTTCTTCTGCAAGCCCGGTACTGACTTAGAGTGGTTTGCCTACTGGAAGGATTTCTGTAAAAACTGGCTGCTGAGCCTGGGCATCAAGGAAGAGAGCCTGCGTCTGCGGGATCACGAGCCTGCGGAATTGGCGTTCTATTCCCGTGCTACCACCGATATCGAGTATCAGTTCCCCTTCGGCTCCGGCTGGGGCGAGCTGTGGGGCATTGCTGACCGTACCGACTATGACCTGGGCCGCCATCAGGAGGCCTCCGGCAAGGCACTGGATTACTACGATCAGGAATCCAACGAGCACTACATCCCCTATGTGATCGAGCCTTCTCTGGGCTGCGACCGTGTGGCGCTGGCATTTTTGTGCGAAGCCTATGACGAGGAAGTGGTGGGTCAGGATAAAAACGGCAAGGACGATGTCCGTACTGTGCTGCGTCTGCATCCGGCACTGGCTCCCTTCAAGGCTGCCGTGCTGCCCCTGAGCAAGAAGCTCAGCCCCAAGGCGGAGGAGATCTACCACATGCTCCAGAAGGACTTCATGGTGGACTTCGACGACGCCGGCTCCATCGGCAA
>JAFTTQ010000011.1 GCA_017466665.1 Oscillospiraceae bacterium
GTCAAGGTACTGTATGCAATACCTGCGCCTTCATAAGTATCCCAGTGTTCCATAACAAATTTTACATAAATTTCCGTTTGATCTTCTGCAAAAGGCAGATCGATAGTTTCTTCTCTACGGGAGTTTGTAAAAGCTGCACCATTGCCCTCCCGCTGCTCGTAGATCTTCTCATATTGTGCATTGTCAGCAGAGACATAGACTTCGATATAGCCTTGGGTGCTGTTGGTGGTAAGCCAGTAGCCAAAATTCAGTGTTGCGTCCTGAATCGTCTCCCCCTCAGCAGCCGTTACCTTTTGAATATAGTAGCCGGCATTGCGGTAGCCGCCGGGATTTACGATCGTTTCCATATTGCCCTTTAAGAACAGGTTTTCACATTCCACCGCACCGGCAGCAAGCAGTGTTTGGCGCACTTTTTCCTTGTTTTGGGCAGTTTCGGCATCGTTTTTTCCCTCACCGTAGGTAGCCATAGCGGTAAAATCCAGCTTGCTCTCCACCTTGGTAACCGTTGTCTCAGGCTCTGTAGGCGTCTCCGGTTCTGTGGGAGTCTCGGGTTCTGCGGAAACAGCATTGCCGGTCAAAGTCACAGAACGGATGCCAAAGCTATGAGGGCTGTCAAATACCAGCCACTGAAGCTTCACATAGGCCTTTTCGCTGCCCTTGACCGCATCGGTCAGATCCACCGTCAGTTCCTGACTATCGTCCGAGTTATCATTGGCACGGAACTCCTTCACCAAGGTATAGCTGGTGCCATCGGTAGAAGCAAATACCTTCAGATAGTTGCCATTTTTTGCATCCTCGTTGGTATAGAAGGTACGACCCACAATGGTCAGTACACAGGTTTCCAGCTTTTCTCCCTCTGCCGCCTCGATCAGCCAGGTGGCAAATGCCTCCTCGTAACCATTCCGGGGAGACAGCAATGCAACTCCGTCCTTACCAAAGTACAAATTGCTCTCTTCAATGGCACCGATGTCCTCTGCGGTGACCTCACCGAAGGGAAGTTCCTCGAAGCTGTATGTATTTTGGACTTTCGTATTTTCGCTGGGGTCTTCCGGCGTATTCTGGGATGCGTTAACGGTCAAGGTGCTGTAGGCAATACCTGCGCCTTCATAAGTATCCCAGTGTTCCATAACAAATTTTACATAAATTTCTGTTTGATCTTCTGCAAAAGGCAGATCGACGGTTTCTTCTCTGCGGGTGTTTGTAAAGGCTGCGCCATTGCCCTCCCGCTGCTCGTAGATCTTCTCATATTGCACATTGTCAGCAGAGACATAGACTTCGATATAGCCTTGGGTGCTATTGGTGGTAAGCCAGTAGCCAAAATTCAGTGTTGCGTCCTGAATCGTCTCCCCCTCAGCAGCCGTAACCTTTTGAATATAGTAGCCGGCATCGCGGTAGCCACCAGGATTGACAATGGTTTCCATATTGCCCTTTAAGAACAGGTTTTCACATTCCACCGCACCGGCAGCAAGCAGCGTTTGGCGGACTTTTTCCTTGTTTTCGGCAGTCTGGGCATCATTTCTTCCCTCACCATAGGTAGGCATACCGGTAAAATCCAGCTTGCTTTCAACCTTGGTGAGATCCCCGGAGGGTTCCTCAGGCTCTGTAGGAGTCTCCGGTTCTGTTGGAGAATTCTCATTGCCGGTCAGGGTCACAGAACGGATGCCGAAGCTATGGGGGGCATCAAATACCAGCCACTCCAGCTTTACATAAGCCTTTTCGCTGCCTTTGACCGCATCGGTCAGATCCACCGTCAGCTCCTGATTATCGTCCTGGTTTTCATTGGCCCGGAATTCCTTTACTAAGGTATAGCTCATACCGTCGGTAGAAACAGATACCTTCAGATAATTGCCATTTTTTGCTTCCTCATTGTTATAGGCAGTACGGCCCACAATGGTCAGCAAACAGTCTTCCAGCTTTTCCCCCTCTGCCGCCTCTATCAGCCAGGTGGCAGATGCCTCTTCGTAACCATTCCGGGGAGACAACAGGGCAACTCCGTCCTTGCCATAATACAAATTGCTCTCTTCGACAGCCCCGATGTCCTCTGCGGTGACCTCACCGGAGGGCAGTGTCTCGAAGCTATATGTGTTTTGAACCTTTGTATTTTCGTCCTCAGAGGTGCCGGGGTCCTCCGCCACATCCTGGGATGTGCTAATAGTCAAGGTGCTGTAAGCAATACCTGCGCCTTCATAAGTATCCCAGTGTTCCATAACGAATTTTACATAAATTTCAGTTTGATCTTCTGCAAAAGGCAGATCGATAGTTTCTTCTCTACGGGAGTTTGTAAAGGCTGCACCATTGCCCTCCCGCTGCTCGTAAATCTTCTCATATTGTGCATTGTCAGTAGAGACATAGACTTCGATATAGCCTTGAGTACTGCTGGTGCAAAGCCAGTAGCCAAAATTCAGTGTTGCATCCTGAATCGTCTCACCCTCTGCAGCCGTAACCTTCTGAATATAGTAGCCGGCGCCACGGTAGCCGCCGGGATTTACAATGGTTTCCATATTGCCCTTTAAGAACAGGTTTTCACATTCCACCGCACCAGCAGCAAGCAGCGTTTGGCGAACTTTTTCCTTGTTTTCGGCTGTTTGGGCATCATTGCGTCCCTCACCATAGGTAGTCATACCGGTAAAATCCAGCTTGCTCTCGACCTTGGTATAGGAGGTTGCGCCGCTTTTCACTGTAATTGTGGGCAACGCACTCAGCATCAGTGTCAGCGCAATACACCAGGCAAGTATGCGTTTTATAAGCTTCATAATAAGCCCTCCTTAAAAACATTCCCCGTCCACCCCGAAAAGGTGGACGGGGTGATATTGTTAGGATCCCATCTTTCTGCTGATCACAGCAGCACTGAAGAAACGACCCTTGTCATATACTTTCCGGTACATATTTCCGTAGCCTGCTTTGGCAGACAACTGTTGTGAAAGACAATCAATCTGTGATCTCTATGACACGGGTACGCTCGTTGACAGTATAGGGACAGTAAGTAACCGTGACCTGCTGTCCGACCAGCAAGCCTACCGATTCAACCAGTGCCAGTTTTCCCATTTCGCCGGTGGCACCGGTGAAATGCAGCAGTGCTTCTGCACCGATCTCCAGCCGCTTGGTGGTACCGTCAGCGGCGCGAATGGTAACAAAGGGATTGGAGATTTCTCCGGTTAGAGACATTTCTTCCACAGATTCCACTGTACCTGTAATCATGCCGTACCAGGCATAGACCTCTGTAACCAGACCCCTTTCGTTGCACTTAACCTGCACATAATCACCGGGCATAAGATCAAATACATTGCTCGCGGCCATATTTTCCTTAGGCGTGCCATCAATGCCACGGTAGATCTCTACATCAGAAGATATCTGGAACAGGCCGTAATAGCAGTAGTCTGTTACATTCACATCCTGCGAACGCACAGTCAGCGTATTAGGATCTGAGACCAGAACCCGGGCTTCAAACTCCAAGGGGATCTGCTTGGCAACACGGCCTTTTTCCGAGATCTGGAAGGAAGCCTTGCCATTGCTGGGAGCCACATCACCGGCAGAAATCAGCCAGTCTCCGTCCTCCTGCTTCTGCATTCCCCATGCTCCACTTTCCGTCAGCAAGCTGACGGTGATCTGTGCATCGGAGCTACTGGACAAACTGAATCTAACAGCATTTTCGCTGACTTCTTTTAATGTAACAGTGACCTTGGCATTGGAATCTGCTGTAATCTCAACAGGGTATGTACCCAACTGACCGTAGCCGCTGACCACAAAGGTGGCAGGCAGAAGCTGGCTGATAGATTGAGAAATCGAAGCAAAAGCTTCACCGTAACGCCCCTGCGCATATAGCTCATAGGCTGCCTTGAAATCATCCTTCTGCTGCTGGGTAGTAAGGCTTCCGCCGGCACGCTCTACATAACGAGCCAGCAGCCGTTCTGCATCTGCACGGGCTGCAATGATCTGGCAGCGGATGCGGTTCTGATCATAAGTGTACACCGAACCATCGGTACAACCGTTGGTGATGCCACTGCGATAAATGCCCACCTTGGAAAGAGCCAGACCTGCCATTTGAACGGAGGTCATATCCTCGCCAAAGATTCTGATCTGAATGTACAGCTCCTGACTGTCTGCATACAGACCGGTATCGATGGTGATATCCTGATTCACATTATCGTAAACGCCAACAGATTGCATATTATCCGAAGAAGCACCTGCAAGGATCTCCATACGGCCCTTGGGATCTGCAAAGGAGCCCGCGGTGTTGATCCGCAAACCGGTGGTGTACTGCTGCACATTGCGGATATGGTATGTGAGGCTGCCGCCATCCTGGCTGTCAGGCGTAAGCACCATACCGTCCCAGCGCATATCGGAAATATCGGTCAGAATACTGCCCTGCGCGTAGGATGTTCTTAAGGAAAAATCGCTTTCAAATATTGGACTTGCCTCAAAGAACCGTGTTTCCATCGGTTCGCTGCCCATATTGGAAGCATTGATCACATTTTCCTGATCGGTATCTGCCAGAACATTGTAAATCACAACGCCCTCCAAGCCGTAGGCGTAGCACTGTGACAACACGCGAAAATCGGTGCTTTCAAAGCCGCCGGGGAAACCGGCACGCTCTGCGTTGATATTGGAATAGGAGCCATAGGCCAGCAGATAATCAAAGGTTCTGCTGGAATCGGCATTTTGATAAATGGACCATTCACCGCCAAAATGAATGGAATCCAGAATGTGGTTTTCCCATGCCCGCTGATTGGGATCCCAGTTTGGGTAGATCGCCTGAATGGGTGAATGGGAATAAGAATCGGTTACCATTTGGTCTGTGGGATATTGGACTACGCCGTCCTTGACTGTGATGTAGTTATAACCCAAGCCTGTAGCCATTGCAGTGCCCACTTCTGAAATATAGGTATTCAGGTTACGGTACATCCACATAGTCTCTTCCTCAGAAAGACCGTCTGTAGGATCCAGGGTAATGCCATCCTTGGCAGCATCCTCTATCACCCACTGGGAGAAATCACCCACACCATCGGAATAATTGTTAAATTCGTACTGTGTCCAGTGGATAGGCCAATAGAACGGCTCGTTTTCTGTATACAGGTGGATGGCGGGCAGTTCTTTACCGGCCAGTGCCAGCTCCGCAGTGCGAAGCTGCAGATATTCCACGGTCTCTTGAATCCGCTGTACACGAACACTATTATAATAGTCGTTATTCATGGACAGCCAGGGAGTATTGCTCCACTCGTTGGGCGTTGAAAGCTGCCAATTACCACGACCGTCCCGGTTATTGTGGTCATAGGTGATCTGCTGATACTGTACATCCTGCCAGCTGCCGCCTTTGCCGTCCATGCTATCGGCTGTGCCTCCCCACCAGGAGTTGATGCCCAGATACAGCGGTGCACCGGTCAGCATGGAAGCATTGAGAACATTATTGAGAAACTCTTCCGTCTTGATCTTGCCCCACATCAAATAATTGATCTCCCAGCACAGGCCCACATTATACATGTTGTCACACTGATAGCTTTTTACCAGTTCGGTCAGATAATCGTAATCTAAATCCGTAGGTAAGGAGTTCAGCATCAGCACCACATCCATCTTCTTGGCAATTCCCTGCTGCTGTGCGGTTTCCTCAGGATTGCTGATTGCCCAGATCCGGCTGAAACGAACTGTTCCGTCTGTCTTATTGACCAAACGGACTGTCAACTCGCCGGTGCTGCCAACGACATCTGCACTAATATCAAAATATGCGTGGTTGGGGCCTTCGGAAATTGGA
>JAFTTQ010000074.1 GCA_017466665.1 Oscillospiraceae bacterium
CAACTTTTCTAAACGCAAACTTTCATCCCAAAATCCTATTTGCATCTCTCTCGCCCCCGTGTTGGTTTATTATATCATATCTTGATAATTTGTGCGAGTTTTTAGAGATGCCCTATTGTTTACCTTATTACACGCTCCCCCTTTGGGGGAGCTGGCACGGCGTAAGCCGTGACTGAGAGGGTGTACCTCAAACGATGGGAAACCCTCTCAGTCAGCCCTTACGGGCTGCCACCTCTCCCATAGGGAGAGGGTGTGCGCGGCATCCTGCTTAATAAGATAAATTCCAATTTACCGCATCAAAGCAAGTAACCGGTAGCGATGCCGACTGCGGCGGACAGGCAGATAATGATAATAGGATGCACCTTTTTAAACGCCAAGATCACCATTGTCACAAAAATCGCAAGGCTGGCATAGAAGGACACATCTGTAAACACAGAAACCGTCCAGCCTGCGGGGAAAAACACAGTCCAAACCACGCTGACCACCGCGCCGCCGATCAGTCCCACCACCGCAGGCTTCAGCCCGGTCATACAGCCCTTGACGATCCGGTTGGTCTTGAATTTTTCATAGCATTTGACCACGATCAGGATAATGATAAAGCTGGGTAAGACCACGCCCATCGTCGCACAAAAGGAGCCCAACACCGACATCAGGACGCCTCCCTGCTGACCACCGACGGTAGCACCCACATAGGTCGCCATATTGATGGCAAAAGGGCCGGGCGTAGACTCACTGACCGCCACAAAATTTACAAGACTTTCCTGACTGATCAGGTCGCCCCAGCGCAAGCCCACCTGCTCCTGGATCATAGGCAGCATGGCATAGCCGCCGCCAAAGGTGACCGCACCGATCATGAAGAAGGTCAAAAACAGCTCTAAAAATGCCATTTATTTTGCCCTCCTTTCCATAGAAAGAGAGGTTACCAATCCAAAAACAGCACAGCCGATAATCACAAAAATCACGTTAACCTCGAAGATCGCTGTTAAAATGAAGGAAGCACCCATCACCACATAGGCTGCCCAGCCTTTTGGACTTTTTTTGTACATAGTCCAAAGGGCTTTTACAAGCAAAGCAAGCACACCGGCACGGATGCCCTGGAAAGCGTATTGCACTGCCTGAACCTGCTGAAACTGCCGCAAAACGAAGGACAGGATCAAAATAACCACAAAGCTGGGCAGAACCACACCTAAGGTGGCGCACACAGAACCCAGTATCCCCGCCGCCTTATAGCCCACAAAGGTGGCAGAATTGATGGCAATCGGGCCGGGTGTGGATTCCGCGATTGCCACCACCTCCAAAATATCGTCATCGGTGACCCAATGGCGCTTTTCCACCGCCTCATTTTGGATCAGCGGGATCATGGCATAGCCGCCGCCAAAGGTAAAGGCTCCGATCTTAAAAAAGGAAGAAAACACCTGCCACAGCACTTTTCCGGAAGCTTTCATAAAACACCTCATTTTTTGTTATCTTAGATTAAGATAGCATAAAATATAAAAAATGCAAATAAAAATTGGAATTTATCGTACTAACCAGTTACAATGCGGTCGTAGGGGCCGATGCGGTAAACAATGATTTGACAGGAAATTGTCTTCGTGATACCATAAACAAAAGGATTTTAGGAGGGTGCTATGAACCCATACAGCAGAACGGAATTTTTACTGGGCAAGGATGCTATGGCAAAGCTGCGCAAAAGCCGTGTGGCGGTTTTCGGCTTAGGCGGCGTCGGCGGCTATGCGGTGGAAGCCCTTGCCCGCAGCGGCATTGGTGCACTGGATCTCATCGATCACGACACCGTAAGCCTGACCAACCTGAACCGGCAGATCTTAGCCACCCGGGAAACGGTTGGAAAGCCTAAGGCAGAGGTTGCCGCCGCCCGGGTCAAAGCCATTGACCCGGACATTCAAGTGCAGAGTCTATGCACCTTTTTTCACCCGGACACTGCCCATCAGTTCCATTTCCAAGATTATGACTATGTGATCGACGCCATCGACACCGTCACCGGAAAGCTAGCACTGGTCACTGCTGCAAAAGCCGCCGGCACACCGATCATCTGCGCCATGGGTGCAGGCAACAAGCTGGATCCCACTGCCTTTCGGGTAGCCGATATTTACGAAACCTCCGTCTGTCCCCTTGCCCGGATCATGCGCAAGGAATGCCGGAAACGGGGTATTGACAACCTGAAGGTGGTATACTCCCAGGAAGAACCGATCGCCTGCACTCTCCCCCCGGATGACCCTGCCTGGGCAGAATTGCCGGAAGGACGCAACGCTCTGCCCGGCTCCTGTGCCTTTGTCCCCTCTGTGATGGGACTGATCATCGCCGGAGAGGTCATAAAGGATCTTATAAAGCAAGTATAAATTATTGTTGTTTACCGCACCAGCCGTAGGGGCCGATGCCCACATCGGCCCTAATAAAAAGCCCCCAATCGGGCCGATGTGGGCATCGGCCCCTACGACCGTATTGTGATTGGTTGGTGCGCTAAATTCCAATTTATTGCCGCCGGGAAACCGGTGGCTTTTTGTCTTGTTTTGGCAAGCACAATATGCTATAATATTTCCATTCTTTCTATGGAGGTGCATTTTATGGAATTTTCCATCAACCATCCGATCATCTTTCTGATTGCCGGTCTGCTGATCGCCGTGGTTTTGGCACAGTCTGTTTACTTTCTGGTCAAAGCCCTGCGCCGCAGCAAGCAGCTTGGTATGGATCCGAAAAAGATCCGCAAAACCATTACCACCGCTGCCATTTTCACCATTGCGCCGGCAGTTGCCATCGTCATCAGCATCATTACACTGAGCAAGAATTTAGGACTTCCCCTGCCCTGGCTCCGTTTGAGTGTTGTGGGTTCCTTAAGCTACGAAACAGTTGCCGCCAACAACGCACTGAACGCCATGGATCAGTTTCTCGGCTCCCCCATTCCCCTGACCGCGCAGCAATATCTAAATGTTACCATTGTAATGACCGTAAGCATTATGATGGGCATTTGGCTGGTGCCTGCCATCGGCAAAAAGCTGCAAAACGGCATGACCAAGCTGGGCAACCGGGATGCCAAATGGGCTGATACCTTCCAAAATTCTCTGTTTATCGGTATGATCGCCGCCTTCCTTGGCTACGTTTTCTGCGATGTCAGTCAGCTTTGGACAGCCGACAAAAACGGTCTGATCGCAAAAACCGCTGAGGAAGTGGTAAACGGTCAGCAAATGGATGTGACCCGGTATTATCCCCGCACCACCGGCCTGGTGCCGGTTTGCGTTATGGCTGTATCTGCCATTACAATGATCCTCTGCGGTCTTTTGATGCGTAAGCCAAAGCTGAAATGGCTCAGTGAATATGCGCTGCCTATCAGCCTGATCGTTGGTATGGCAGCCGCCATCCCCATTACCGCCGCTCTCGGACAGGAGGTAGTCAGATGAAAAAGAACATTTCCTATATTGATTCGGTACATAGAGACGGCAGGATCTGGAACCTGAGCGTTATGTTCCTGCTGCTGATGTTCCCTGTTGCCATCGCCCTGATCTTCCGTGTGGCACCGGACTGGGGCGCACTTTTAAAGGGTCTGATTCCCACAGTGGCCATGTACTGGACTGTGGGTGCCATTGAGACTGTCACCTTCGTGCCGATGCTGGGTGCCGGCGGCTCCTACCTGAGCTTTGTCACCGGCAATATCTCCAACCTGAAGCTGCCCTGTGCCCTGAATGCCTTGGAGCAAAATGAGGTCAGCGCCAACAGCGAGGAGGGTGAGGTCATCTCCACCATTGCCATCGCCACCTCCAGCATCGTCACCACGTTGATCATCGTTTTGGGTGTGGTTCTCATCATTCCCCTGACCCCAATTCTCTCTGCCCCGGCACTGCAGCCTGCCTTCCAGCAGATCCTGCCTGCCCTCTTTGGCGGATTGGGTGTTGCCTTTGTTTCCAAGAACTGGAAGATCGCCATTGCACCCATTTTGCTGATGCTGGTGCTTTTCATCTTTGTACCTGCTTTGGATTCCTCTATGGTAGGTATGATGGTGCCTGTCAGCGCCCTGTTTACCATTGCCATTGCCAGAATTTTCTACAAAAAGGGAGTGCTGTAAATGACTTGGATCATTTTAGGCGGATTATTGGCTCTGCTGCTGGCAATTATCCTGCTGCGCGCCGCATTTTTTACCCCCAAAAAGCAGCCTGTCGTCTCCGACGAAAGCGTCAGCTTTGACAAAGACCGTGCCGTTGCCTCCTTGCAGGCGCTGGTGCAGTGCAAAACCATTTCCTACAATGATCCCGCCTTAGAGGATAATGGAGAATTTCAAAAGCTGGTCGCCATGCTGCCCACCCTTTACCCCCGGGTATTTGATGTATGTTCCTTCCGGGAGCTGCCTGACCGGGCACTGCTGCTGCGCTGGCCCGGAAAATCCGATGCCGCCCCCACGGTTTTGATGGCGCACTATGATGTGGTGCCTGTGGATGAAGCAAAATGGGACAAGCCGCCCTTTGCCGGCATCCTTGAAGATGGCGTGCTCTGGGGACGGGGCACCCTGGACACCAAGGTGACTATGAACGGTGCCCTATCTGCCGCCGATCATCTGATCGGTCAGGGCTTCCAGCCGGAAAACGACATCTACTTTGCCTTCTCCGGCGGTGAGGAAGTCAACGGCAAGGGTGCTGTGAATATTGTGGAATACTTCCAGCGGCACCACATCCAGCCCGCGCTTGTGGTTGACGAGGGCGGCGGTGTTGTGGAAAATGTTTTCCCCGGTGTAAAGCAGCCCTGCGGACTGATCGGCATTGCGGAAAAGGGCATGATCAACGTGCAATACAGTGTGAAATCCGGCGGCGGTCACGCATCCGCGCCCCCGGTCAAAACGCCCCTGACCACCCTATCCAAGGCTTGCCTTTCCATCATTAAGCATCCCTTTAAAATGCATCTGACCAAACCTGCTGCGGAGATGTTTGACACCCTGGGCAGATATTCCGGCTTTGCATTAAAAATCGTATTTGCCAACCTATGGCTGTTTAAGCCTGTTTTGGATCTGATCTGCCGGCTCAGCGGCGGTGAAATGAATGCTCTGGTGCGCACCACCACCGCCTTCACACAGGCACAGGGCAGTGATGCCCGGAATGTGATCCCCACGGAAGCGGCTTTCGTGAGCAATATGCGCCTGAATCCCGCTGATTCTGTGGCATCCGCCACCGCGTATCTGAAAAAGACCGTGGACGACGATTCTGTTACCATTAAGGTACTGGAAAGCTCTGAGCCCAGCCCCATTTCCGAAACCGGCTGTGCTGCCTGGGACAAGGTCGCTGCATCGGTGGCAGAAACCTGGCGGGGCTGCATCGTGGCACCTTATTTGATGGTGCAGTGCTCCGATTCCCGGCATTACGGTGTGCTCAGCAACCACGTTTACCGATTCTCCGCTATGGACTTGACCAGTGAGGAACGGAAAACCATCCACGGCAATAATGAGCGCATCCGGCTGGATGCCCTCCACCGCTGTGTGGAATTTTACATCCGACTGATTAAAAAGTGCTGATGCAGTCGCAAAAGAGCAGGCTCAAAAATGAGCCTGCTCTTTAAAATATATTAAAATGCCAGAGGTTCGTCGTCCTCGTCGTCAAAGGAAAACTCCAGGGTCTCGCCGCAGTTGGGGCATACCATACTGCCCTTTTCCAGGGTCTCCTCGTCGAAATCAATGCCTTCGCCGCA
>JAFTTQ010000075.1 GCA_017466665.1 Oscillospiraceae bacterium
GCGGATCAGCTTGTCGGGATCCTTGATCTGATAGTTGCCGCCCTCGCGGGTCTGGTGCAGGGTGTGCATGATCTCACGGCCGTGGTCAGAGTGCGTTGCAGAGCCGCCGGCAGTGAACATCAGATAGTTACGGGCGACGATGCCGTGCACATCGCAGCCGCAGATGCCGCGGGGTGCCTTGGGGGTAATGCGGCAGGGGCCCATAGAGCAGATCCGGCAGCAGGTACCTGCTTCGCCGAAGCCGCAGTGAGGAGACTGATTCTTGACACGCTGCTGCCAGGTGTCAGCGCCAACCTTGCTGGCATTTTCCAGCAAAGAGTTGGTAGCAGCTTCCATCTCCTCAACGGTGGTAGTAAATGCCCAATCCTTCAATGTGATTTCCTCCTAAATTAGATTTTGTACCTTCTGCCACAGGCATAGCGGTACATAGTACTTCATCATCTATTCTAATCATTTTTGACCTGAAAGTCAATGGCTGTTTGGCTTTTATTCGACGAAAAAACGTATCCCCCGGAGGGGGATTTTGGTGACAATCGCAAAAGGGGCATTTCCAGTTCCCTGCCTGCACGCAAAGAGGGCTGTCCCGGAAAACATATTGTTTCCAATGCTGACACCCGATAGGGAAGTATTTCTATAAAACAAGAGGAATTTGCCCTGCAAATTCCCTGCTTGTTACTGTATAAGACACAACCACCCGAAGAAGAACGAAAAAATTCTTTTTCGGGTGGTATCTTTTTTGTGAAGTTTCAAACCTACGGTTTGAAGTGAAGTTGTAACGAATTACAGTGAAGTATTTGCCTTTGGGGGCAAATGTGAAGTTAAGCTTGCCCTAAAACACTTGCGAAGCAAACTTCACTACGAAGCAACTTCACTTGTCCGTCAGGGCAAACTTAGTTTCGGCACTGCGTGGTGCATTGCTCAGAATACTGCCTTATGTGGCTGCGCCGAACGGGACAGCCCTTTTCACGATATTCAGTTGCCGGCCTTGACAGCCTCAAAGTCCTCCAGAACCTCCTGGGAGGGAGCTTTTGTCAGCAGAGATACCACAACGATGCAAATGCTGGAGAAGACGAACGCAGGCAGCAGCTCGTAGATGGCAAACACGCCGCCCAGCTTGCTGATGACCAGCTTCCACAAAAACACCATCGCCGCGCCGCTGACCATTCCGGCAATGGCACCGGGCTTATTGATCCGTTTCCAGAACAGGCTGAACAGCATCAGCGGGCCAAAGGTAGCACCGAAGCCTGCCCAGGCAAAGGATACGATATCGAAAATAATGCTCTTTTCGTCCAGCGCCAGGAGGATGCCTACCATCGCCAGCACCAAAAGTGTCAGCCGGGAGACCCACATAACCTGCTTTTCACTGGCGTTTTTCTTACAGATGCCCTGGAAAATATTCTTGGCAAAGGCAGACGCGGCGATCAGCAGATAGGAGTCGGAGGAGCTGATGGTGGCTGCCAGAATGCCAGCCATCACAAAGCCTGCGATGATCGGCGGCAAATAGCTTGTGGACATGGTGATGAAAATGTTTTCCGCGGCGGATTTGGTCAGGTGTGCCGTGGGGAATACCTGACGGCCTACAATACCGATGAACACGGCAACAGCCAGAGAGATGCCCACCCAGATCATCGCGATCCGGCGGGAGCGCTTCAGCTCGTCTTCCCTGCGGATGGCCATAAACCGCAAAAGCACCTGGGGCATACCGAAGTAGCCCAAGCCCCAAGCCATCATGGAGCAGACAGTCAAAATGCCGTAGTCAGAGGCAGCGCCAAACAGGGGCTTACCGTTTTCCACGATTTGGGTTCCGGTGGCATCCAGCGCAGGCGTTGCCAGGCCGAAGAACTCCAAAAAGCCGGGGATCTCCTTTGCGTTGGCAAAGACCTGACCGAAGCCGCCGGCATTGACGGTACCCAGAACCACGATCACCGTCAGCGCCACGATCATCACGATGGCCTGCATAAAATCGGAGGCGCTTTCTGCCAGGAAGCCGCCCAGCAGGGTGTATGCCAGCACAAAGACCGCACCCAGGATCATCATGGAAACATAATCTGCACCAAACAAAGTGGAGAACAGCTTGCCGCAGGTGACGAAGCAGCTTGATGCGTAAGCTGTGAAGAAGATCAGGATAAACGCTGCGGAAAGCAGCATAATGGTCTTTTTATTTTCCCGGAAGCGGTTGGAGAAAAATTCCGGCAGGGTGATGGAATTATTCGCCCGCACACTGTACCGCCGCAGCCGCTTGGAAACAAACAGCCAGTTCAGGTATGTACCCACTGCCAAGCCGAATGCCGTCCAAAAGGCATCGGCAAGACCGTACCAGTATGCCACACCGGGCAGACCCATCAGCAGCCAACCGCTCATATCGGAAGCCTCGGCACTCATCGCCGTGACCCAGGGGCCAAGGGATCTTCCGCCAAGGAAGTATGCCTCAGAGTTTTTGTTGGCCCGCTTGGCATATACCAAGCCAATGCCGATGACCGCCGCCATATAAATGATCATTGCGATCAGTATTTGTATTGTATTACCGTCCATAAAATACCCTCTCTTTCCATCTCCGTCTTAAGGAAGTTTCTTTCAGGAAAACTTTTGTCCATCACAGGCGGATATTGGATAGCTTACCATTTTATTTGCCTTTCGTCAACCTGTTTTTTTAACAAAAAACCATCTCGAATCCCGCTTGCGTTTAGGCGTTGCGCAAATGGAGCTGTCTCAAAATGAATGAGACAGCTCCTTTTATGCAAAAAATATATGTAGGGGAGGCGTTTCGCCTCCCTTGGGACAGGAAACCCGTCCCCTACAGTTTAAAATCATCTGTGTTTTGTATATTTATTCGATTTGAGACAGCCCGATCCTATTATTTTGCCATTTTGCGCTGGAAGAACTTGACCAGTTCTACAATGGGAATGACTAAAACCGCCAAGGCAATGGAAATGGCGTATTCCTCAAAGCCGATCATGGTAAAGCCAAATGCCTTTGCCAGGAAGGGGATCTCAAGCACTGCCGTTGTCAGCAGCAAGGAGCCCAGCATAGCCGCCCACAAAACCTTGTTATGGGATTTCAGGCTGAATACAGACTTTCTCTGAGAACGGAGGTTGAAGGAGTGGAAGATCTCACACATAGACATAGTAAGGAATGCCATGGTCATACCGTGACCGGATTCGCCAAGTTCGCGAAGCGCCGCAAATTTATCAATTCTTTCTTTTACTGCGTATGCCGCTATCTCCGGATCCCACATACTACCGATAATATAGGCTGTCAGGGTGATGACGGTGACCAAAATGCCCTGATAAATAACATCCATACCCAAGCCGCCGGAGAAAATGCCATCCTTGGAATCTCTGGGAGGACGGTTCATGGTATCCGGCTCTGCTTCTTCCATACCAAGAGCCAATGCGGGGAAGCAGTCGGTGACCAGGTTGATAAACAGCAAATGGACAGGGTTCAGAAGCACAAAGCCCATCAGTGTTGCAAAGAACACGCCCAGAACCTCGCTCATATTGGAGGCAAGCAGGAACTGGATTGCCTTACGGATATTATCATAGATCCGTCTGCCCTCGCCAACAGCAGAAACGATGGTGGCAAAGTTATCGTCAGCCAGCACCATATCCGCCACATTCTTGGTCACATCGGTGCCGGTAATGCCCATACCCACGCCGATATCGGCGGACTTAATGGAAGGTGCATCATTGACGCCGTCGCCGGTCATGGCGCTGATATACCCGTTTGCCTTCCAGGCATTGACGATCCGCACCTTATGCTCCGGCTGAACACGGGCGTACACACCGTAATTCTTAACGAATTCGCAAATATCCTCATCGGAAATGGCATCCAGCTCTGCGCCGGTAATGGCCTGAGAGGCATCCGTTATGATCCCCAGCTCCTTGGCAATGGCGACGGCGGTATCCTTATGGTCGCCGGTGATCATCACCGCCCGGATACCGGCGCTGCGGCATTCCTCGATGGCGGCCTTGACCTCAGGACGCACCGGGTCGATCATACCGGTCAGGCCCAAGAATACCAGTTCCTGTTCCAGATATTCGGGGCTGTTATCGGCAGGCTTTTCGCTCCAATCCCGCTTGGCAGCCGCCAGTACACGCAGTGCCTTATCCGCCATAGCCTTGTTAGCGGCCATAATTTCAGAGCGCTTTTCCTCGGTCATGGGCTTAGCTTCGCCGTTTTCATAATAGTATGCGCAGCGGGCCAGCACCACATCCGGGCCGCCCTTGGTGTACTGGACGAATTTGCCGCCCAAATCGTGAATGGTGGACATCATCTTCCGCCCGGAATCAAAGGGGGCTTCATCCACACGGGGGGTGGCCTTCTCCAGCTCTGCCTTGTGCAATCCCACGCTGTACGCAAAATTCACCAGCGCACATTCCGTCGGCTCACCCTCTGCCTGATTTTCTTCATTCAGGTTCGCGTCGGAGCAAAGTGCCATCGCCGTGGCGATCAGCTCTGTTTCACCCATATGGTCGACCACAGTCATTTTGTTCTGGGTCAGGGTGCCGGTCTTATCGGAGCAGATGACCTGGGTACAGCCTAATGTTTCCACAGCCGTCAGACGGCGAATGACCGCGTTGCGCTTGGACATTTTGGTCACACCAATGGAAAGCACCACAGTGACCACCGTTGCCAAGCCCTCAGGGATGGCGGCAACTGCCAGGGATACCGCAACCATAAAGGTACTCAAAATGCCGGTAAGGGAAAAATCGCCCTTCATCAGCAAGTTGAAAGCAAAAATAAAGATGCAGATGCCCAGCACGATATAAGAAAGGGTCTTGCCCAACTGATCCAGCCGCTTCTGCAAGGGCGTTTCCTCATTCTGCGCCTGTGCCAGCGCGCCGGCGATCTTGCCCATTTCCGTATCCATACCGGTGGCGGTGATCACCGCCTTGCCCCGGCCGTAAACCACGGTAGAGCCCATATAGCACATATTCTTCCGGTCACCCAAGGGCACCTCATTTTGACCGGCAGTGAGATTCAGCGCATCGATCAGCTTGTTGACAGGTACGCTTTCGCCGGTCAGTGCCGCTTCTTCGATCTTCATACTGGCGTTTTCAATGATACGTCCGTCAGCAGGCACCGCATCACCAGCCTCTAAGATCACCACATCGCCGGGAACCAGCTCATCGGAGTGCAGCACCACCATTTTGCCGTCACGCAGTACCTTACAGGTGGCGGCAGTCATGGTTTGCAGGGCTTCGATTGCCGCCTCTGCCTTACTCTCCTGGAACACGCCCAGAATCGCATTGAGCAGCACGACGATCAAGATAATGCCCACTTCTACCAAGCCCTCCGTCAGATGGCCTATGTCCCGGGGCTGGGGAAGCTGCAAGAAATCAATGACCGTGGTAGCCGCGGAAACCGCCGCTGCGATCATCAGAATAATCAGCATCGGATCCTTAAGCTGCGCCAAAAAACGCTGTAAAAGGGTGGGTTTTTCCCCTTCCTTCAGCTTGTTGGGGCCGTACTTCCGAAGACGCTCCTTTGCCTGCTGGGTGCTGAGTCCCTCTGCACCCACCCCAAGGTCTGACAGGACTTCCTGGACAGACTGGGTATAGATTTTTTTCATACTCCACACTCACTTTCCAAGTTTTTATTAGGTTTTCCCATTTATTCGTAAATACCCCGGTTTTTCACACAACAAAAAAAGACCATGTGCGTTTTACGTACATGGTCGGTGAATTATGACACAAAGCCCATGTACCGCTAAGCCGAAGCGTACATGAGTCTCGCAATTAGAGGCAAACCAGGCTGTGAACAGCCATGATGTTGATTTGCCTCGCGACAGGCGCTTGCTACTCCCTCACTATAATAGTTATATACCATTTGGTTAAAAAAGTCAATCCCCTTGCTTTCATAACGGAATTAGTATTACAAGCCCTCTTTGCGCTTTTTTCTTCTCACCCGGTTGATGTGGCGCTCAAAGTCGCCGCTGCGGATCAATTCCACCAAAACGAATTGTTCAAAGGTGGGCACAGTGCAGGAGTAAAAGCCCAGCAGCTCCTGAAAGGGCTTTACCAGCTTTTTCGGCAGCACCATATAGCCCACACGCAGTGCCGGGGAGATGGTCTTGGAGAAGGTATTCAAATAGATCACATTATCCTGTTTTGCCAAGGTGAACAGGGTCTCCGCAGGCTTGGAGGATACGGAAAACTCCGAATCGTGATCCGATTCAATAATGTACCGCTGTGCCTGATCCGACCAGCGGATATATTCGTGGCGCTTGGTTGCCGAGGCAGTGACACCGCTGGGATAGCTGCGGTATGGCGTGGTGTGCAGCACATCTGCCTGACAGGCATTCAGCGCGCCGCTGTCGATACCGTCGGCGGAAAGGGGCAGCCGCTGGCAGACGACCCCCGCGGCAAGATAGATCCGCTCCAGCTTTTCATAGGAGGGGTCTTCGATAGCATAGACCTTATCCCTGCCCAGCAGCTCTATGATCAGCCCGTATAAATATTCCGCGCCGGAACCAATGATGATCTGCTCCGTTTCGGCGTGGATGCCCCGGTTTCTTGCCAAATACTGCCGCAGAACCTGACGAAGCTCCAGGCAGCCCTCGTTGGGGGATTTTTCCAATATCCGCTCCTGCCGCTCCCCCAGCACCCTGCGCATGGTTTTGCTGAGCACAGATACCGGAAACTCCGGCTGTGACCGTCCCGCCTGCTCTGCATAAGGCACAGGCTCCGGCTTTGCTGTAACAGCGAAGCCGTCCGAATGCCGGAATATCACAAAATAACCGCTCCTCTGCCGTGCCTCAGCATAGCCCTCATCGCACAGCAGCCCATAGGCGTGCTCCACCGTGACTATGCTAAGCCCCAGCTCCTGTGCCAGCAGTCTTTTAGAGGGCAGCTTTTGCCCCCACAGGTAGCTGCCCTGGATAATATCCTCCCGGAGCTGCTTATAAAGCTGCAAATATACCGGGTGGTCTTCCTTGGAAATGATATACTTCATCTGGTTATATCCTTTTTTTCCTGTTTTTCAGAATCATTGTATTTCATTTTCTCATCAATTGCAATAAAACTGTTTACCTTTTCCTGTACTTTTTTCCCTGTGTCGGTTATAATAGCCAAAAAGGAGGTGGCTTATGGATCCCCGTGAGCAAGCAATCTATGCCCTTTTGGGAAAGACCGTTCATATAACGGTAGACCGTCCCATAGGCTATCAGCACGGCACCACCGTTTACCCTGTGAATTACGGCTACATTCCCGGTATGATCGCCGGGGACGGTGAGGAACAGGACGCCTACATTTTAGGCGTAGAAGAGCCGGTTACCAGCTTTGAAGGTCAGGTCATTGGTGCCATTCGGCGAAAAAACGACCGTGAGGACAAGCTGATCGTAGCGCCGGAGGGCAGGATATTCCATCAGGCGCAAATTGAAGAGGCCGTCTTTTTTCAGGAGCAGTATTTTGACCATTATGTGATCTGCCTGTTTCGCAAATCCTGCGGCGTGATCCCCTATCGGCAGGTAGGCCGTGACCGGGAATATCTCATTGTATTTGAACAATTCTCCCATTGCTGGAGCCTGCCCAAGGGGCATATGGAGCCGGGAGAAACAGAGGTACAGACCGCCCTGCGGGAATTGGAAGAAGAAACCGGACTGACTGCCCGGTTAGAGGAAAACGCCTGCGTTACCGTGGAATATCCCATCTCCCCTATCGCTAGAAAACAAGTGGTTTTCTTTTTGGGTGAGGTCAGCGGCACACCACGGGTGCGGGAAGGGGAAATTGAAAAATTCTGCTGGGTGCAAAGGGATGAACTGGAAGCATTGCTACACCCGGATACAGTCAAAGCTTGTAAGAATCTTCTGATGGCTGGTAGATAATATATAGCAAAAGCTCCCAACTTTTTGTTGGGAGCTGTTTTTATGCGTAATGATGGCGCTTGCGGAATGCGGCAAAGCAGATTACAGTCAAAATCAATGCAACCAATTCCGCCGCCACAATGGAAAACCATATGCCGTCCAGACCCCAAAAAGCAGGCAGGATCAGCACTGCCGCGATCTGGCAGACCAGGGTACGCATAAAGGAAATCGCCGCGGAGATCAGGCCATTGTTCAAGGCGGTAAACATAGAGCTTCCGAAAATGTTAAAGCCGCACAGCAAGAACGAAAGCGAATAGATGATAAAGCCCCGGACAGTCATATCCATCAGTGCCTTGTCGTAGCTGACGAAGATCGCCGCCAGCGGCTTGGCAAGAAAAATCGCCAATCCGGTCATTATCAGTGCCGTTACACCAATGATCCACAGGCTTTTTCGGAACAGATTTTTCAATTCCTCCCGGTTGTCCGCGCCGTGATTATAGCCGATCAGCGGTGCCGCGCCGATCACAAAGCCTATGAAAATGGCGAGAAAGAACAGGTTTACATACATAATCACGCCATAGGCGGCAATGCCATCCTCACCGGCGTAGTGGATAAGCTGCAGGTTGTACAGCATTCCCACAAGGCTCATAGACAGGTTGCTCATCAGCTCCGAGGAGCCGTTGGTGCAGGTTCGCCACAACGCCTTTCCGTTAAAACGGAATTTACAAAAACGGAGCAGGCTTTTATTGGGTCTTGCGAAATAAATAAGGGGGATCACCGCACCAATGATTTGAGAAATCGACGTTGCCACGGCAGCACCCGCCAAGCCCCAGCGGAAAACCGCCACAAACAGCCAGTCCAGCAGGATATTGCAGCAGCCGGATATCACCGTCATAACCAAAGAAAGGTTCGCCTTTTCCGCTGTGACGCAAAAGCTTTGGAAGGCATACTGTAAAATATAGGCAGTGGAGGCTGGCAGAACGATCATACCGTAAAGCACACAGTTTTCCAGAATCTCCCCTTCTGCCCCCAGCAGTCTTGCCGCCGGGCGGAGAAATACCAGGGAAAGGGCGGTCAGTACCACGCCGCCGATCACACAGGCCACCGTCAGCATGGTAAAGATCTCATTTGCCTGCTTTTTGTCCCCCATCCCCAAGGTTTTGGAAACCAGTGCCGTGCCGCCGGTGCCGATCATAAAGCCCACTGTACCCAGCACCATAATATAGGGCATAATCAAATTGATGGCGGCAAAGGGTGTTTTACCGGCATAATTGGACACAAAAATGCCATCCACCACACCATAGATGGAGGTAAAGATCATCATAATAATGGAGGGCATCGAAAACCGCAGCAGTTTTCCGAATGTGAAATGATCCGAAAGCTGAATCTTCATATGGTTACCTCCTGATAGCATTAAGAAGGATTATAGTATGAAACAGGCATAAAGTCAAGGAAACCACAAATTGGAATTTACCGTAATAGGGAAAAATACCTTCCCCCGGGGGGAAGGTGGATTTTGCTCTTGCTTTTATACGGCAAGAGCAAAAGACGGATGAGGACCGGCGACAGCTGAAAGTTTGCAAAAAGTCTGTTTCTGCGTATAAATCGATACTTTTTCTCCCGCATTCCTCATCAGTCACCGCTGCGGCGGTGACAGCTTCCCCCCGGGGGAAGCTATGCGCCATAGGCGCATCAATAATAAGGTAAACAATCATTCACTTTTTATGCTTGATTATCTTGATTGCTTATTTTAAAATGAAGCCAAGAGGTGATCTGAATGATTAACTACGAGCAGAATGTATACGACAAAGAATTTTTTGCCTATATTCGGGGTCGAAAATGGGCAGTAGATCAAAAAACAGGACGAAAAATGTACTTATTCCGGCTTGCGCAGCAAAGCAAGAATGACCCGGATTTTGCCGGCAAGATCGGCGGTATTCTGATATATAACCAGGTTATAGAACAGTTCCTTACGGATATTGTGGAAATGAGCATCTACTATGTAAAGGCAAAGCTCTGGCCTGTGACTGTGGAAATGGATGTAGAATTGGACAAAGCAACCTTTGGCAAGGTCATCGATTATTTCCGCCAGTTTGCCACCATAGAACCGAACCGGGACAAGATCCTTTCCTACCTGAAAAAGTTCAATACCAAACGCAACCAGGTGGTGCACGACCTGTTTGATGTGGAGGATCTGCGCAAGCTCTATGATGAGCTGGCTGAGTATGCCCAGCTTGCGGATGAAATTATTTTGCTGCTGGATGCATATGACGATCAGGTCTGTCAAAATTTCCGCAAGCTGGAACAAAGCGGTGCCCTGAAAAGACTGATGAAAGCGCAAATTAATGTTTAGCGTAGCAGCCACACCCTCTCCCTATGGGAGAGGTGGCAGCCCGTAAGGGCTGACGGAGAGGGTGTCCTGTCGCATATATGCGCTTTTTTGCTGGTACACCCTCTCAGTCAGCTGCGCTGACA
>JAFTTQ010000076.1 GCA_017466665.1 Oscillospiraceae bacterium
AATCGAACCCATGTTACCGCCGTGAAAGGGCGGTGTCTTAACCGCTTGACCAACGGGCCTGGTAGCGGCGACCTGACTTGAACAGGTGACAGACCGGGTATGAACCGGGTACTCTACCAACTGAGTTACGCCGCCATATGCTCTCTGCTATCCACAGAATTAGCTTTGTTATTATACCCATCAAGAATATATTTGTCAAGAGTAAAATTCTGTTTTTTAGGATAATTTTTGGGAATACTCCCATTGAGGTGACATTGATTTGAAATACGCGAAATATCCCCTGCTCTTTTGCACCGGCGGAACAGCATATATGACCCTGGAGCTGATCTGGCGCGGCTGGAGTCACAGCAGTATGTTTTTGGCCGGGGGCACCTGTTTTCTGCTTTTAGGAAAAATAAACACGCTGCGCCTGAACGCCGCCGCAAAAGCCCTTTTCGGTGCCATTGCAATCACCGGTGTGGAGCTGACCGCAGGTCTGCTGGTAAACCGGGATTACGCGGTTTGGGACTACCGCCAGATGCCCTTTTCTTTTTTGGGGCAGATCTGTCTGCCCTTTTCCCTGCTATGGATCCCGGTGGGTTTTGCCGCAATGCAGCTCTACCGCACTCTGGATCGGAAATTATAGACAGGACATGGGTGCGCCTATTGCGCACCCACTCAGAGTGTCAAAGAACCCCCAAACCGTCAAAATGCAGTATCATGATAACGGAAAAGCGAAAAGCCTTCTCCCCAGGGAGAAGGTGTCAAAAATCTTTGATTTTTGACGGATATGGGGCAAAAATGCTTGCTGCGCAAGGCATTTTGACTTACTTCGCAACTCGCCCTCTACCGTATCCACATACGCCGACGAGTGCGAGTTGCTCGTCTTTGGCGCTCCTTTGACCTCTGCCAGTCTGTCAAAAACATAGTTTTTGACAGACTGCGTGGGTGTGCTATTGCGCACCCACTGCTTCTATCCGTTTTTTCCAGACGATCACAAAGCAGACAACCAGTGCCAGGATGGTCACAATCCACGATACCGGGAACACCACAAACAGGCTGTCCAGTGTTTGATACTGCCGGAATACTGTGACGACCCACAGCACCCGCAATCCACAGGCCCCTAAAATGGAAACCACCATAGGCACTGTGGATGCACCCATTCCCCGCAAGGAACCGGACAGCACATCCATAATTCCACACAGGAAATACACGCTGCAAACATAATTCATACGTGTGATACCGTAGCGGATAGCCTCGCCGCCTTCTTTTAAATACAGGGATAGGAGCTGGGGAGCGAAAAGGCGGGCGGCACTTCCCAGGATCAAGCCTGTGACGGTTACACAGGCAAGGGTCAATCCCACTACCCTTCCTACATTTTTATACTTTCTTGCACCGGAATTTTGCCCCACAAAGGTGGTGACTGTTTGCTGGAAGGCATTCATTCCCATATAAACAAAGCCTTCAATATTGGACGCTGCCGAGCAGCCGTTGTTGATTGCCTCGATATTAAAGGAGTTGACAGAGGACTGAATGGTCACATTGGAGATAGAAAACAGCGAGCCTTGGATGCCCGCAGGCAGACCAATACTTACGATTCTTCCCAACGCCCTGGGATCGATCCGCATTTTTTTCAGGCTCAGCTTACAGCTATCCCCCCGGCACATCAGCTTCCGCAGCACCAAAACACAGGCCAAAAGCTGAGAAATCACCGTTGCCAGCGCAACACCGTCCACCGCCATATCGCACACTGCCACCAAAAACAGGTTCAGCAGGATATTGAGCACGCCGGCAGCGGAGAGGTAGATCAGCGGGCTTTTGGTATCGCCGGCAGAGCGCAAAATCGCCGCGCCAAAATTATACACCAGAATCGGAATGATGCCGGCAAAATAGATCTGCATATACAGCGTCGCCTGACCCAGCAGATTGGCAGGCGTTGCCATCAGCTCCAAAAACCACCGGGACAGGCACACGCCAACCACGGTCAGCACAGCACCGCCAATGGCTGCCGCCGGGATCGCCGTATGTACCGCCCGGCTCACCCGTTCATCATCTCTGGCACCGATGCCCTGGGCAACACAGACACCGGCACCGATGGAAAGCCCTGTAAACAGGCTCACCAGCAGGTTGATCAGCGAGCTGGTGGCACCCACAGCGCCCACATTATCGTTTCCCTTAAGCTGACCCAGCACCATCAGGTCTGCAGCGTTAAAGAGAAGCTGCAATACACTGGTTAAAATAATGGGAATGGTATAGGATATGATCTTCGGTAGAAAGGGCCCCTGGCACAGATCCTGCCGAAGTCGTTTTTCACGCTTTAACACACGATCGTCTTCTTTCCAACACAAGCAAATTATCGTTTATCGGGCTAACGCCCAATAAGAATTGAGAATTTAAAATTGAAAATTGAGAATTTATTGTGTGCGCTTTGCGCACTATTTAGATATATTTCCGTAGGAAATACAATAATTTTCAATTATCCATTGTCAATTGTCAATTGGCGCGTCAGCGCTGTAAATTCCATTTAGGTTTTTACGGCTCTTTGCAGCTTTTGGGCAATGGCACGGAGCATTTTTTCGTCTGCTTTGCAGACCTTGCGGTCATAGGTCAGCAAGCCGTTGATCTCGTCCTCCACATCGGAGACCTGGGTATAGACCGCGGCGCACAGGCCCTTTTCCGCCGCTGGGATGACCTTTTCTTCATACAGCGCTTGCAGATCCCGGTTGAGATTCTCCAGGCTCTTACAAGCCTTGTAGCCATATGCCTTATCCGGGTTAAACAGGTGCTCCTGCACCCCATAGCAATAGCCGCCAAACTCACTGAGCACCAAAGGCTTTTCCCCGGCTTTCAGCTTCTTCCAGGAGCCAAAATAAATATGCAGGCTGTCCACATCGCTCTTTTTCCGACGGAACCAGCCGGAGGTGGAATCGATAAAGCGGCTATCATCCAGCTTTTTCATTTCCTCATAGACTGCGTCGCTGTCAAACTGCCCCCAGCCCTCATTGAAGATCGTCCAATAGCAAATACAGGGGTGGTTTTTCAGTTGGCGGACTGTGGCAGACATCCCCTCCCGGAATGCTTTTCTGGTTGCGGCATCCCGGTGCATTTTTTTGTCATTTAACTTTTGCAGGCCTACTGTGGGCAGTGCCGTATCCCGGAAAAACTGATAGTCACCATTATTGACCATATCCTGAAATACGATCATGCCCAGTTTATCACACTGATAATAAAATTCTTCTGCCTCCACCTTGATATGCTTACGCAGGGTATTGAAGCCCAGCTTTTTCATCATCAAGATATCGTCGCAATAGCATTGGGGCGTTGCAGGAGTGAACAGGCCATCAGGCCAATATCCCTGATCCAACAAGCCATGAAAGAAGTAAGGCTTTCCGTTCAGACACAGCCGTTGATATGCACCGATCTTTTTGATTTCCAGGCTACGGATCGCAAAGTAGGATTCTACCCTATCCTCCCCCGCCTGGACGGTAAAATCATAGAGATACGGATTTTCCGGGCTCCATAGGCGAGGTTCTTCCGGTGTGATGGTTACACTGCCATCCACCAACTGGAAGCTGCCCAATTCCGCCACCGTGACCGTACCACTGAGTGCAGGTTCGATGGAAATTTTGACACTGTAACCACGGTTTTCAATGTGCAGCTTTTCTATGTAAGTTTCTGGAACACTTTCCAGCCAAACAGTCTGCCAGATTCCTGATACAGGAGTATACCACATACCACCCCGTTTCTCAGGCAGAACCTGCTTGCCATAGGGAAGGCTTTGGTCATAAAGGTTGTCGACGCAGGTGATTACCAGCTCATTCTCTTCTGCCAGTACAGCAGTAATATCGCAGCAGAACGCTTCATAGCCGCCCTTGTGGCAACATACCTTCTTCTTGTTAAGAAACACCGTGGTCTCTTGATCTGCCGCACCAATATGCAGAATGACGCTTCCTTTGTTAAACCCGTCGGGCAATGTGAACATTCTGCGGTATGTCAGCATACCCCCTTCCGGAAAATGCTCCCCCACAGAGGACAACTTGCTTTCCGGGCAAAACGGAACCAGAATCTTCTGGTGTTCCGTAGGATAATTACAGGAAAAATCCCACAAGCCGTTTAAATTCAAATAGCTATCCCGTTTCATTTGCGGACGGGGATAGACCTGCCAGAGAGTATCTCCCACCTGTTCCCCCGCTGCCGTATATAAATCCATCAACATAGTTTGTTCCTTTCAAATGATTGTTTAGAGCAGAAGGTTAGGCGCACACGCCAAAGCCTTCCCCCTCGGGGGAAGGTGGCAGCCCGTAAGGGATGACGGATGAGGGGTGCATTGATTTCGCATTGGTGCAGTAGAACTTTGTTGCATTTTTTTGCACACCACATCAGTCAAAAATCGTAGATTTTTGACAGCTTCTCCTCAAGGAGAAGCCTTTACTTCCGCTCTCGTTTGCTAAACTAAATTCCAATTTAATGCTTTTTCAGGCTTTTTACGACGGGGATCAGCGCAGCGAGAATCAGCACTGCTGCAATCAGAGCTGCCAGGAAAATATTGGCATTTGGCAGGAATACCAATCTGCCGTCGCTGTCTACGATCTGCTGTGCGTTTTTTAGCACCGCCGCGCCGATGGCAGGGCCAATGATACCAGGAATCAAAACCTGACAGATGATCCGCTGTCCCTGGAACATTCCGGACTTATTCTCCGGCGTGTTATCCCGGATCATGGCGCCGAACACCGCCATACCGGAAAGATAGCCGCACATCATCAAAACCGTGCCGATAAACACCAAAGCGGTATTGGTAAAGAGGTATAGCAAAACATAGCCCACCATCAGCAGTGCCAAACTGGGGAGTACCGATGCCGTAAAGCCTTTTTTATCATAAATCTTGCCATACAGAGCAGTAAACACTGCCGCCAGGATGATTGCCGGAGCAAAAACGAACACATAATTGGTCATTGCCAAGGTCTTTTCATAATACAAAATCAGATAAGGCATAAAAATATTGATAGAAATGCCGAACACCGCATAAGCGATCAAAGTCAGATACAGTTTACCGTTTTGACGGATGACCGCAGGACGGAAACCGTAGAGCAGATTACCAAAGTAGCTTTGATTATCCTTTGTATCCACCTTAGGCTCCTCGATCAGCCAAAATCCCAGCACCCCCAGCACCAGCACGATGCCGCCGATGATAAAGAAGATCACTGTCCAGCTCTCCGGCAAGCTTTGGTCAAGCCCCATAAAGCCGCCGAATACCGCTAAAATCGCCACCAGGGGCATCATCGCATTGATGCCCTCTGCCGCGCCCCGGTTGGTCTCGTCGGTGGAATCCGTCAGCCAGGCATTGAAGCAGGCATCATTGGCGGCAGAGCCGAAAAAGGTCATCACGCAGTCCAAAATGATCACAAGTGCAATGCCAACAGAAGCCGCACTGACCGTTGCCGGGAGCAAGCTGCCCAGCCAGTCCTCACGGATCAGTCCAAAGCATAATATGGACACGCCCCAGCACAGGTAGCCGCCGCAGATAAAAAGCTTGCGTTTGCCCATTTTATCGGAAAGCGCGCCGATCAGCAGTGTGGTGACTGTCGCCGCCACCGAGGATGCCGCCACCATCAAAGAGATCTGACCGGCAGAAGCGGCAAACATTTTGTAAATGAATACATTTAAATACATATTCTCCACGACCCAGGCCACCTGACCCACCAGAGAAAAGATCACCAGTGCCAGCCAAAACCGGGTGGACTTTTTCGTCTTTTCCATAAATAGCACCTCTTTTTCTGATTTTGTATATTGTACCACAGCAAAATTCCCTAAGCAAGACAAATTGGAATTTAGCGCATCAATCAATTACAATACGGTCGTAGGGGCCGATGCCCACATCGGCCCTATTTCCAATGTTTTTTGTTAGGGCCGATGTACCTCAATCGGCCCCTACGGCTGGTACGATAAACAATAAATCAGCGATATTGCTGCGCCCCAAAGGGGCGCAATATATTGGGGCTTGAAAAAAAGGGCACTTTGGAGTATAATGTACAAAACTATGGGCGGAGTCTGCGCTTTTTTCGACCTTCTTCCACGTCTGCCCTTTTGTTTTCATAATTTCATATTGCCTATGTTTTTTATAACTGAAATGACGCAATTCGGCAACCTGAACCCCTTCCTACAAGAAGGCTATGCCACCAATATTATGACGAATCCGAATCGCAGGATATTGAGGAGTTGTTTAAATGAAGAAAAAGAAAACATTAAGCAGCCATACCAAGGGTACGGTTCAAAGCATTGAAACTTTATTGGAGGTTCTGCTCCTTTCTGTATTGTATTTTGTATTCTGGTGGAGATCCTATGACGCGGAATACTCCGCAAACTTCTCCCACAACAGCAGATATCTGCTCGCTGGGGTCTACGCCATCCTCACCTATCTGTTCCTGAAAAACTCTGACGGTTTTCAGTTCGGTCAGCTTCGCAAGGCCGACCTGGCAGTTGCCCAGTGGATCGCCATGCTGATCGTCAACTTCATCACCTACTTCCAGCTCTGCCTGATCTACAATACGATGATCAGTCCTGTGCCTATGCTGCTTCTGATGCTGGCAGATGTGGTGCTGTGCTTCCTGTACATCAACCTGATGAAGTTTATTTACTACATCCTGTACCCACCCTACAATATGGTGATGATCTACGGCAGTAAAACTGCCGCCGGTATGAAGCTGAAAATGGACAGCCGCCGGGACAAATATCAGGTCAATGCCCTGATCTCCGCGGAAAAGGGCTATGACTACATTATAGAAAAGCTGGCACAGTACGACGCGGTGGTACTCAACGACGTGCCCAACCAGCTTCGCAACGACATCGTAAAACACTGCTATCAGCACCGCATCCGCGTCTATGTGGTGCCGAAGATCACCGATATCATCCTGCGCAACGGTTTTGATATTACCGCCTTTGATACCCCATTGCTGATGGTATCCGGTCAGGGTCTTACCTTTGGACAGCGCTTTTTGAAGCGGGCAATGGACATTGCCCTTTCTGCCATCGCCCTGATCCCTGCCGCCCCCATTATGCTGCTGGTGGCCCTTGCCATCAAGCTGGAGGACGGCGGCCCTGTGTTTTACAAGCAGGAGCGGATCACCTTAAACGACAGGCCCTTCTATGTGACCAAGTTCCGCAGCATGATCGTGGATGCGGAAAAAATGACCGGCGCTGTTTTAGCCGCCGATAATGACCCCCGGATCACCAAGGTAGGCAAGATCATCCGTGCCACCCGTTTGGACGAGCTGCCCCAGCTTCTGAATATTCTTAAGGGCGATATGTCCATCGTAGGCCCCAGACCGGAGCGTATGAGCTTTATTCAGGAGTTCTGTGAAGAGATCCCGGAATTTGCTTACCGCACCAAGGTCAAGGCAGGTCTGACCGGCTATGCCCAGATCTACGGCAAGTACAACACCTGTCCCTACGACAAATTGCGTATGGACTTAATGTATATTGAGCACTACTCCCTGCAAATGGACATTAAGCTGATCCTGATGACCGTGCGGATCATTTTCAGCAAGGAAAGCACGGAGGGCATCGACGTAGCGGAGGAAAACCAAAAGAAGGTGGATGCTATGCTGGATAAATTGCAGGACGAAGAAGTGTGCGCAGAGGATCTTTCCAGCTCCAAGTAAGCTGCAAGAGGAATTCACTATGAAAATTTTGGTCGTCAGCCAAATTTACTGGCCTGAGCCCTTCCCCACCACGGATATGTGTGAGGGTCTTCGCCAGTTGGGACACGAGGTTCATGTGATCACCGATGTCCCCAATTACCCAATGGGCTGTATTTACCCGGAATATAAGGGTGGCAAACGCCGCCGAGAGGAGCGAAACGGTGTGAAGATCACCCGCACCTTCACCGTTGGCAGGCGAAACAGCACCCTTTTCCGCATTCTCAATTATTACAGTTTTGCCATCTCGTCCACGGTACATTCCTGGTTCTTGAAAAAGGATTATGATGTTGTTCTTGCGATGCAGGCATCTCCTATTATGATGGTAAACGCTGCCCTTTCCTACGCAAGGCGGGCAAAGAAAAAGTGCCTGTTCTACACCATGGATCTATGGCCTGCCAGCCTTTCCGCCGGCGGGATCTCCGAAGGCTCTCCTATTTACAAGCTGTTCGGCTGGGTCTCAAAGCGCCTTTACCGCAGGGCCGATAGGATTCTCATTACATCCACAATGTTTCGGCAGTATTTGAAGGATAACTTCCAGATTGCAGACAGTGTGATCGGGTATCTGCCCCAGTATGCCACAGCGCAGTTTGAGCAAATGCCCCCGTCTTCCCAAAAGGACACGGTGGATCTGATGTTCGCCGGCAATGTGGGTGCTGCCCAAAGCCTTGTTACCGTACTGGATGCGGCAGAAATTTTAAAAGATGTTACCAATCTTCGTTTCCATATCGTCGGTGATGGCTCGGAGCTGGAAAACCTGAAAAAGCTTGCAGCAGAAAAAGAGCTTTCCTCCGTTGTTTTCCACGGCAGAAAGCCTCCGGAGCAGATGCCCCAGTATTACGCTATGGCAGATGCTATGCTGGTAACCTTGACCGCCGATCCCTTTGTGGGGCTGACCCTTCCTAACAAGGTGCAGTCCTATATGGCTGCCGGCAAGCCCATTCTTGCCGCCGCAAACGGGGAGATCCCCAAGGTTTTGGCAGAAGCTCACTGCGGTTTTTGCGCCGAAGCGGAAAACGGCAAGGGCCTTGCTGACGCGGTACAGCAGTTTTTAGATACCCCTGATAAATCACGGTTGGGGAAAAATGCCCGGGCTTATTACGAAAGCCATTTTACCCGGCAGCAATTTATGAAAACCTTAGAGCAGGAATTAGATGCTCTGCGTAAATAAACCCCGTAGGGCGGGGGCTTGCCCCCGCCGCTCACTGTCAATCAGTATTTTCGGCGGGAGCAAGCCCCCGCCCTACATATACTTGGGAGGATTCAATTATGTCTGTTTTTTCCGGAAAAACTCTGATGATCACCGGCGGTACCGGCTCTTTCGGCAACGCCGTATTAAACCGTTTTCTGCAAACCGATATCGGCGAGATCCGCGTGTTCTCCCGTGACGAAAAGAAGCAGGATGATATGCGCCACGAATTTCAGGCGAAAATGCCTGATGTGGCAGGCAAGATCAAATTCTTTATCGGTGACGTGCGGGATCTGGCTTCTGTCAAGAACGCCATGCACGGCGTAGACTACATTTTCCACGCTGCCGCTTTGAAGCAGGTCCCCTCCTGCGAGTTCTTCCCCATGGAGGCTGTAAAGACCAATGTGATCGGCACCGACAATGTGCTGACCGCCGCCATTGAAGCCGGCGTCAAGAATGTGGTCTGCCTGTCCACCGACAAGGCTGCCTACCCTGTCAACGCTATGGGCACCTCCAAGGCAATGATGGAAAAGGTCATCGTGGCGAAAAGCCGCACCGTGGCCCCCGAAAACACTAAGATCTGCTGCACCCGCTACGGCAATGTTATGTGCTCCCGCGGCTCTGTCATTCCTCTGTGGATCGACCAGATCAAGGCAGGCAACCCCATCACCATCACTGAACCCTCTATGACCCGGTTTATTATGAGCCTGGACGAGGCTGTGGATCTGGTGCTGTTCGCCTTCGAAAACGGCGTTTCCGGCGATATTCTGGTGCAGAAAGCACCTGCCTGCACCATCCAGGTGTTGGCACAGGCTGTCACCGGCTTGTTTGCCCCCGGTCACGAAATTCGTGTCATCGGCATCCGCCACGGCGAAAAGATGTACGAAACCCTGCTGACCAACGAAGAATGCGCCAACGCCATCGACCTGGGCAACTTCTACCGTGTGCCCTCTGACAAGCGTGACCTGAACTACGACAAGTACTTCAAGGACGGCGACAAGGAGCGCAACACCCTGACCGAATTTAATTCCAGCAACACCGAGCTTCTGAATGTGGAGCAGGTAAAGGAAAAGCTGCTTTCTTTGCAGTATATCCGTGACGAGCTGTCCGCTTGGGAATCTAAATAAACGAAATTGCATCGCAGTCACAATGCCTCCCCTGTGTAAGGGGAGGTGTCAAAAATCTATTTGATTTTTGACGGAGGGGTTGTCATCCATCGAAAAAAACAATCCCCCAGTTTTATTGCCTAAAGTCGGCAATAAAACAGCCCCCTTTACACAAGGGGGCCTTTGACGGGGCAGTCCCCGCCCTACACTGCGCTTTGGGAGGAACACTATGAACATTCTCATTACCGGTGCTGCCGGCTTTGTGGGTAAAAACCTGACTGCCGCCTTGCAGTGCATCAAGGACGGCAAGGATCGCACCCGCTCTGGTCTGAATATCGGAGAATTGTACCTGTATGACATTGATTCTCCTGCGGAGTTGCTGGAGGAAGCCTGCCAAGAGGCGGATTTTGTCTTCAACCTTGCCGGCGTGAACCGTCCTCAGAACCAGGAAGAATTTATGCAGGGCAATTTTGGCTTTGCCTCCACCCTGCTGGACACCCTGAAAAAATATCATAACACCTGCCCGGTGATGCTCTCCTCCTCCATTCAGGCGACCTTGGTAGGCCGCTACGCCGAGGGCGAATACGGCAAGAGCAAAAAGGCCGGCGAGGAGCTGTTTTTTGACTATGCCGCCGAGACCGGCGCCAAGGTGCTGGTCTATCGGTTCCCCAATCTTTTCGGCAAATGGTGCCGCCCCAACTACAACAGTGCCGTTGCCACCTTCTGCAACAACATTGCCAACGATCTGCCCATTACTATCAATGACCCGGCAGTGCAGTTGGAGCTTTTGTACATCGATGATCTGGTGGACGAAATGCTGGATGCTTTGGAAAGCAAGGAGCATCACTGCGAATTTGAGGGCGTAGACACGGTTCTGCGGGAAAACGGCAGATACTGCGCCGCCCCTGTCAGCCACAAGGTGACCTTGGGTGAAATCGTAGAGCTGCTGCACAGCTTCAAAGCCCAGCCGGAAACTCTGCTGATGCCCAGCATTCCCGCGGGCAGCTTTGCCAAAAAGCTGTATTCCACCTATCTTTCCTATCTTCCTCAGGATAAGGCAATTTTCGACCTGAAAATGAATGTTGACCCCCGGGGCAGCTTCACAGAGCTACTCAAAACCGCTGACCACGGCCAGATCAGTGTCAACATTTCCAAGCCCGGTATCACCAAGGGTCAGCACTGGCACCACACCAAATGGGAGTTTTTCATTGTGGTATCCGGCAAGGGTCTGATTCAGATGCGGAAAATTGGCTCCGATGAAGTGCTGAACTACTATGTTTCCGGGGAAAAGATCCAGGCAGTGCATATGCTGCCCGGATATACCCACAACATCATCAATCTCTCGGAAACCGAGGATCTGGTGACCGTGATGTGGGCAAATGAGCTGTTTGACCCCAGGAAACCCGATACATTTTTTGAGGTGGTAGAATAATGGATATCAAGCTGGATTATTCCGACATTTCTTTTCAAAACAACGGCAAGCTTAAGCTTTTGATCATCGTGGGTACCCGCCCGGAGATTATCCGTCTGGCTGCTGTTATCAATAAGGCCCGGCAGTATTTTGACTGCATTTTGGCACACACCGGCCAGAACTACGACTATAACCTCAACGGCGTGTTCTTTAAGGACTTAAAGCTCCGTGATCCCGAGGTCTATATGGATGCCGTAGGTGACGACCTGGGTGCCACTGTGGGCAACATCATCAACTGCTCTTATAAGCTGATGGCGCAAATCAAGCCCGATGCCCTTTTGATTTTGGGTGATACCAACTCCTGCTTGAGTGCCATTGCTGCCAAGCGGCTGCACATTCCCATCTTCCATATGGAAGCCGGCAACCGCTGCAAGGACGAGTGCCTGCCGGAGGAGACCAACCGCCGGATCGTAGACATCATTTCCGACGTAAACCTTGCCTATTCTGAGCATGCCCGGAAATATCTGCACGAGTGCGGTCTGCCCAAGGAGCGGGTCTATGTGACCGGCTCTCCCATGGCAGAGGTGCTGCACAGCAACCTGGCTGAAATTGAAGCCAGCAATGTCCACAGCCGTTTAGGGCTGGAGAAGGGTAAGTATATCCTGCTGTCTGCCCACCGGGAGGAGAACATTGACACGGAAAAGAATTTCCTGTCCCTGTTCACCGCTATCAACAAAATGGCAGAAAAGTATGATATGCCCATCCTCTACTCCTGCCATCCCCGTTCCCGGAAGCGTCTGGAGGCAACAGGCTTCCAGCTGGATCCCCGGGTGCGTATGAATGAGCCTTTGGGCTTCCACGACTACAACTGCCTGCAAATGAACGCCTTCTGCTGTGTTTCTGACTCAGGCACCTTGCCGGAAGAATCCAGCTTCTTCACCTCTGTGGGTCACCCCTTCCCGGCAGTGTGCATCCGCACCTCCACCGAGCGCCCCGAGGCACTGGACAAGGCATGCTTTGTGCTGGCAGGCATTGACGAAAAGAGTCTTTTGCAGGCAGTGGACACCGCTGTGCAGATGAATCTTAACGGCGATTACGGTATTCCTGTGCCGGATTATGTGGAAGAAAATGTCTCCACCAAGGTAATTAAGCTGATCCAGTCCTACACCGGCGTGGTGGACAAGATGGTCTGGCGTAAGTACTGATGAATCGAAACTACGATCACAATGCCCTGGATCTTTTTCGGATCCTGGCAACGGTGCAGGTCTTTTTAGGCCATTTTATCACCCATTTTCATTTGCCCCAGCTCACAAATGCTGTCTATTTCATCCGGGGCGTTCCGATTTTATTTGTACTGTGCGGCTTTTTGGCGGCAAAATCCCTGGACAAATACAGTGCCAAGGATTACCTCATTCGCCGGGCATATCGTGTTTTGCCCGGTTTTTGGGGCTGTATCGTGGTCAACACCCTTATTATTTTGGCGCTTTACGCCATTCCGACCCTGACAGACGGCATAATCTATCTTGTGACCCAGTTCTTTGGGCTGAATTTTTATACCGGCGACTGGCTCCGGGGCTATGGCGTGGGTACACCCAACGGCGTGCTTTGGACCATCGGCGTGCAGGTGCAGTTTTTCCTGCTTGCACCAATGCTTTATAAGCTGCTGCGCAAGCTGCAGCTTCCCATCAGCACAGTGCTGATGGGCGTTTTGACTCTGCTTAGCATCGCCATAGAAAAGTGCGCCGGCTTTCTGCCGGAGATCGTCTATAAGCTGATCGGCGTGACTACCCTTCCTTATTTGTATTTTTTGGTACTGGGAATGGCCGGCTGGTGCTTCCGGGATCAGATCATTCCGGCATTGGAAAAGGTGCGCTGGGTGATTTTGCCTGTATTCGTCCTTTGGAAATTGGCAGAAAATCATCTGCCCTTCTCCCACATCTTCGACGGTGTGATGTACAACACCGTGACCACGCTTTTGACAGCCCTTTTGATCTTTAGCTTTGGATTCTCCTTTAGGTGGAGAATGAAGCAGGATCTGACCTACGGCTTTTACCTGTACCATATGGTATTTATCAACATTGCCATCCACTTAGGCTATGGCACGTTGGGCTTTGACCTGCAAAGTGCCGCTGTGGTACTGGCGGTCACAGTATGCCCCATACTCGCCGCTTGGCTGTCACAAAGATGGATCGAGAATCCTGTTGCCAAGCTGGCACAGAAGAAAGAAGGTATTTAAATGGATGCGATTTTGCGCTATTCCAAAAAAATACTGATGCGTACCTTACTGCTGCCCTTCCGGCTTTTTCCCATCCAGCATAACCGGGTGGTTTTGATGAATGCCCTGGCGCAGAATTACGGTGACAATCCCAAAAGTGTTGCCGAATATCTGCTTGCCCACTATCCCGGAAAGCTTCAGATCGTCATTCCCGTGAAAGACCCGGCTGCCAATGCCCATTTGACGGAAAAGGGGCTGACGGTGGTCAAATACAACTCCCTGAAATATTTCTATTACGCCCTGACCTGTCAGGTATTTCTGACCAACAGCGGCGGCTTCTCCTATTTGCCTATGGGCAAAAAGCAATACATCATCAACACCTGGCACGGCGGCGGCGCTTACAAAAAGTGCGGGCTGGATATGTATGAGGATACCAAGCTTTTCCGCAAGGACTTAAAGCTTGCAGCGGATAAAACCGATGTGTTCCTCTCCACCTGTGGGAGGTTTACCGATGTGATTTCCAAGAGCCTGCTGACTCCCAAGGAGATTTTTTGGGAGATCGGTATGCCCCGCAACGACACAATGCTCCATCCCGACCCTGCTGTACGGCAGGCTGTCCGGGAGAGAATCGGTTTGAAAGACGGAGAAAAACTGATCCTCTTTGCCCCCACCTACCGCAAGCCTGACGACAACTATTTTAAAGAGTCCATTGCCATCTCCTACGGTGTGGACTGCCAGCGGGTTTGCAAGGCGATGCAGCAGCGGTTCGGCGGCACCTGGCGCTTTGCCTACCGGCTTCACCCCTGTGTGACCAACCGGGACGGACTCCCTGGCGGCGATGTGCTGGATCTTTCCGATTACCCGGATATGCAGGAGCTTTTACAGGCTGCCGATGCTATGATCAATGATTTTTCCTCCTCTATGTGGGATTTTATGCTCACAGGCCGCCCCAGCTTTTTGTTTGCTGTGGACTTAGAGCATTATGTAAAGACCACACAGGTCTACACCCCTGTGAAGGATTGGCCCTTCCCCAGCTCCACCAATAATGACGAGCTGGAAAAGACCATTTTGGAATTTGACGAAAACGCCTATGCTGCCGCCTGCCGCCGGCATTATGAAGATTTAGGCGGTTGTGAAACCGGCAAGGCTACCGAGCTTGTTTGTCAGCGCATTTACGAAAAATGCTGCAAATAAGGCTCCCTTGTGTAAAGGGAGCTGGCTGCCCGTAAGGGCAGACTGAGGGATTGTCCTCTCAGCATTTTTTACAACCCCTCCGTCAAAAACCACAGGTTTTTTGACACCTCCCCTTACACAGGGGAGGCTTTGGCCGCAAAAGTTTTTCACCCTACCATTGATTTTCCTGAAATGAGAGAAATATATGAAGTACATTTTTTGCAGTTCTGTTTTTAATATGGCAGACTATCAGCACCTTTGCGAAAAAAGCAAGGTGCCGTTAAGTCTTGCTGACCATAACCTGAACCGCAATCTCATTTTAGGCTTGGATGAAGCCACCGGCACGCCGGTGACCCTTGTGAACAACACGCCGATTCCCAATTACCCCAATTATCCTAAAGTTATTTTCAAAAGGCAGGCCTGGCAGCACACCGATGGCAGCCATGATATCAACTGCGGTTTTATCAACCTGCCGGTAATCAAGCACTTATCCCGTGCCATCACCACCTATCAGGGCATTAAAAAGGCGGTCAAGGCAGCCGGTGACGAGCCGGTTTTGCTGCTGACCTACGACCTGCATTTGGGTGCTTGTCTGGCGATCCGCCGGGCAAAGCGGGCATTTCCCAATCTGCGCACCTTCCTGTTTATGCCCGATGTGCCGAATGTAGTGCTTCAGGCAAGCACCGGGGGCAACATTACCCGCTCTGCCAAGCTCCGTGCTGCCTTTAAAATGAAATTCATCAGCCAGTTTGATTCCTATGGCTTTATTGCCAAGGCTCTTGCCGACGTGGTAGATACTTCCCACAAGCCCTATACGGTGATCGAGGGCATTTACAACAACCACCAGCCTCCTTTGGATGCGTCCACTACCGACAAAAAGGTGATCTTCTACTCCGGGCAGTTAAATCCTGCCTACGGTATGGAAAACCTGCTGGAAGCCTTTGTGGAGCTGTATAAAAGCCACCCGGATCACGAGCTTTGGCTCTGCGGCAGCGGCAGGCTGTCAGAAAAGATCCGGGAGCTGGAAAAGCAGTGCCCCGGCATCCGCTATTATGGCTATGTGGACGGCACCCGTGTCCGTCAGCTTCAGGGGGAAGCAACGGTGCTGATCAATCCCCGGCAAAATACCGATGCCTTCACCAAATTCTCCTTCCCCTCCAAGACCATGGAGTATTTGGCATCCGGCAGGCCGGTGATCGGCTACAAATTAGACGGCATCCCGGCAGAATACGATCCCTATATCCAGTATGTAGGGGATAATTCCATTCAGGCCTTGCAGGATAAGCTGCTGGAAATTTGCAGCCTGCCTGAAAAGGAGCGCAATGCTATGGGCGAGCGTGCCCGGGCATTTATTTTGGAAAACAAAAACCCCAAGGCTATGTGCCGGCGCATTACGGCACTGTGGGAGCAAACGGAAAGGAGTGATGGACAATGACCCTTGCGAAAATAAAAAATGCCCTGTTTGGCGACCATCACTTCCGGGATATGTGGGGTGCCGCCGGCGCTCCCTATCTGCTGCCCATACGGCTGACTGTGGTGTACCTGCTGTTTTCCATTTTCGTTTATACCTTTGGCCCTTTCCAGTGGATCACCTATAAGCCGGTTCTGTTCTACACCCTGCTTTTCCTGTATATCCTTGCTTTGTGGTTTGGTTATCGGCTGGGTCTTATGAGCCGATTTTGTGACACGACCCACTGGAAGGAGGATTACACCGAGCTTCTTGTAAAGATCGTATCCCCCCTGATCGTTGTCAATTTTGTTTTGTATGTTGTCAACATTTTCCGGGACTATGGCTTTGCCACCTTTGATTTTGTGGGACTTTTCAAGCAGATGTGGGTGGGCATTCAGAATCCCGGCTACGGCTATCAGCTTCGGCTGCACCGCATTGCCAACCTCCACGGCGCGGATATTATGGGCGGCACTGCCGTTTCCCTGCTGAATTACCTGTGGGCATTTGTGAAATACCCCATCATTTTGGCATCGATGCTCTACTTTAAAAAGCTGAAGCCCTATGCCAAGGTGTTTGCGGTTCTCTATTTGGCGGCAACTGTGCTGTTTTATATGTCCATCGGCACCAATATCGATATTCTGGGCGTATTTTTGTTCCTGGAAGTCCCGGCGATCTTAGCTGCCTTTACCCACTGGAAGAATAAGACCCTGCACAAAAAGCAGGTCATTCAGTTGATCGCCAGCCTTTTGGCAGGCGTACTGCTGATCTTCTCCTACTTCACCTGGATGATGGTCAGCCGGGGCGGCATCAACCGCTATGACGATCCCGAATATAACATTGTGGGCATCACCATCGATATCGGTCAGAACAAGCCCACCGAGCCGCCGGCTACCGAACCCACCGTCCCGGAGGAAACCATCCCGGATGTCACTGTGCCGGATGCCACTGCTCCCGTCCAGACCCCCAGCACCCCCACCCAGAACAAAAATTCCTGGGTACCCCCCATCATTATGAAATTCTGGGTCAGCTTCTCCTCTTATTTCACCCAGGGCTACTACGGTATGTCCCAGGCGCTGAACCTGCCGTGGGTGCCCATGTACGGCGTGGGCAACAGTATGTTCCTGGTGGATCTCATTACCGACCATTTCACGGATATCGACCAGTACACCTATCAGGTGCGCCTGGAGCCTACCGGCTGGGATTCGGACATTCAGTGGCATTCTATGTACACCTGGATCGCAAACGATGTATCCTTCTACGGTGTTGTGATCGTGATGCTGCTGATCGGTCTTTTGTTTGGCGCTATGTTTAAAGACGCCATCACCTCTCAAAACCCCTTTGCCAAAATGAGCATCTTCTACTTTATGCTGATGCTGATTTTCATTCCCTGCAACAACCAGCTTGCACAGCGGGCAGATACCCTGTTCTCCTTCCTTTTGGTGATCCTTTTGTGGATCCTTTCCCACCATCCTCTGCCCTTTATGAAACGGAAAAAGAAGTAATTTTGATCCTTGCAGCGGCTTCGCTGCAAGGATTCACACTATGATTGAATTATGCTGAACAAGAATAAAATGAGCCTTTTGGGTGCCGCCACTGCTATGGCTATGACCCTGGTCAACGGGCTTCTGGGCATTGTGGTCACCTGGTTCGTCATCGCCGAATTCGGTGACGATTTCAACGGATTAAACTCCACCGCCAATCAGATCGTAAACCTTTTACTGATCTTAGAGGGCGGCTTTACCGTTGCCTCCAATGTGGCGCTGTTTGGCCCTTTAGGGCGGCAGGAGACCGATATCGTCAATGGGATCCTCTCCGCTACCCGGAAGAAATTTCGGAAGATCGGCGTTTTCTTCCTGCTGATTGGCCTTTCTGTGGCGGCGGTATACAGCTTTGCTGTCAACAGCGCGCTTCCCTGGGATTTTATCTTCACCCTGATCGTAATGACGGTAGTCCCGGCGGCATTCAATTTATACTATGCCACCACCTACCGGGTGCTGCTGCAGACCCAGCAAAAGGAATATATCGTAAACCTCTTTACCATCATCACTGTGGCATTGGGGCACATCGCCAATATTGTGATGATCCGGCTGAACGGGCAAATGTGGATGGTGCGGTTTAATACCATGCTCTTTACACTGCTGAATAGTTTGCTGATTGCCGGGTATGTTAAAAAACACAACCGGTTTTTGGATTTGAAAGCCATCCCCAGGCCGGAGCTGATTACCGGCACAGGCGATGTGATGGCGCAAAAGGTCACCGGTATGATTTACAAATCCGCCCCCATTGTCTTTTTGACCCTTTCCCCCAGCGGCGGTACAGCCCTGGCAAGCGTTTACGCTGTGTACAACAATGTTTTCACCATGCTGAAAAACCTGCTCCACGGCATCATCGATGCCCCCCGGCACAGCTTGGGGCAGCTTTTGACGGAGCGCAAACGGGAGGATGTTTGGCCGGTTTTTGCCGCCTATGAATATGTGGCTTTTTTGGCGATCTTTGTGATGCTGACCACCTGCTGCACCCTGATCCTGCCCTTTATCGGGCTGTATACCGACGGTTTTACCGACAATATCAACTACTATGATCTTTTGATCGCCCTTTTGATGGTCATTACCGCCGCCACGGAGATGGTGCACATCCCCAGCGGTCACCTGCTGAATATGGCAGGCTGCTTCCGCGTCAGCCGGAATTTTCAGATCATTACCTGTGTGGTTCTGGTGATCTCGATGGCTGTGGGCGGTATGTTCTGGGGTGTATATGGAATGCTCTCGGCAGTGCTGCTGTGCGCGGTTTTGCTGGCGGTTTTGGAAATTGGCTATGTCCATACCCGGTTCTTCCAAAAAACGTTCTTGAAACTGCTGCGTCTGCTTCTTCCTCTCCTCATCAGCGGTACGGCTCTGTGCTATATCGAAATGCGGCTTCCTATCGTGATCCAAAGCTATTTGCAGTTTGTTTTGTACGGTATTTTATTTGTTGCGGTCAATAGCCTGGTGGCAGCCGCCGTCAGCCTGATCTTCAACAGGAAGATTTTCCTGTCCCTGCTTCGCAGAGCTAAGGGGCTGCTGAAAAGATAAAGGAGAAAGAGATATGATTTTTGGCGCAATACTTGCCGGCGGTGTGGGCTCCCGGATGGGAGAGGACATCCCTAAGCAATTTCTGGATATTGAGGGCAAGCCTGTCATTCTATACAGCCTGGAAAAGTTCTTACAAAGCCCCCGAATGGATCTGGTATTTATCGGGGTTAGTGAGCCCTGGCTGGATTACACCAGAGAGCTGGTGCAAAAATACTTGCCGGAAAACGCCCACCGTGTCCACATTGTTCTGGGCGGCAGCGGCAGAAATGACACCCTGCAAAACATTATCGCCGCCATCGACAAGGTGCGCACCGGCGATCCCAAGGATATTATCGTGACCCACGACGCCGCCCGTCCCTTTGTCAAGCTTCGGATGATCGAGGAAAACATCGACGCGGCACTGCAATGCGGCGCGGTCAATACCGTCTGCCCCGCCATTGATACCATCGTAATGTCCCAGGACGGCGTGACCATTTCTGACATTCCCAATAAGCTGCTTATGTACTACGGTCATTCCCCCCAGAGCTTCCAGATCGATCTGCTGAAAAGGCTGTACAGCACCCTGACCCAGGAGGAAAAGGATATTTTGACCGATGCCTGCAAGATCTGCTCCCTGCGTGGGCAGGAGGTGGCATTGGTCAAAAGCGAATATACCAATTTGAAGATCACCACCCCCGGAGATTATCTCATTGCCAAGGCATACGTTGCCGCCGGCATCCATCTGCAGGAATAACGACCTTCGGCGCACTGTTCAGATACAGTGCGCCGTTTTGCTTTGCCACACACCAATAAATCGGAATTTAGCGCACTAAGCGCACTGGAAAAAGCCTCCCCTGTGTAAGGGGAGGTGGGCAGGTTATAATTCGAAGTGCAACACTAAAAATAAAATGAGACAATATGCGAACCTTAGTGTAAAATGTAGTTGTCACACAATCAAACTACACGGAGGTAAGCATATTGTCCT
>JAFTTQ010000012.1 GCA_017466665.1 Oscillospiraceae bacterium
ACCGATACCGGCACCCAGTGCCACGATCAGAGGATACAGCTTGTCGTTGCCGTAGATTTTATCGGCTCTTGCCTTTTCCACATTCAGCATCTTACCCCACATGGCAAGGATGGCCTGGAAACGGGAATCTCTGCCCTGAATGGCAGAGCCTGCAGCGGAGTCACCCTCGACGATGTAAATTTCGCACAGGGAGGGGTCACGCTCATTGCAGTCCTGCAGCTTATCCGGCATCTGACCGGATTCCAAGCCGGTTTTCCGGCGGACAGATTCTCTTGCCTTCCGGGCAGCCTCTCTTGCCCGGTTTGCCATCATGGCCTTTTCCAAAATGGTCTTGGCAGTGGCGGGATGTTCCTCAAAATAGGTGGCAAGCTGATCGTTTACGATCTGATCCACCAAGGTACGGATGTAGGCATTGCCCAGCTTTGCCTTGGTCTGACCCTCAAACTGGGCATCGGTCAGCTTTACGGAGATAATTGCGGTGATACCCTCACGGCAGTCCTCACCGGATACCTTGTCGTCACCCTTGATGATGCCGTTTTTCAGGCCGTAGTTATTGAGAACTCTGGTCAGCGCGGTCTTAAAGCCGGTTTCGTGCATACCGCCTTCCGGAGTGCGCACATCGTTGGCAAAGGAGAGCATAAACTCGTTGTAGCCGTCATTGTACTGAATGGCAATTTCCGCGCTGGCATCGCCCTTGCTGCCATTCATATAGATCACATCCTGATGGATGGGAGTCTTGTTGCGGTTAGACCAGGTGGCAAATTCCCGAATACCACCCTCGTAACACATAGTCTCTGTCAAGACTTCTTCACGGGCATCGGTGATGGTGATGGCAAGTCCTGCGTTCAGGAATGCCTCCTCCCGCATACGCTCGTGGAGGATCTCATAGGAGTACACCACATCGTCAAACATCTCCGGGTCGGGCTGGAAGGTGACCTCAGTGCCGGTTTTATCCGTCTTGCCGACGATTTTCATTTCCTGGGTGATAGCTCCCCGGGCAAATTTCATTTCGTAAATATTGCCGTTCTTGTGTACACGAACCTGTAACCACTGGGACAGGGCGTTGACAACAGATGCACCCACGCCGTGCAAGCCGCCGGAGACCTTGTAACCGCCGCCGCCGAACTTACCGCCTGCGTGAAGCACAGTAAACACAACCTCCAGAGCAGGCTTGCCGGTCTGGGGCTGAATATCCACGGGAATACCACGGCCGTCATCTGTAACGGTGATGGAATTGCCTTCATTGATGGTGACGGTGATGTGCTTGCAGTAGCCTGCAAGTGCCTCGTCAATGGAGTTATCCACAATTTCATAAACTAAGTGATGCAGGCCGGAAGAGGAGGTAGAGCCGATATACATACCCGGTCTTTTCCGTACAGCCTCCAGACCTTCCAGAACCTGGATCTGCTCCGCACCGTATTGGGTTGTTACCTTGTTTTCGTCAGACATATTACTTGTCCTCCTAAATGCATAATTGACAATTTACAGTTGACAATTGACAATTTTTAATTTTCCATTATTTTTCCATTGGCAATTTGGATGGTTTTGCCTAATTTTGTGAATCTTCCCGGCTCGCAGCAGGTAATGAATACCTGCCCGTCGGTGATTTGATTTAATACAAAATCCTGCCGCCCGGGGTCTAATTCTGACAGCACATCGTCCAGTAGCAGCACCGGGATCTCTCCCGATTCTTTGTGCATTAACGCTCTTTGCGCGATTTTCAGGCTGATTGCCGCCGTCCGGGTCTGACCCTGAGAGCCAAAGGCCTTCACGGAAAGACCGGAAAGGGTCACATCAAAATCGTCCTTATGCGGGCCGGTCAGACACTGGCTGGATTCCAGCTCTGCCCGGTAGTGGCTTTCCAAATGTGCCAAAAGCCTGTCAGTCAGGTCCTTGACCGGGGCAAAGGGATCTTCTACCGTAGATACAGTCTTATAGCTTAAGAAAAACTCCTCTTTTCCCCCGGAAAAGCTCTCATGGCAGGTTTTTGCCGCCTTTGAAAGCGCGTCATAAAATCTTGCCCGGTAAGAGATCAGCAAAGCTCCTACCTGGCAAAGCCTTGTATTGTATTCCGGCAGAATTTCCAAAAGGGCCGGATTTTCGTGCCGATCCTTCAAAATTCTGCTTTTTTGCTCCAAAATGCGGTTATATTCCGTCAGTGCCGCCTCGTAATTAGGACGAAGCTGACAAAGGGAGTTGTCTCCCAGCCGCCGCCGGGCTGCACTGCCGCCCTTTAATACCATTAAGTCCTCCGGGCAGAACAAAACCGTATTGAGAACCCCGGAAATATCCGCGGCGGATTTTTTTTTCACGCCATTGCGGTAAAGCTGCCGGGGTCTTTGCCCGGAAAATAAAAGCCAGCGCAGCTCTTGATTTCTCTCCTGAGAGTAAACAGAGCCCTTGACTTCTGCAAAATCCTCACCCAGGTAGACAAGTTCGCTATTTTTCTGGGTACGGAAGCTTTTCCCCGATCCTAAATAGCCGATGGCCTCCAAAAGATTGGTCTTTCCCTGGGCATTGTCGCCCACCAAAAGATTGACCCCCGGAGCAAATTCCAGCGTAAGCTCCCGATAATTCCGGAAATTATGAAGTTGGATGCTTTCTAAATTCATAATAATCTCCCGGAAAAACAATTTCCCTCTCAGTCACGGCTTTGCCGTGACAGCTCTCCCAAAGGGAGAGCGTGCCCACCCTCTCCCTTTGGGAGAGGTGGCAGCCCGAACGGGCTGACGGAGAGGGTTTTATACGCTATGAATGGTGATCAGGTACTCTGTGCCCATGAAGGTGAACCTGTCACCGGGGTACAGCTTTTTCCCCCGCATAGTGCAAACCTCTCCATTGACAAGCGCCTGACCGTCCTGGATAAGGGCTTTTGCCTCACCGCCGGAGCCGACGGCATTGCTGAGTTTCAGAGCAGCTTCCAGCTTGATATACTCAGTGCCGATGGCAACCGGCACAGCACCCGACTTTTTCTTAACTGTCACTTTCATAGTGTTTTTTCCTTTATTAAGGATAATTGTCAATTCTTAATTCTCACTGGCAGGACCATATAGGAGAAGTCGTGCTTACTGGACTCCACGGGGGTGAACACGATGGGGCTCAGACCGTTGGTCAGCTCCAGCACCACTTCCTCGTCGGGAATGGCACGCAGAGCATCTGCCAAATATTTGACATTAAAGCCGATCTCCAGCTCCTTACCGTCGCCGGCGATGGTGCAGCGGTCCTCCGCAATGCCGATGGTGTTGTTGGTGCGCATTTGCAGCTCCTGATTGCCGAAGATGCAGCGTACAGGGCTCTTATACTTTTCAGAAACGATCAATCCCACACGCTCGATAGAAGAAGAAATATCCCCCACATTGGTCACCAGCTTAATGGGGCAGCCGGTGGGCACCACACGGCGCCAATCCAGGAAATCGCCCTCCAAAAGACGGCAGATCAGGGTGGCTGTGCCAAGCTGATACAAAATGTGCTTGTTTCCAAGGGTGAATGCTACGTCATCATCCTCACCGAGGATCTTTTCCAGCTCCTTAAGGCCCTGAGCGGGCACCACAAAGGAGAGATTTCTGCCGGTAGGCTCTTCCGGGTGGTAGGTTCTTCTCGCCAGACGGAAGCCGTCCACGGCAATGGCAGAGATGGCATTGTCTTCAATTTCAAACTTCACGCCGGTGTGGATGGGCCTGCCGGTATTCTCCGATACGGCAAAAATCGTGCCGGAGATCAGCTCCTTTAGGGCAGACTGGGGGATGGAGATAGATCTGCCGCTGTCCACATCCGGCAATTCCGGGTAGTCGTCGGCAGGTTCTGCGGAGATATTAAAGGAAGCATAGCCTGCACGAATGGCAACCTTGTACTGGCTGTCCACGGTAACGGTAACAGGGCCCTCCGGCAGACGGCGGATAATATCGCCAAAAAGTCTTGCGGGCAGCACACATTCACCGGCTTCGGTAACCTCAGCCTCAATGGAGTAGGTGATGGCGGTTTCCATATTGTAGCCGGTCAGGCTCAGGTCGGAGCCGGCACGGCACAAAATGCCCTCGATCACGGAAAGTGTGCTTTTTTGAGCCACGGTTCTGCTTGTAATGTTCAGACCCGTCACCAGCATACTTTTTTCACAGGTAAAACGCATAGTGAAAACCCCTTTTTTGAAAAAATAATAAAAATATATATAAATATAGATTTTTAGGTAGTAAAAGTTGTAGTAGTACAAAAATATGTGGAAAAGTGGAGAAAGTCCTACTGCCACAACGAAAATTTTTCCACAGGCGGTTGTTGATAAAAATAAAGTTGTTAACAGGAGAATTTTAGAAAATTTAGCCGCCCGAATTTCCACAGGAATTTTATCCACAAATTAGATAAAATGTGGAAAACTAAAGAAATATCAATAAAAGTTATAAAAATATAGTAAATTACAGAATATTATTTAAAAATTATACCGTATTTGTTAAAGAATAAAGAATAAATAATAAATAACAAATAATAAATTATTTTATAGGCAAGAGTTGATATTGGCGGTGATGTCCTGAATGTGGTTCTGCAGGGCAGTATCGCCGGCTTTGAGCGCCTTTTCCACCTTATTGATGGAGTAGAGCACCGTGGAGTGATCCTTGCTCAGCTCCTTGCCGATATCGGGGGTGGACAGGTTAGTCAGCTTCCGGATCAGGTAAATGGCCACCTGACGGGCTTCGGCTGTACCCTTGTTCTTGAGAGTACCTCTGAGAACCGATTCATCCACGGAATAGAACTTACATACCTGGCTGATGATCAGGCCGGCAGTGGGAAGGGCATTGCCCTCACCCTTGAACATATCATCAATGGCGCGGGAGATATTGGGCAGATCCAGGGGCATATTGTTCAGATCCCGGTATGCCATGATTTTTTTCACAGTACCCTCAATCTGACGGACGTTATTGGTCACATTGACCGCAATGTAATCGCATACATCGTCACCCAATTCCAGTCCCAGGGATGCCGCTTTTTTCTTGATGATCGCCATACGGGTCTCATAGTCCGGCGCTTCAATGCTGGCAAGCAGACCCCATTCAAACCGGCTTTGCAGCCGCTTTTCCAAAGTCAGCATATCGCTGGGCTTCCGGTCGGAGGTCATTACGATCTGCTTGTTGTTTTCATAAAGGGCGTTGAAGGTATGGAAAAATTCCTCCTGAGTGGAGTCCTTACCGGCAATAAACTGGATATCGTCGATGAGGAACAGATCAGCTTCCCGGTATTTGCTGCGGAATTCAATATTTTTACCGCTGCCGATGGCAGTGATCAGCTCATTGGTGAACTGGTCGCCCTTAATGTAGACAATGTTGATATTGGGATTGTTTTTACGAATGCCGTTGGCAATGGCGTACAGCAGGTGGGTCTTGCCAATACCGGGGGGGCCGTAGATAAACAGGGGGTTATAGACCTGACCCGGGGTTTTGGTTACAGCCATTGCCGCGTTGTAGGCAAAGCGGTTGGAGGGGCCAACCACGAAATTATCAAAGGAAAACTGGGGATTGAAGTCCATAGAGGTAGCGATCTTATCCTGACCTTTGTTTTTGTGGGCAGCAAGCTCCTCGTCGCCAAAGACCACCAATTTAGCATCGGAATCAAAGATCTCCTTCAAAGCGTCCTGAATATAGTCGGTATACCGGCGGACGATGGTACTGCGGCGGAACTCCGAGGGAGAGTATAAAATGAGCTGTTCTTCCGTCAGCTCTACGACCTGGGCATCGTCAAAATAAGCGGAGATGGTAATGGCAGTAAGCTGATCCTCCAGATAGCTCAGTACCTTTGCCCATACATAATCCGATGAATACATTTGGCGACTCCTTTCTCTGTTTACAGCATCTATTTCTAAAAAAACGACATAGCTTTTGCGCATATTTTATCACCCTAAATTGTATCATATTTCTGTGGAAAAAACAACACTTTTTTCCACAAATACATTATTAAATAATAAATAAGGTTTTGATTGAATGCGTAACGCCTGAAACTTGTCAAAAAGTTACCGAACCGGGTGTCATTCCGAGCCTGTTAAGCAGGCGTGGGAATCTCTTGGTACCATATTACGTGTTTCGGTAAGCTTGTAATAGAAGTAACTGCCTGCTATGAGATTGCCACGATGCCTACGGCATCTCGCAATGACACAGTAACTTGATAGCCACTGCACCAATGAAATGCCGTTTATGATTATGAAAATGGCGTGCTGCAAAATGATGCAGCACGCCATAAAACCGTATGGATGTAGGGGCGGATATTCTCCACCCGCGGGCGACGAAACGTCGCCCCTACTCTTTGTTTTCTTCCGGGGGAATAAACTCCAGCAGGTCACTGATCTGGCAATTAAACACAGTACAGATCCTTGCCAATACATCCGTATCCAGCCTTGTTACCTTGTTTTTACAGAAATTATTGATCTGTGTGCGTTGCATCTCAGCACGATGGCTCAATTTATTCTTACTTATCCCAGATTTTTCTAAAAGCTCGTCCAGTTTAATTCTAATTGTACCGTATGTTTCCATTTTTTATACCCTCGATGTCGAAAATTGTCGAACAAAATGTCTTGACATCTTTAGTGTAACTAAGTTAGATTAAAAATATAAGTTGTGGGAAATTAAATCTGAAATAACAAATCTGATTTCTTGCACATATACATAAAAAAGGAGAAATAAAAAATGGAACATACACAAGCATACAAAGCACTGCTTCAGGTGGCACAGAAAAACGGTACCACATTGGAAAATGTTATTGCGGAAATTGAAAAAGGCATTCGTGATGCCATTGCCACCGCAAAAAAGGAAAATAATCAAGCCGCTCTGGATAAATGGAAGGAGATCCCCTGTGCCGGGGAATACCCCACCGCCCCGGAGCTGATCACCTATGTGGGCAATCAGGTAAAAAATTCATAACCCCCACCGTAAATTTATTGCAAATAATAGCGCGTAGGGAACGCTGCCCTCAGCGTTCCGCAAATATTTTCGACCTCGAGGGGCGAAAATATTTATATTTTGCATTTATTTAAAACAAAATCAGCCCATCGAGGGCTGATTTTGTTACGGAACGCTGAGGGCAGCGTTCCCTACGCATACGAAGATAAATTCCAATTTTATGTGCGTTTATTTTACCTTTTGGAGCACCATAACTGTTCTGCTGGGCAGATAAACCTGGATGCCCACCTTGCCGTCGGCATTTTTTACTGTGTGATAGCTCTGGTGATAAATTCGCCCGGAGCCGCCGTAGCAGTAATCGTCAGAGGACATAGTCACCTGATACTCCCCTTCTTCCGGAAGCGGCAGAAATAAGCTCTCGTAGGAGCGGGTGGGGTGGAAATTAAAGGCAAAAATGGCGTTGCCCTTGCTGTAAGCAACGGTCTTTTCCTCATTGTGGAGCATAAGCTGGGTATCCTTTGCCCCCATGACCTTCTGCTTTTTGATAAGACTCACCATATCCTTTTCAAATTCCCGCAGGTAGCGGAATTTCAGATCCTTATTCTCAGCAAGGCTCCACTGACGGCGGCAGTGATGATAGCTCCAGCCGTTGCCCTCTCTGGGGAAATCGATCCACTCGGGGTGGCCGAACTCGTTGCCCATAAAGGTCAGGTAGCCCTCACCGCCCAAGGTGGCAGTGATCAGGCGGATCATTTTGTGCAGTGCCATACCCCGGTCAATGACCATATTCTCCTGATTGATGCCCATACCCCAGTACATTTCCTTGTCGCACAGGCGGAACATAATGGTCTTGTCCCCCACCAATGCCTGGTCGTGGGACTCGCAGTAGCCGATCACCGGCTCCATAGGACGGCGGCAGGCAAGCTCATAGTAGATGCTGTTAAGATCCCAGTATTCGTCGGGGGTCTCCTTTAAAAGCCTTATCCACATATCCGGCTCGCCCATGGCAAGACGGTAGTCAAAGCCAATGCCGCCCTTGCTGATGGGCAGGGCAAGACCGGGCAGGGCAGAGGTATCCTCGGCAATGGTGATGGCGTTGGGATTTATCTCCCGCACCATCTCATTGGCAAGCTGTAAATAGGTCACAGCCTGGGTATCGGTATTCATGGAAAAATACTGGTCGTAGCCGGTAAAGGCAGTGCCCAGGCCGTGATCTTGATACAGCATAGAGGTCACACCGTCAAAACGGAAGCCGTCGAAGTGGTATTCCTCCATCCAGTACCGCAGGTTGGACAGCAAAAAGTGGATAACTTCGTTTTTATCGTAGTTAAAGCACTTGGTATTCCAGGCAGGATGCTCACCCTTGGCGCCTGCGTGGAAAAACTGGTAGTCGGTGCCGTCAAATTCGTTGATGCCCTCCCGGGTGTTTTTGCAGGCGTGGGAGTGAACAACGTCCAAAAGCACCGCAATGCCCATTTTATGAGCAGTATCGATCAGCTTTTTCAGCTCCTCCGGGGTGCCGAACCGGGAGGAGGCGGCAAAGAAATTGGTCACCTGATAGCCAAAGGAGGCATAATAGGGGTGCTCCATAATTGCCATAATTTGGATGGTATTATACCCCAGATCCGCGATTTTCGGCAGAATATGGATGCGGAATTCCTCATATGTGCCCACTCTGCCCTCCTCCTGCGCCATACCGATGTGGCATTCGTAGATAAAGAGCTTCTTTTGGGGCTTAAAATTGCTGTCCGTCCACGTATAAGGCTCTGCCGGGTCGTAGATCACGCCGTTCCAGGCAATGGTCTGGGGATCCTGCACCACACGGTGGATGTAAAGGGGGATCCGCTCCAGTTCCCTTCCGCCGGAAACCACCACTGCCATTACCTTTTGCCCATCCTTTAGTGCGTCAGCACCGGGCAGAAACAGGCTGAAAACGCCGTTTTCGCCCTTTTCCATGGGATAGGCGTACCGATCCCAGCCGCAGAAATCGCCGGTCAGGTACATTTTCTCAGCCCCAGGCGCCCATTCCCGGTAGTGCCAGCCATCGGCTTCCTTGTGGAATCCAAAGTACAGATGCCCGGAGGCAAAATCCTTCAAGGAAGAACATTCCTTTAATAATTCTCTCTTTTTGCTTTCAAAATTTTGCTTACGCAGATCAAAGTCCTTTTCGTAGGCCTTCAAAAGGGGATCATAACGAAAGATCGTATGATTCATAACGATCAGCTCCTTCCTATTTTAGAATAAAACTATTTTATTCATCCGTCAAGGAAAAATAATTGGAATTACGGTCAGTATGCCACAGGGGTAATATTAAAAAACTCTCCCGGTCACGGCAATCGCTGTAACCGGGAGAGTATATTGCTCATTTTACAAATTTATCGATGGCATCGCACAGGTCGTCAATGGCTTCATTATCACCGGCAGCCACCGCGTCCACCATACAGTGCCGCATATGATCCTTTAAGATCACCTTGCCGGTATTATCCAGCGCGGAACGCACAGCCGCAAGCTGCACCAGCACCTCGGAGCAGTCGTAGCCCTCCTCCACCATTTTCTTCACCTTTTCCAGGTGACCCAATGCCCTTGCAAGGCGGTTGATCACTGCCTTTTGATTCTCGTGAACGTGACTGTGGCTGTGGGCAAGCCCATGGGCGTGCAGATAAGCGTGATCGTGTTCGTGATGGTCAGACATTGCCCCCACCCCTTTCTTTTTTGTATAGTATAGCCTATTTTTGGGATTCCCGCAAGCCCCCTCGGGGGATAGAAAAGTGCTGTCTCAAAATGAATGAGACAGCCCCTTCTTTAGTCCTGTTCCAGTGCCATTACCTTATTGATCCGGCGCTGATGCCGTTCATTGTGGGAAAATTCTGTGGAAAGCCAGGTGTCGATGATCTCCAGCGCCAGCATCTGCCCCACCACACCGGCACCCAGTGCCATCATATTGGTATCGTTATGCTCCCGGGTCAGCCGGGCAGACATCACATCGGACAAAAGCGCACACCGAATCCCCTTAACCTTGTTGGCGGCAATGGATACGCCAATGCCCGTGGTGCAAAGGACGATGCCCTTGTCACACACGCCATCGGCAACAGCCTTGGCGGCCTGGGCAGCATAGTCGGGGTAATCGCAGCTATCTAAGGTGTAGGTGCCAAAATCCTGAACCTCATAGCCCTTCTTTTCCAAATGTGCCACAACGGTGTTTTTCAGCTCCAGCGCGCCGTGGTCACAGCCAATCGCAATTTTCATAATAAATCCTCCTTAAACGACAAATCCGCCGTTGATTCCTAAAATCTGCCCGGTTACAAAGGGGGCATCTGCCAAATACAAAATGGCGCTTGCCACATCCTCTCCGGTGCCCAGCCTGCCAACCGGAGTCTGCTGCCGTAATTCCTCCATAATATCAGGCGCTACCTTTGCACACATATCCGTCTGGATCACACCGGGGGCAACACAGTTGACCCGGATGCCCGCAGGCCCCAGCTCCTGTGCCAGTGCCTTGGTCAGGGCAATGACCGCGCCCTTGGTGGCGGAATAGGCGGCTTCACAGGATGCTCCCACCTGCCCCCACATGGAGCTGACGGTGATGATGCTGCCGGACTGTTTTTGCAAAAAATGGGGCATGGATGCTTTTACACAGTTGTAAATCCCCTTGACATTGACGGCAAACAGCCTGTCCCAATCATCTTCGGGCATGGATTGCAAAAGCCCTGTATGGCAAATACCCGCGTTACATACTAAAATATCCAAAGAAGGCAGGCAGGCAATGGCATTTTGCACCTGGTTACTGTCAGCAACGTCACAGCAGATGGCTGTGGCGCCGGTTTCCCCGGCGATGGCCTGTGCCTTTTCGTGCTGCTTTTCATAGATGAAATAGACCTTGTCCCCCCGGGCGGCAAAAGCCCGGACGGTATCGGCTCCGATTCCCCGGGAGCCGCCGGTAATGAGTACGGTCTGCATAGCCATGTTTTCACTTCACTTTTGTGTAATTATCGCTTCCCCCGGGGGGAAGCTGGCGAGCATAGCGAGCCTGATGAGGAATGCGGGCGGAAAGCTTACGATTGATACGCAGAAACAGACATTTTCTTAACTTTCAGCTTTCGCCGTTCCTCTTCCGCCCCTTCGGGGCACCTTCCCCCCAGGGGAAGGTATTATGGACTTGCTAATATAAATTTCAATCATGCATTATAAAAAGGCCGCTGCCAATGGCAGCAGCCCGAAAAAATTATCTTCTGCGGCTCTTTGTCCGATGGTCGGAGTACTGCCGGATGGAGGAGATCTTGCTGTCGGATTCCGACATAAACTGCTTCAGCCGTTCCTCAAAAAGCTGATCGGCGGTTTTCGGTGCGGGAGGAGGTGTGGGTGCGCTGTGATTCTGCCGGGAGGCGTTATTTTCCCGGCGGGTTGTGCCGCTGAATTTGCCTGCTGCCTTGGGAGCAGGTGCTTCCAGACGCTTGATGGAGAGATTGACTTTGCCGCCATCCACGCCGATAACGACGACCTTTACATCCTGACCTTCGGTCAGGTGCTGGCGAATGTCACTGACATAGGTGTTGGCGACCTCCGAGATATGTACCAAACCGGTCTTATTCTCGGGCAATGAAACAAATGCGCCGAAATTGGTGATGGTTTTGACCTTACCCTCCAAAACGGCTCCCACGGTTAACTCCATGCTTTGAACGATTCCTCCGATTTAATCTTGATTTTCAACAATGTGATAGAAGGTGGTATCCTGATCCACAAGACCTAACTTTTCCTTGGCAATGTTTTTGCTGCCTTCCACAGTGTCCTTCTGCTGGATCAGGGTATCCAGCTTTTGGTTTTCCCGCTCGGTCTGAGCGGCCTGCACTCTGGCTGCCTCGGTCTGAGCCTTTGCCTGCTGGATGTTGACCCGGATCACCGTCAGCGCGGCAACGGACACAACAAGAGCAGCCAGCACCGCGCATTTGAGCAGCAGGGGACTGCGGCGGATCACAATGCGGAACCGACCGAAGAAGCTATTCTTTTTTGCCATTGCCAACACCTCCGTTTTTCCGGCGCGCCTTGCGACGGTTAGTCTCTATTATTGTAAACCATTTTTTCCATATTGCAAATAGAAATTTTGCATTTTTACGAATTTTTTTAAAAAATTTTCTGAAAATGCCAAAAAAGCCATTGAAAATTCTGGAAATTAACCGCCAAAAGCCGTAAAAAACCGGTCGAAGCAGCCGTCCAAGGCTGCATTCCCATAAAACAGCCCCGATCAAAAGCCCCATGGTATAGCCTAAGCGGATGTCCCCCCGGCAGACGGCAAAGCTCAAATACAAAAAGGCATACCCCATTGCCGGCAGAAACAGCAGGTCAGCGAAAACGGTATGCCGGGGGCGCAGAGGTCGCAAAAATCCATACCACACCCCCAAAACAGCTCCGATCCCACAGCCCCAGAGAAAACGCCAGCCGTCCAGTGCGGGGCCGGTCATCGGAATAATCTGCCCAGCCAGCTTCGCTCAGGCCGGGGCTCCTCATAGATCAGCGCGGCAACAGAGCCATCCACAGCCACCTGCCCACCGTCTAAGGATAGATTTTTTAGCTGCAGACCCTGTCCGTGAACGGTTAAAATACCCATAGCGGTTTTCAAAACCACAGATTCATCGTCAAAGCTGACTACCTCTGTCACACCATTCAGGGTCAGGCTTTTTCGCTCGTTCAGTGTCAGCTTATGGGGCAGCAAAATACTGTCTTCCGTCATAGCTTTCCCCTCCTTTGTCACAACAGCCTATGCTTCAAAGCCGGCATTTAGACCATTCGTTGACAGCCGCCGCCAAAAAGGATATACTAAACAAAATTGAATTTTATAAAAGGAAGTGAGAAAGTGGAGCTTAGAAGTGCGGTTATTGGGCAGGAGGGCGGTCACAATGCAGGCAGACAGCTTTTGCAGGCAATGTACGAAGTGTCTTTCGGAAAGCCAATGCCGGAAATTTTGGTCACAGACCGGGGAAAGCCCTATTTTAAAGACAGCTCTGTGTATTTTTCCATTTCTCACACAAAAAAGCATGTGTTTTGCGCACTGTCAGACAGGCCTGTCGGCATTGACGCAGAGGAAATAAACCGGGATATTCGCCCGGAGCTGGCGGAAAAAATTCTTTCCCAATGGGAAAAAATGCGGTATGAAAAGGCAGAAAATAAAAATATGGCGCTTCTGAGGCTTTGGGTCTTGAAGGAGGCGGCCGCCAAATGCACCGGCGAGGGATTACGGGGCTACCCAATTCACACCGATTTTTCCCCGGAGGATCCACGGATTTTGATTATGGACGGCTGCTTTGTGGCAGTCATCGAAAAAGCGCGCAGCACCTAAATCGGAATTTACTTTCGTATGAGTAGGGAACGCTGCCCTCAGCGTTCCGCAAATATTTTCGACCTCGATGGGCGAAAATATTTCTTTTTTGCATTTATTCAGAACAAAATCATCCCATTGAGGTCTGATTTTGTTACGGAACGCTGAGGGCAGCGTTCCCTACACACTAACGTCTGTTGGTGCGCTAAACGATTATTTTCACGAAAGGAGGATGGACTATGGTATTTGGAAAGCATATCAACCTTTACTACCGAAAGCACGCGTTTTTGCTGCTTTTAGGGCTTGCTGCCCTGGTCGCAGTGGACTATTTACAGCTTATTATCCCCAATCTCTATCAAATGGTCATTAACGGTATGGACACCGGCTTTGTGACCGTAAATGGCAGCCCGGTGCCCTTTGATATGGCGTTTTTGCTGGATCGGATCTGTATGCCTATGGTTTTCATCATCCTGTTTATGGTATTGGGAAGATTTTTGTGGCGGATCTGCTTTTTCGGCACAGCCATCCGGGTGGAGGAGGATCTTCGCAACCGAATGTTTGACCGGGCACGGCATTTAAGCCAATCGTACTATCAGCGCAACAAGGTGGGCGGCCTGATGAGCCTGTTTACCAATGATCTGGATACCGTGCAGGAGTGCTTCGGCTGGGGCATTATGATGTTCTTTGACGCTGTGCTGATGGGGGCACTGGCGGTGGTCAAGATGCTCCAAATGGATCCCTTTTTGACCCTGCTTTCCATGATCCCCATGGCACTGCTGCTGGGCTGTGCCACGGTGGTGGGAAAGTATATGACAAAAAAATGGGATATTCGCCAGCAGGCCTATTCCGACCTTTCGGATTTTGCCCAGGAGAGCTTTTCCGGCATTGCGGTTATCAAGGCATTTGTCAAGGAGACCAAGGAGCTGCTTTCCTTCAAAAGGCTGAATGAAAACAACGAAAAGGCCAATATCGACCACACAAAGGCATCGGTTTTGCTTCGCATTTTGGTGACGATGTTTGTGGAGAGCGTGATCTGCATTATCTTAGGCTACGGCGGCTATCTGGTTTACCGGGGGCAGTTCAACGCCGGGCAGCTTGTGGAATTTATCGGCTATTTCAATGCGGTGATCTGGCCGATTATGGCAGTTTCGGAGCTGATCGATATGTCCAGCCGGGGAAAGGCATCCTTAAGCCGTATTGAGGAGCTGCTGGATGCCCAGGTAGAGGTAAAGGACAAGCCGGATGTGAAGGAGCTGACCCAGGTTCGGGGTGAGATATGCTTTAAGGATCTGACCTTCCAATACCCCGATGGGGAATTTGATGCCCTCCGGGATATCAGCTTTACCATTCCTGCTGGGATGCGGGTGGGTCTTGTGGGCAAGACCGGCTGCGGAAAGACCACCCTGGTGGATATTCTGCTGCGCACCTATAATGTGCCTGATGGCACAGTGTTTATTGACGGAAAGGATGTAAACGGTGTTTCGATCCGATCCTTGCGGGAAAACTGTGCCTATGTGCCCCAGGATAATTTCCTGTTTTCTGATACCATTGCAAATAACATTGCTTTCGGCGTGGAAGAAGCTGACCGCCAGGCGGTGACAGCGGCGGCGGAGCTTGCCGATGTCCACGGTAATATTGCCGGGTTCCAAAAGGGCTACGATACGGTGCTGGGTGAGCGTGGCGTGACTGTTTCCGGCGGACAAAAGCAGCGTATTTCCATAGCCCGGGCACTGATGAAAAACGCACCTATCCTGATTCTGGACGATTCCGTTTCCGCGGTGGACACAAAGACGGAAACCGCTATATTGCAAAATCTGCAGGCGACCCGTGCCGGGAAGACCACCATCCTGATCGCCCACAGAATCTCTACGGTGCAGGCAATGGACAAAATTTTGTTTATGGAAGATGGCAGGATCTCCGGCTTTGATACCCACGAAAAGCTGTATGCAGGCAATGAGGCCTACCGGAAAATGGTAGACCTTCAGCGGCTGGAGGAAGGGGGCGAGGAGAATGAATGAGTATTTGCCCCTGCTGATCGCCGGTGCGGTGATCGGCGTGTTTACCACCTTGTTTCTGGTGGCGTATGCTTTAGAAAAAAACAAAAAGGAATCCATGGGCTTTGACCGAAATATGAACGACGGTCAGATCGTCCGGCGTCTTCTTGCCTACGCAAAGCCCCATTGGAAAAGCTTCGCCCTGGCGGGGCTGGCAATGCTGTTTTCGGTGGTGTATGATGTAGCGTCCCCCTTGCTGGTGGGCGATATTACCGGGCTGATCCAAAAGGAATTTACCTTATCTCAGCTTTTTGCCCGGGTGGCAGTCTATGCCTCTATTTTGGCAGTGAGCCTGATCTGCAACTATTTGCAGGCAATGATCCTGCAAAAAACCGGGCAGAGGATCCTCTCCCAAATCCGGGAGGATGTATTTGGCCATATTGAAAAGCTGTCCCACGAACAGCTCAACAATATCCCTGTTGGCACACTGGTCACCCGTGTCAGTAATGACCCCAACGCCATCAGCTATATGTTCACCAATATTTTGGTGACCCTGGTGAAAAATATGATGGTGGTGCTTGGCGTATTGGGGGCTATGCTGGTGCTCAATTACGCCCTGGCGCTGATTGCGCTGTGCTTTGTGCCCTTTGTGGTGCTGTTTACGGTGCTGTTCCGTAAATTTTCCCGCAAAGCCCACCGGCAGGTCAGCGATGCCACCACCGGGGTCAATACCTTTTTGTCGGAAAATCTCTCCGGTATGAAGATCATTCAAATCTTCAACCGGGAGGATCGGAAACAGGATGATTTTCTCCGTTACAGCGGCGCCCTTTCCAGGGCGAAGAAAAACCGGATGTTTGTATTCGGCATTTTCCGCCCTATGGTCTATATGATCTATATTACCTCCGTGATGTTTTTGTTCTATTTTGCAGGCAAGGGATATATTCAGAATGTAAAAATATTGGGCACAGTGATGACCGCGCCGGTGATCGTGTCTTTTTATATGTACCTGAATAAATTCTTTAACCCCATTCAGGCATTGGCGGAGCAGTTTGATATGCTCCAGCGCTCCTTTGCCTCGGCGGAGAAGATATTTACCGTACTGGACAAGGTGCCGGAGCTGACGGATGCGCCGGATGCCATGGAGCTGGAGCATATCGAGGGAAAAATCGAATTTCAGGATGTCTGGTTTGCTTATAAGCCCGGCCAGTGGGTGTTAAAGGGTGTTTCCTTTACGGTAGAGCCACGGCAGACGGTGGCGTTTGTAGGCTCCACCGGGTCGGGAAAAACCACCATTTTATCCCTGATCTGCCGCAATTACGACATCCAAAAGGGCTGCATTTTGATCGATGGCATCGATATTAGGAAAATCAAGACCGCTTCCCTGCGCCGGCATTTCGGGCAGATGCTTCAGGATGTATTCCTGTTTGCCGGCACCATCCGCAGTAATATCTTGCTGGGGCTGGAGGCTGTGTCGGAGGACGAGGTTTGGCAGGCCTGCCGGTATGTGAATGCGGATAAATTCATTGAAAAGCTGGAAAAGGGACTGGATGAGCCGGTTCGGGAGCGGGGGAACAATTTTTCTGCCGGTCAGCGGCAGCTTCTGAGCTTTGCCAGAACCATTATCCACAAGCCGGCGGTGATGATCCTGGATGAAGCCACTGCCAATATCGATACAGAAACGGAAGTGCTGATTCAGGATTCTCTGGAAAAGATGCGCAATATCGGTACCATGCTGGTGGTTGCCCACAGGCTTTCCACAATCCAGCACGCAGATCATATCATCGTATTGTCCAAAGGAAGGATCCTAGAGCAGGGCAGCCACCGCCAGCTTTTGCAGCAAAAAGGGCGGTATTATCAGCTCTATACCCTGCAATATAACAAAGAACAGCTCCAATAATTCACGAACCCCGGTTGGCATTTCGCCACCCGGGGTTCGTAAATTATTGTTGACCTTATTATTGATGCGCCGTAGGCGCATAGCTTCCCCCGGGGGGAAGCTGTCACCGCCTTGGCGGTGACTGATGAGGAATGCGGGCAGAAAGCTTACAATTTGTACGCAGAAACAGACCTTTTTCTATCTTTCAGCTGTCGCCGTTCCTCATCCGTCTTTTGCCATTGTCCTTAAATGACAATGGCAAAATCCACCTTCCCCCCGGGGGAAGGTATTATTGCCCCGCTAAGATAAATTCCAATTTGACAATTTAAGTGCATCTTGCATATTGGTTGCGTTTTTAGTATAATGAAAGGCAGAAAAAGAAACGGAGGTTCTCCAATGGCTAAGCTCTATTTTAAATATGGCGCTATGGGCTCCAGTAAGACAGCCCAGGCGCTGATCACCAAGTATAACTATGAGGAAAACGGACTCAAGGTTTGGCTGTTAAAGCCCAGTGCCGACACCCGGGACGGGCAGGATATCCTCCGCAGCCGCATCGGCCTGGAGGCAAGGGTGGAGGTGGCAACGCCGGACAGTGATATTTACACCCGGTTTCGCCAAACGAAAAAGGGCTGCTGTGATATAATCATCGTGGACGAATGCCAGTTTTTGACCCCGGAGCAGATCGACCAGCTTCGTGCCATCGTCAATGATTTTGATATTCCTGTGATCTGCTTTGGCCTCAGGACAGACTTCCAGACCAAGCTGTTCCCCGGTTCCCGGCGGCTGATGGAGGTGGCGGATACCTTCGACGAGATCAAGACAATCTGTGACTGCGGCAATAAGGCGATCATCAATGCCCGTATTGACGGCAATGGGTACATTGTCACGGAAGGCGCACAGGTGGTGCTGGGCGGCAACGATTCCTACATAGCCATGTGCCACCGCTGCTATGAAACCGGCATCCGGGAGCATAAGGTCATTAAATTACACGGACAAAATTAAGCAAGGAGAGAATATATTATGGAAATTTCTGAAATTTTAGCAAAATGCGACCACACACTTTTGGCACAGACTGCCACCTGGAATGATATCAAGGCCATTTGCGATGACGGTATGAAGTACAAGACTGCATCTGTCTGCATCCCCGCCTCCTTTGTCAAGCAGGCGAAGGAATATGTGGGCGAAAAGTTAGCGATCTGCACCGTCATCGGCTTCCCCAACGGCTACGCCACCACTGCTTCTAAGTGCTTTATGGCTTCCGATGCTGTGGATAACGGTGCCGACGAGGTGGATATGGTCATCAACATCGGCTGGGCAAAGGAAGGCAAATGGGAAGCCATCACCCAGGAGATCGCCGCCATCAAGGCCGCCTGCAAGGGCAAGCTTTTGAAGGTCATCATCGAAACCTGTCTGCTGACCGATGAGGAAAAGATCGCCCTGTGCGGCTGCGTTACAAACGCAAAGGCGGATTACATCAAGACCTCCACCGGCTTTAGCAAGGCTGGCGCAACCTTTGAGGATGTTGCTCTGTTTGCCAAGCACATTGGCAAGGACGTGAAGATCAAGGCTGCCGGCGGCATTTCCAGCTTAGAGGATGCAGAAAAGTTTATCCAGCTGGGTGCATCCCGCCTGGGCACCTCCCGGATTGTAAAGATCGCAAAGGGTTTAGAGAACGACGGCAGTTATTAAATAATAAATAAGAAATAAGAAAGAATAAATAATAAATATTTCAGGAGGGTATCTTTATGAATACACCTACACCCCATATTTCCGCAAAGCCCGGTGATTTCGGCAAAACGGTGCTGATGCCCGGCGATCCTCTGCGTTCTAAGTTTATCGCGGAGAACTTTTTGGAAAACCCTGTTCTTGTGAACAATGTCCGCGGTGTGCAGGGCTATACCGGCACCTATAAGGGCGTAAAGGTATCTGTGATGGCATCCGGCATGGGTATGCCTGCCATCGGCATTTATTCTCACGAGCTGTACAACGGCTACGGCGTGGAAAATATCATCCGTGTAGGCTCTGCCGGCTCTATTCAGGATCATATCAACCTCTATGATGTGGTTATTGCTCAGGGTGCCTGCACCGATTCCAATTTTGCCCACCAGTTCCATCTGCCCGGCACCTTTGCCCCCATTGCCTCCTATGAGCTGCTGTCTGCGGCTGTGGAAGCATCCAAGGCACATGGCGCTACCTATCATGTGGGCAATGTGAATTCCTCCGATGTATTCTACGGCGACCACGCCGGTGTGCCGGAGGGTCTGGACAGCGTTTACGGCCTGAAAAAGATGGGCGTTATGGCGCTGGAAATGGAGGCTGCCGCCCTGTATATGAATGCTGCCCGGTACGGCAAGCGGGCGCTGTGCATCTGCACCATTTCCGACCACGTTTTAAAGGGCGTGGAGACCACCTCCGAGGAGCGCCAGACCGCTTTCACCCAGATGATGAAAATTGCTCTGGATGTTGCCGTGGCAATGGAGAATAAATAAATTGAACGAAACTGACCAATATCTGACACTCCCAGTTCTGTATGAGAAACCAAAAGGATACAACTATGTGGGAATATCTCTGTTTATTGCCTTTTTCTTTCTTCATATATCCTTTTTAGCCTATCAGGAGGAGCTTGGTACACTGCTCATTACTGTGCCGGGTACAGTTATTTCTCTGTATGTTGGTGTCCGCTGGTGGCTTCTGTGTACACGGAAGCTGTGCCTAACACCCAACGAATTACAGATTTGGCAACTGGGCAAATGCATCCAAGTCATTCCGGTAAGCTCACTGCGCCTGGCCTGCATGGTAACAAGGACAAAGCGACAGGGAAAGAATAGCACACCACGTCTTCATAGGCTGTTGGCTATTTCCTGTAAAAGTATGACGGAGCTGGCAGAAATCCAAAAGGAAAGTATGCTGAAGGTGCCGGATTCTGCATTAGAGGCCAACGCCCGAAGTGCGAAAGCAGACTGGGAGGAGGATTTTGCCGCCCGCTATCTGACTAAAAGAATGAAATTCCGACGGCCCATAGACGGGGTTTGGACATCCTGCTACCCGGAGCTGATTGCTGCCCTGCGGTACTGCTATCCCCAAATGCAATGGGAGCAGGTTTCTACCATTTCCCTGAAAAAGGCGAGGATCAAGGATGCTGACTCCCGTAGCTTTATTCGGTACGGCGATCAACAGAATTATTATGTGGTCATATTGCTGGTCGTTGTATTTGTGTTTGGCATATTCGCCCTGATGGGTTTTCAGACAGGTAACAAGATGCCTGCCTTGCTGATCAGTGGCATCGGCATTGTGTTTGTATTGGCTTTGGTAATGGCACAGGGTGTTGAACGTTCCTTGATCCGGCTTTCCGAGCAGGGGATCCATATGAACGGAAATGGGAAAAACAAAGAATACCAGGCAAAAGATCTCCGCACAGCTATTGTGTTTACCGAGTTGGACTATCAGGAAGGAGAATATCAGGTCATTGTCTTTTCTACTCTGTCTGACAGTGAGATTGCAGCCAGACAGGAGAACAGGATCAGAAAGCGTCCCGGCGGAGAAAAGAAGCTTCTGCAGTGGAAAAAGATCCCCGGCTGGGAAAAACGCCTTGTGTATCGGTACGGTCGGAGCGTGATGAAAACCGGCGGGCTGTTTTTCAGGGATTCGGATTATATGCTCCACAGCGATCAGCGGGAGCAGACCCTGCGGGAGCTGTACCCCCATTTGCAATGGTTCCAAATGACGGATGAATTTGAGGTAATTGTATGAAACGTGTATTTTTAATTGTGCTGGATTCCTGCGGCATCGGCGCAATGCCGGATTCCGAGAAGTTTGGCGATGTAAACGTCAACACCTTGGCAGCCTGTGCCACATCGGAAAAGCTGCACATTCCCAATATGATTAAAGCGGGCTTGGGCAATATTGACGGCGTTTCCTGCCTGCCCAAGGAAGCTGCCCCCGTGGGTGCCTATGCCCGGCTGACGGAAAGCTCTATGGGTAAGGATACCACCATAGGCCACTGGGAAATTGCGGGCATTATCTCTCCGGATCCTCTGCCTACTTATCCCGATGGCTTCCCGGAGGAGGTCTTAAAGCCCTTTATGGAGCAGACTGGCAGAGGTGTGCTTGCCAATGCCCCCTGGTCGGGCACAGAAGTCATTAACGCATACGGTGAAGCCCATATGAAAACCGGGGATCTGATCGTCTATACCTCTGCCGATTCTGTGTTCCAGATTGCCGCCCATGAGGATATCGTGCCCCCGGAGCAGCTTTACGAATACTGCCGCATTGCCCGGAAAATTTTACAGGGCAAGCACGGTGTGGGCCGGGTCATTGCCCGTCCCTTTGTGGGAACACCCGGCAATTTCAAGCGTACCGCCAACCGCCACGATTTCTCCTTAGAGCCTCCGGCAAAGACACTGCCGGAAGCGGTAAAGGATGCAGGTCTTGCGTCCATCGGCGTGGGTAAGATCCACGATATTTTTGCCGGTATTGGTCTGACGGAGTATGTGTATAATCAGTCCAACAAAAACGGCATGGAGCATACCGATCATTATACCGATCAGGATTTTACCGGGCTTTGCTTTGTGAATCTGGTGGATTTTGATATGCAGTTCGGTCACCGCCGGGATATTGACGGCTACGCGAACGCTCTGACGGAGTTTGACGCCTGGCTGGGGCAGTTTGTGGAAAAGCTGAACGGGGATGACGTGGTGATGATCACCGCCGACCACGGCTGTGACCCGGCGTATACCGCCACCACAGACCATACCCGGGAATATGTGCCCCTGCTGGTACTGGGCAAGCAGATAAAGCCTGTAAATTTGGGCACAAGGGCTTCCTTTGCCGATATTGCCGCCACTGTGGCAGAGCTGTTGGGTATCTCCCTTTCCACCCCCGGCAAAAGCTTTGCAAAAGAAATAATTTAACGCCAATCTCGGCCCCCTCGTTTTGAGGGGGCTGGCACGGCGTTAGCCGTGACTGGGGGAGTTACAATGCCATATAATCACAATAATATATCAACTGCACGAAGATTACGCAAAGAAATGACCCCCTGGGAGCGAAAGCTTTGGTACTGTTTTTTGAAAGCTTATCCGGTAAGATTTCAAAGACAGAAACCAATCGGCAATTATATTGTTGATTTTTATTGTGCAAGTGCAAAACTTGTTGTTGAACTGGACGGCGGAGGACATTATACGCCTGAAGAACAGGAAAAAGATCGGCTTAGAACAAAAAATATTGAAAACTATGGAATACAAGTGATTCGATTTTGCAACATAGATATTGACCGACATTTTTATGAGGTTTGCAGTACGATTGATGATTTTGTAAAGAACAATTACAGAAGGGGAACTCCCCCAGTCACGCCGTAAGGCGTGACAGCCCCCTCAAAACGAGGGGGCCAAGGCGTTTCTCGCAAAGACTGGAAGTGAAAAATATGACACCTGAAAAATTGATGGAATTGGCTGTGGAGGCGATGGGACATTCCTATTCCCCTTATTCCGGCTATAAAGTGGGTGCCGCGCTGCTTTGCGGCGACGGCACGGTCTACCAGGGCTGCAATATGGAAAATGCCTCCTTTAGCCCGACGATCTGCGCCGAACGTACCGCCTTTTTTAAGGCAGTTTACGACGGACACCGGGATTTTAAAGCCATCGCCGTATGCGGCGGCAAAAATGGCGTGATCACCGGGGCGTTTCCTCCCTGCGGCGTGTGCCGGCAGGTAATGCGGGAGTTTTGCCGGGATGATTTTATGATCTATACCGGCGGGGGTGACGGCAAGCTCAGTGCTTATACATTGGCAGAGCTGCTGCCTCAAAGCTTTTCCGCACAGGAGCATATGAAAGGTTGAGCGGTACTGTACCGCATAAAAGGCGTGTTGCAAAATGATTGCAACACGCCTTCTTGTCATATGTCAAAAGAAAAACAGGGAGTACCAGGTGACGATATTGGTGCCGTAGACAAAATCCAGTCCGTTTTCTTCCAGGGTTGGGATGATGTTGATGCCGTGGCTCTCCACACAAGGGTGCATCTTCCCCGGCATCCGGCAGGGCAGGCCGTCTAAGTAGGCGCAACGCTCACATACGGCACAGGCTTCGGTGGACAAGATATAGGGCTGTACCCCTTGCTCCTTCATCAGATCCCGTACCTGATTGGTGATCTTTTCGTGGTCATAGCGGGTGGCAAGGCTCTCCTGGATGTCGGCAGAATCCGTCACCTCTACAATGGTACCAATGACCAGGCAGTTTTCGTAGGAAAGGCACTTTGCCTTACATTCTGCCACCTCTCCCACAGCCGGAGGACAGGCCCAGGTCCTGCCGTACATGGGGCATTCTGCCTTGCAGATATAGCGGATGCGGTCAGAAAATTCAATACTTTCCGGCTTGACGTAAAAATAGGTGTAAAGGGGCAGCTCGGAAATTTGCTCCTCTAATTTTTGCAAGTCCATCATAGCAGCTCCTCCAGAATTTTTTGACAGCCTGTTTCCACATCGATCCAGGTTTGGGTAAAGTCCCCGGAGTACCACGGATCTGCCACATCGTAGGGCAAAAAGGGCAAAAAACCGATGTGGTTGGGGAATAGCCGCTGTAAATACCGGGCGTTGCTGCTGTCCATATAGTAGATGCGGTCAAATTTTTGCAGATCGTCAGCGGTGATCTGCCGTGCCCGGTGGGATGCGCCTATGATGCCGTGTTTTGTCAGCTCCCGCTGGGCAGGGGGATAGATGGGATTGCCGAGCTCCTCCCGGCTGACCGCCGCGGAATCAATATAAAACCGCTCCGCCACCCCAGCTTTTTTGACCATATCCTTCATCACAAACTCCGCCATCGGACTGCGACAAATATTGCCATGGCAGATGAACAAGATCTTTATCATTGCTACATTTCTCCTCGATAAACCATGATTTGCTTAGTGCCGCAACGACTTTCTGGCTTGATGTATTTTCACTGTATCGTTGCTTTTCGTGGTCTATTTTAGTATATCTTTTTACAAAAAAGTAGTAAATCTGGTAGTAAATCACCTTGCCGTACTACCGGCCTTACTACTTATGGCAGACGAACACTTTTTTACGCTTCCATCACCCGGTCAAATTCCGTTTTAGCATCCTCAAATTGCACATGGGTATAGGTATTCAAAGTTACGCTGATGTCGGAATGGCCCATAATGTATTGCAGTGTTTTTGGATTCATTCCGCTTTTTGCCATATTGGAACAAAAGGTATGCCGGCACACATGAGGTGTGATTTTCGGAAGCTGTATTTTGTAAATGCTGTTGTATTTGTTGCGGATATGCTTAAAGTAATGTTCCCAATGGAGTGCAACCATAGGCATCCCGTTTTTGTCCAAAAAAAGAAATCCGGTATAACCGTCAATCATCGGCTCTTTGCGGGGTTTTGGACGATTTTGGATGATTCGCCGGAAACAGGCTGCAACCTCATTGCTCATAGGAATAAACCGTTCGCCGCTTTCGGTTTTTGGTTTCTCAATGATGTATTCCATATTTCCCGATCGCTGAAGCTGATGATCCACACGAATCCGGTTCTTCTTGAAATCAATATCTGCGATGGTAAGACCGCAAAATTCCGATACCCGTAATCCTGTTTTGAACAGAATGAAGATCCCGTCGTAATACTTGCAGTAACACTTGTCCTCTTGGATGAATTTCAAAAAAGCCCGTTCCTGTGCTCTTGTGATGGCTTCTCTGGTTACACTGTCGTTGACAACCACGGTGGCTAACTCAAAGGAAAAGGGATTTCGGTTAATCAGACCGTCCTGCAATGCCATTTCAAATGCAGGTCTGACAACACCGCGGACAGAATGGATGGTGCTGTAGCCACGACCGTCCTTTTGCAGTTTAATCAGCCAGGCTTTGGCATCGGATTGCCTTACTTTGTCAATCCGAATGTTTCCAAAGGGTTCCTTTTTAATGATGTTTACCACAAAATTGTAGTTGGCACGGGTGTTGTGCCGGACATTGATCTTCAGTGACAGATATTTTTGCACCAATTCCAGCACAGTCAGATTTCCGCCGTTGGGTATGATTTGATTGAACAAATCCTGCTGAATCTGTCGTTCCTTTTCCCGTAGGGAAGGTTCTCTCGCTTTGCCAGCAGGGGTTCGGTCATTTTTGTCCAAACGCCAGCTATATACAAATTTGGTTTCGCCATTCAGGTCTTTGTACTTGTAAGCATATCTGCCGTCTTGGCGTTGGCTCTCTCCGTTGTGCAAAATGCGATTGCGATTATCTCTTCGCTTTTCGCTCATAAAATGCTCCTTTCTGTAAAGAGAGCTCCGATATGATGAGGGTATTATAGCATACCGGAGCTCAGTTTACTATTACAAAATTTTAAATAACAGACGAAGAATCTAAAAATTCCTCGAAAAGCTTTCTCTTTATCATAATTCGGTTTCCGCTGGTTAATAAAAAGTTGGCATCCATATTCTCTTCCACGATCTGCCGCAGCTTCTTTTCTCCAATATGAAAATACTCAGCAGCTTCGCGGAGTGTCAGCATGTACTTTTCCCAGTAAGGGATATTGGTCATAGGCAATGTTCTCCTTAAGTGCTTGATTGTTTGACAGATGCTAAGTAAATATTGGTTACATCTGCTCGCTCATGGCCCAGCAACCGGGATACGGTTAGGTGGGCATCTAATTCCGATACACCGTCAGCGATCAGCTGGCGGTATTTTTCTGCAGCGTAGGTGTGACGTAGTCCGTGGAAGGTCAGAGGACGATCGGAATCCGGATCCTGCACAGCTTCACGGTTTCGAAGAATGAATTGCTGTAGTTGGTTAATAGCTTTGTCCGTAGGAACATCATCGGGTACCAACAGCTTGCTCCCTTGGGGCGTTGTTTTTAGACACTTATCCAAGGCAGAGATAATCTGCTGGTTAATGGGTACGGTGCGAATCTTGCCACCCTTGCCCTTGATGGTGATGGCGTGTTCCCGGATGGCTTGCCGGGCAATGGCGGTGTCAATACGCATACATTCATGGATTCGGAAACCGGCGTAGCGGGCTAAGTAGAGGGCGAGGATGTAATCCTTACGATCCAATGCTTTCCCAAGCATACGGTTAAATTCCGCAACGCTCCAGGTGCGATCCTGATCCCCAAAACGCCGCCGTTCCAGTTCTACGCCAAGCTCTGCGTTGGTAGGCAATGTGTATTTGGGATTACTGATTTTGTCATGGAAGAATCGGATTGCTGCCAAGTCGGTTTTAATGGTGCTGGCGGACAATCCCTTTTCCTGCATCCAGAGTACATAGGCAACAAGATGTTTTCCACTGATATTGGACAGCTTTTGCAGATGGTACTCGTCAGCAAGAAAGTGGCAAAAGCGCTTCATTGCCGTATAGTACCGTTCTTTGGTGCGATAGCTGCCTTGACGGTTGTGTCGTGCCAGTTTGTTCGACTGGGCTTCTAAGGTAAGATAAGTATTGTTTTTCATGATGAAATATTCCTTTCGATATAGTAGATTTTTGAAAAATGGTATACTATCCCCATTGGCAAATTCAGCTGTTTCCACTCAGTTTCCATAGAAATCGTAAAATACCGAAATCCGAAAACTGTTGTGGGACAGAGACTTTGATGATTTATCAGTATTGCATTGATGCGTCTGTCTCTTTTGTTGAATTGTCTGGGTTAGTACGATGCCGCGTGGGAAGATATCTTCCTGTTGCTACCCCACGATTGGGACAACGGCGGCGGACACAAACCGCTAAATTCGGCTGCGGTGATGTACCGCGTGTGTCCTGTGATACCCTCGGCGAGGGATCGGGAATAGTGGAGACTCCTTGCTACCGAACCGGCTTTGCGTTCGCCGGAACAAGGAGCCGATCTGTGACAGTCAGATCAGGTGGATACGAGCCTCCGTTCTGCCAACACGGAGGGTGGACTATTGCTGTAATCCGAAAGACAGATAACCTACTGTGCCGTATGGCACGACCATTCATTAGAACGCAAAAACGCCCGCATTTTGCCCTAAGGGGCAAAATGCAAGCGTCTCTAACTTTTGACTTTTTCAGACTGACGCTGGCTGCGCCAGCCTATTCGATGTGTACAGCAATACACATCGAGAAAAAAAGTCAGGCCTTTATGAAATATAATCTTGGATTCGATAATACCGGCAATCCGCAGATTGTGTGCGGCGCAGCGAATCTGCTTAGAAACTCAGAAAGCATCCACAGTCTGCAAGTTGCACTGTATTATCAAATCCCAAGATGGTTCGTTCAAACAAAAAAAGCCTGAATCCGCATAGAAACTGCGTCTTCAAGCTCATTCTAAATATTGGTTTATAAGGGGGATAGCATCCCCTTACAAACCGGTTTCATTTAATAATTTCCCGAGAAAGGGTATAGGTTCCCCTTTCCCCAAATCCATTCCTTAACACATATGATGAAAGGGGATTGTAATCAACCCATTCATCGGTCATTCTATACACACGGTTATTGTGCAGCCAAGTAATTCTTGTGCTGCCGTGTGACAAGGCAACCTTTGGGCAAAAGGAAGCCGTTCCACAAAGGGAACAAATCCGGCGGGCGGACAGACTACCACCTATATTTTTTATAGGTGCTCATCTGCCCATGGCCGACTACCCAATAAACATACTTTACACGTGTACACGGGAGATAATAATCCCTCAGGACCGCCCCTCAGTCCCTATCTCGCAGACGGACACTTTTGTGGGTCTCGCGAGCCTGCACAGAAATCAATAACACCTATAATATAACACAATATGTGGTATGCGTCAATAGATATAAGCACAATATATTGTGAACATTCTATGAATAATACTAATACCTGAAAATGATAAGTAATCCAATTTTTTACTTGATTACTTTGGCAACTTCTTCATAAACTTTCAAGACATTTTCCTGACTGTTAATAATAGGTGTATTGATTTTCCTTTATTTTTCATAAAAATTGACAGCTACTTCATAGGTAACACTTTCGCCGGGCTGCAAGAACTTGAGTTTGCCCTCTTTACGCATCACATCCCGTCCGTCAGGATGGCAGTTGCCCGGTTCCAGACCCAGCACATAATCCCGGTATCCCATCATTTTCCATTGTGTAAAGTAATCCAGTGTATCGGTGTCAAAATGAATGGTAAGTCCCTTGTTGATGTCAGGGTTATAAATAGATGCCTTACCTTCTCCTGTAAAGCTATGGAAATAGCACTGCTCCTCAAAACCCGGAGTTGGCGGCAATAGCTTTGCCCAAGTGTCCAGATCTTTCGCGGCGTGGGCATTACGGGGTTTCACTGTGGCAGAAGCTATATCCAAAATAGCATTCTCTGACAGCAATGGATAACCCATATTCATGTGATATAGGAGCATAAGGGGAGTCTTAGTATCACCCCTGTTTTCGATGGTATCCGTAATTTTGATGTTGTTGGTATGTTTTCCGCAGGTGATGGTTCGTTTCAAATACAGCTTGTGGGAGAAAATACTGCTATCATTGATGTGAGCATGGATGTAAATGCTTTCTTCATCCTCATCCCACCAGATGCGTTCACAGGGGGTGTTACCAATTGTACCGTGCAGAGGCAGGTCTTCTCCCTCGTCAGTACAGGGGCTGCCTACGGCAGTAAGGCCACAAGTAGTCAAAAAACCAGCCGTGAAGCTCTTGAGAAAGCCTGCGCCTGTGCCTTCGTAGTAGCTGGGAGCAACATAACCATTGGCTGAGAAATAGCCCATATTGTCGCCCTTGAAAGTCAGACGGTAAATATCCCCGCACCGATCTGCACAGATGGTCATTTCCAGACCCGCGGCATTGCGTACCTGCAGTAATCGCATACCATCACCTTTTCCGCCAATCAGGCGAACCTCTTCCACGCCGCAAAGCTGACTGGAATGTCCAATATAAGGATTTATATTCATAGTAACCTCCTTCAGACTACTGCATTCACTTTTGTTATTATAGCACGCATCATGTACAATTGCAACATACTGCCCATCCCGTCGGCAAGGGTTACGCGAAGGTGAGCACCGTCACTGTGCTGGGTATAAAAATAACAGAAAATAGCAGGAACAGTGTAAAAATAAACAAGAAATATTGGGCGAAAGATGGTACAATATACTTGGAATATTGGCACAATTTACCGGTTACGGGAGAAAACCGAAAAGGAGCAGAAAAAATGGAACAAAGAAAAGATATTCAAATTTGGATGCTTTGTGACCTGCAGAGTGGGAAAACGGTAGACGCCACCGTGCCCGGTGACATTACATACGATCTCTACAAGGCCGGGGTGATCCCCGATCCCCATTACGGAGAAAACCATAAGCAGCTTCGCTGGATCCCAGAGAGGGACTTCCTGTATACCGCATCTTTTGATACGGATGAGACAATTTTGTCTCAAGACGAGGTATACTTGGTTTTTGACGGCGTGGACTTGTTTGCTGACATTACCCTGAACGGCACTATGCTGGGACACACGGAAAACGCCTTCTTGCAGTACCGTTATGAGGTAAAGGGACTACTGAAGGAAGAAAACAACCTTCTAGAGGTCAAGCTGCATTCCACCGTGCGGGAAATGGAGAAAATTGACAGCGAGGGCTATATCAGCATCTTTAACCGTGAGAGAATGTTTATCCGGAAGCCACAGTGCCACTTTGGTTGGGACTGGGCACCCGATATGCCTGCCTACGGTCTGTGTGGAGAGGTATACCTGGAGGGCTGCAGCCGATATCGAATCGACGATGTGACCTACCGTGCCCGCACAGACGGCACCATCACCTTCATTGCAGAGCTGAACTATGATGTCCGTACGCTTGTGGATGAAATGGGTGTACCGACGGAGGAAGGTCAGACACCCTATGACGGAGATGAACTGGTATTTGCTATGGAGACGGCACCTGGCAGCGGCGTCTATACGGAAAAATCTCTGAAGGTTACATCCTGTAAGGATTTTGTGAATTTTTCTGTGACGGATCCTCAGCTTTGGTGGCCTAACGGCTATGGCGGCCAGCCCCTTTACGGCTACCGTGTTACCCTGTGCCGGGGAGGCAAGCCGGTTTCCCTAAAGCAGGGCAGATGCGCACTGCGTGAGGTTGCGCTGGAGCAGAAGCCGGTGGGTGATAATGGGGTGACCTTTGCTTTTCGCGTAAATGGCAAAAAGATCTTTGCCAAGGGCTCCAACTGGGTGCCGGTGGATTGCTTTACCGGCATGATCACCAAAGAAAAGTACCGCCGTTTGGTGGAGCTTGCCAGGGACGGCAATATGAATATGCTTCGCGTTTGGGGCGGTGGCCTTTATGAGCCCGATTGCTTCTATGACGCCTGCGATGAGATGGGTATTTTGATTTGGCAGGACTTTATGTGGGCCTGCTCCGACCTGCCCGAAAATGACCTGAGGTGGCAGGAAAATGCCATCCGGGAGTGTGAGTATCAGGTAAAACGGCTGCGAAATCACCCCTGCATAGTCTATTGGAGCGGCATGAATGAAAAGGTGGGCGCTTTAGTGCGCCAAATGCAAAAAGGCGACTTCTTTTTAGATTACATCCTGCCCGGCCTTGTGAGCCGGTTAGACCCTACAAGACCCTTTGGCGCACAAAGCCCTACCGGCTGGTCGGGCGCTTTAAACGATGGAAACTCCGGCGACAGCCACGCTGCTTCTTTGGATCGGGCTTTTATAGAGCGGACGGAGGACGGCAGATCTACGATCCATCGTTATCGGGAGTATACAGCCGGTAAGAAGGTTGCCTTTTTGTCCGAGTGCGCGGTGGAGGGACCCAACTCTCTGGAAACCATGAAAAAGGCTTACACCCCTGAAAAATTATGGCCCATAAGCGATCAGTGGGTAGATCGGATGACCAGCAATCCCTACGACGGTATCGGCGGTATACCCTTTGTGGATAAGCTGAATTTGTTTGTGACCGATTTGTACGGTGAGGCTAAATCCGTGGAGGAATTTGTTGCCAAGGGTATGCAGTTCCAGGCGGAGATCCTCCGGGTGGAGCTGGAACGCGCCCGTGCAAACACGCCCTATTGTGCCGGTTTTCTAAACTGGATGTATTCGGAAATCTGGGCCAACGGTGCCTGGGCTTTGGTGGATTACTACACCGAGCCTAAACAGGCCTACTATCAGCTGCGCAGATCCTTCCGTCCTATTCTGGGGACCTTTATCCAGGATGAGCAGGGGGATACGATTTTTGTGCTGGACAATAGCTCTGGGGATAGTGCCACCGTCAAGGTGGAATACGGTCTGCGAACCTATTCCGGCGAAAATTTGAAAACGGTAAACCGGGAGATCACCCTGGAGCACGACAGCTCCTTCTGTGAGAAGGTTGCCTTTCCGGTAGACAGCGCCGATACCTACCTGTATGTCCACTGTGACGACAGCAAGGAGAAATGGAGCAGTGTTTACTCACCTGATCTATGGAGCCGTGCGCCCCATAATGGTGCTTACAGCCTCAGCACAGAGAAAATCCATGATAATAAGGTGCGCCTCACGGTGACGGCAGAGGGATTTGTCAAGGGCCTGTTTATATGTTTCCCAGATAATTATCGTTACAGCTACACCGACAATTACCTGGATTTAGAACACGGTCAGCAGCAGGTAGTGGAGATCACCTGTGACGACCCCATCGACCTGTCTAAAATGACGGTCAGCAGCTACACAGATGTTACTTGAGAGGTGATGAAGCTATGAATCAAGCTGAAACCTTCGGTGAGGGGAAATGGATAACCCACGGCGACCCAAACGCCTTTCCCGTGTTTAAAAGGATCTTTGAGGTAAAAAAAGGCCTCATTCGTGCCGATCTTGTTATTCTCGGCTTTGCTACCTATACTTTTTATGTGAATGGCAAACCGGGTTGCGATGAACTGTATCTTCCTCTTACCAGTGAATATGAGGATAAGGGCTTTCCTGTAGGTGAAAAGCGAAACTATCGTGCGTATCCTTCTGCTTTTAACATAACAAATCTTATTACTCAGGGGCAAAATGCCCTTTGCGTGTTTTTGGGACATGGCTGGTATACTGCCGATTTTGACGGTAAACCCTTCGGCGAGTATAAGCTCTGCTACAAGTTAACGCTCCAATATGAAAATGGCAACGAGTATATTTGTTCCTCTCAAAGCGATATGTGGCGGCCGTCTTATATTAAGGAAAACCATTTTTATACCCACGAATGCCACGATTATTCCGGGTGGAGTGATTCCCTTCTGCTCCCCGATGCAGAGAAAAGCGGCTGGAAAAACGCCATTCCCAGCCAGCCGGTAAAGACTGAATTCTGTTTTACCGACTGCCCCTGCGATAAGGTTAGAGAAGAAATCACGCCGAAAGTAATCAAAAACGATGGTGACACCATCGTTTACGACATCGGTATAAACACCTCCGCCATTCCCGTTTTCCAGGGTCGTGGAGAGGGTTTTAAGGCCATCTTCTCCGAAGAGCTTGACGAAAACGGTATGCCTGAGCAGCGCCATAGTCACGGGCAGTACTTTTCCGCAACGCCCGCATCCTATCAGGGTGAAATCAAGCCGCAGATGATGTACTTCGGCTTCCGTTATTTCTCTGTCACAGGAAATGCCGCTGTAAAAAAGGTGTTTACGGTTTATGCGGATGTGAAGGACACATCTTCCTTTTACTGCGAAGATCAGACGCTGAACTGGCTGTATTCGGCATACAAAAATTCTCAGCTCTCCAATCTCCATTACGGTGTGCCATCGGACTGCCCTCATATTGAGAAAAAAGGATATACCGGTGACGGTCAGCTCTGCTGCCGTGCAGCAATGCGTGTCCTCGATATGAGAAAATTCTACGCAAAATGGATGACAGATATATCCGACTGTCAGGACGAAATTTCCGGGCGCGTACAAAACACTGCACCGTATGTTCCTGCTTGGGGCGGTCCCGGCGGTTGGGGATGTGCGATCGTTACATTGCCGTATGAATATTTCAAATATTATGGCGATGACACCTACGCCCATCAGATGTATCCGCAGATGCTTAAGTATCTGTCGTATATGCAGTCCATCAGTGCAAACGGACTGGTGTCCAAAATTGATGAGGTGGGAATGTGCCTCGGTGATTGGCTTACCCCCAACGATATTCAACTTCCCCCTGCTCTTGTGAATACTTATTTTTATATAAAGTCCTTGGAACGGGTTGCTCAGCTTGCGGAAAGATTCGGCAAAACAAAGGATGCGCTTATGCTAAAAGAAAGCCAAAATGAGCCAAAAGCAGCACTGAAAGCGGCGTATTATGACTCATTTAACGGCAACTTTGCAGGGAATATTCAAGGCGCAAACGCTTTTGCCCTGGACATCGGTTTGGGTGATGAACGGACGAAAAATAATTTCATCAAACATTATGAAGAAACGGGATGCTATGACACCGGTATCTTCGGGACAGATATTGTCACGCGGCTTTTGTTCCAGTACGGCAGAGGAGATATTGCTGTCCGGCTTATGACGGCCTCCCAGCCTCATGGCTTCGGCTTTTGGAAAAACCGGGGCGCCACAACAATGTGGGAATTCTGGGGGGACATCAGCCGATCACGCAACCATCCTATGTTTGGAGCCTCGGTGGCATACCTTTTCGAATATGTTCTTGGTATTAGACAAGAAAAGGAGGAATTCGGATATAAGCGGATCATTGTGAATCCTGCTGTACCGCATCTGATTTCCAATGTGCAGGGACATATTACGGTACCTCTTGGCGAAATATATGTTTCCATAAAGGATGGCGCATTGCATGTTTCACTTCCAAAAGAAATTGTTGCCGAAATTGTTTTTGACGGTCCTGTGAGCGTGGATTACAAATAAGTAGAACAAAAAATATCGTCCCCTGCGGATTAATGTCATTAAGTTAGTGTCATTGCGAGCCCCGCAAGGGGCGTGGCAATCTCCAACTAACAACCTTTTACCATGAGATTCCCACGCCAGCAAAGCTGGCTCGGAATGACAAGGTAGGTTAATTTAATGACATTGCCATACGGATGGGAAGCGTTGAATTAATCAGTGTATCTAAAAAAAGAATGGAGCTGTTCAAAGTGAACAGCTCCAAAATTATTATTCAAATAGGGATATGGCGGCGAATCAGTCTTCAATCACCAGGTCGGGGTTTTCGCTAAAGTGCTTCAGCATTACGATGGGGTCGCAGGCGGAGGGATTATGGATGGTCACGCCCTTCCTGGCGGCATCCTCTGTAACGAAGTATTCATCGTTGGTCAGTTGACCGAAACGAATCTGCGTCGGTGTTTCCAGCGTCCACTGATTGAGGGTGCCGTGTCCCTGCAGCATGATCAGGCCGTAAGCTGCACTGTCACGAATGGTAGCAGTCTGTCCGGGAAGGATGGTAAGCCGCTTGGCGCTGGCCAGGGGACACTTGTAGCAGATCCATTCCTCTACATAGCCTTCCTTTTCCATTTCCTCCATGGGACGAACCGGCTTGGGCGCCATAAAATAGTGCTTATGGAATTCCGGGTCCACGTTTTTCTCCCAGTCCAGCACATCTACCAAATGGTCGAAATCACCCAGCTTGTCCTGCGGTGTGTCTTTCCACAGCAGGTTTTCCGGCACGGCGTGGTCGCCCCACAGCACGGACTGGTACATAGCAAACACATCGGAAGCAAACTGGGGCTCATAGGTACACAGGGTACCCGGTGCGTGCAGCACACCGGCAGGCACATCATAGCCGGTATCCACTTCCAGCTTGTAGGCTCTGGACAGCTCCAAGATCTTGTTGTCGCCCTTGGTGAAGTTCATCAGGGACTTTTTCAGATCCTCCTTGGTGGTACCGGGATTCAGGCCGAAATAGGTTTCTGCCCGTTCTGCCCGGTAGTTGTTCATTTGGGCGGGGAAGAAGTACATTTCCGGCTTGCCAAGCTGTCCGGTGAGGGCGGCATGCTCATTGCGGTGATGGATGTGGTGGGGCAAAGGTCCCTGGTTGTCAAAGAACTTGGAGTAGGCAGGCCATCTGCCGTACTTATTCCACAGATGAGTGCCGATGATTTCCTCCTGCAGCAGCTCTACCATATCCTTTAAGAGCATTTTCTTGCTGCCGTCAGCACTGACTACATAGGAAAGACCTTCATCAGCAGGTGTGTCCGGGCCGTTTTCAGCATGAGTGGTGGAGGCAAACCAACGCTCGTCGATGCCGCCACGCTCCAGACCCAATGCATAATAATCATCGGGATGAAGCTTCAGTCTTCTGCCGGGACGGCAGAAGGAGCGGGGTACCCAGGCGGGGGCAAGCCGCAGGACACCGCTTCCTTCCTGCAATAATTCTTGAGCAAGTGCTTTGTTTTCCATAATGATTCCTCCTGTTATTCTATTGTATATAAGTCGTAAATGTGCAGCGGTCTTGCGGTAAAGGTGGTATAGCCGTTGCGGTATTCAAAGGGTACAGGGGTATTTTCCGGTGCCAGCAGCACCTGTTTTGGCGGCGTGGCTGTGGAAACGGAAACGGTGAAGGACGGCTCGTCGATGACGTATTCGTCCTCGGTCATATGTACCGCGTGTACAAGGATGCGGTTTTCCTGCCGGAACATAGTCAACTCCACATTTTTGGAGGCGGTGGAGGAGAAGGCGTAGGCGGGATGGAACAGGGACATCAGATTTGTGAAAATCTTTCCGTATTCATAGATGTCTACTGCCTCTAAGTTCACGGCAGACCAGATCACCGTACCTTTGCCCACTTTCTTTTTGATGATCAAAGGCAGCTCGGTGGCAACGCCGGGGGGATTGGAGTGGATGGAGGCAAAGGCGAAGTCCTTGGAGCCGGTATAGGGCAGCGTCAGTGTAGCAAGCACCTGAGAGTCCTCCGAGGGAGTGATCAGGGGGGCTGTGCCGTTAAAGGGCAGAGGATATTTGGCGTTAAACCCTAAAAACAGTTCCTCATATGGGGCGGTAGGGGCAATGTAAATATGGTTTTCTTCTGTGCGTCCCTCTACTTTGCAGTCCAGAATTCGGGTGATAAATTCAGCACTTTCCAGGCCACTCAAATAGAGGTTGCCGCCCTGCCGGACATAGCTTTCCAAACGGTCAAAATCGTTTGCGTCAATGTCGGTAATGGAGGGAACTACCAAAATCTGATAGTTATCCAGCGTATGGAAGCACCCGGTCACACCAAAGGGGATATGGTGGAAGATCAGGGTTTTGGTGAGCTGCTTTAGCGCGGGCATCATGTGGTATTCCTCGCCCCGAGGATTGAACCGGGAGGTGGGGTTATAGTAAATCCCGATATCCTCCGCCATCACGCCGCCAAAATAAGGCTCGTATTGGCTCTCAAAGCCAAAAACCTTTCCCATAGTCTCGTAAAACCGGGAGTCGGTGGTGCCAACCGGGTCCAAAGCATCGATGACCATAGACGCACCGTGGTGGGCTGCGGTAGCCATCACTTCCGTGAGCAGCTGGTCGTGGGTCTTGGTCAGCGTATGCACACTCAGCCGGGGCTTGCACCGGGAGAACATATAGTCGAAGGGCTGATTTTTTGTGACATTTTTGTAGAATTTACAGGCTGCGGAGTGGTTGTAAATGCCGCCGTAAAGGTCGCCGCCTACAAAGTCGCTGGCCTGCGCCACCTCAAAGCCGCAGCACAGGGAGGCATCGTGGGAGATGGCCGCCGCGTAGTTGTATTCTACGGAAAGCTGCGGGTCAATGCTTTTGATCAGATCGGTAATGGACTGGATAAACTCCCCCATCCATTGACGCTTTTTGGTGAGCTGAGTGGGATAGATCGGATCGGTGGGATCATCGGTCGGGATGGAACCGCCTACCTCTGCTTCCCACCGGGCACGGCAGTGGGGGCAGTGACAAGTATGCTCCCAGAAGGGCATATCAAAAAACAGTCCCTCTAATGTAAAGTAATCCAGCATTTCCCGCACCTGGGTATATACAAACTGTCGGTATTCCGGATTGTTGGGGCAGCACAGACCGTAACGGTAGGAGGGGGCAGTGCTGAAATCCATGGCTTGACTTTGCAGTTGCGGATTTTCCCGCTGGGACATGCCGTCTTTTTTGTGCATCCGCCAGTCGGGGTGGGCATCATGCTCCCGGGTGTTGAAGATCAGGCTGTAATAGCCCACCACAGGCATGCCCTTCTCCCGGCACAGATCCACAGTTCGCTTGATGAGATCCTCCCTCCCAATCAGAGCCTTGTGCATCTGCCCGGAGCTTGTTGGATAATAGCAAAGCCCCACATGAGATTGCAGATAGATCATGGGATTTTGCACCTTTGCGGTGATTAAGTCCTGCACATATTTTTCGGGGCTGAACTGACTGAAAAATTGCTCGTCCCAGTCTTCAATGTGCATATCGCAAAGATGCCGTCTGTAAGCCTTTTGGTACCACATAGAACCACGCTCCTTTATTCCATAGTAGCATAGGCAGAGAGAAAGATAGTAGTCTATTTGATTGCAAAATAGGATAAATCGTTAAAAAATTGACTTGAATGCACTTTACCAGTATACTAAAGCTATGGAGGCAATGGACTTGATAACGAAACAAACGGAAAAACTGCGTCAGGTGATGAAGGATCTGTATTTGTCCACGGAGGTTCAGTGCGCACTGTTCGATGAAAAGGGGCGGATCATTTGTGAGTACCCAAGGGAAATGGTTGCTTTTTGCGGCCGTGTGCGGGAGCTGCCGGAACTGAAAGCACGGTGCTTTGCCTGTGACCGCTATGGCTTTGATAAAGCAAAGGCCAATCAGGGGACTTGTACTTATACCTGCCATATGGGACTTACCGAGTGCGTGGCACCCATCATAAAAAAAGGAACGGTGATCGGCTATCTTATGCTGGGACAAACGGTGGCAACGGAGAATATAGAACAAATTCACAAGGCAATTGCCAACTTCCCTGTGGAGGCACACCGAACTCAGCTTTGTGAGGAGCTGTCACAGCTGCCCCACTTCAGCCAAAAGAAGCTGCAGGCTATTGCCAATGTGGCGCAGATGTGTACCTCTTATTTGTGGCTGATGGATCTGATTACGATGCGTGGTAATCCTACTGCCTTTGCCATTGAGGAATACATTACAGCCCATCTGGCAGATGAACTATCTGTGGAGCTGCTCTGCAAAGAATTTGGCATCTCCAAAACATCTTTGTATTTGCTCTCCCAGGAGTATTTCGGGATGGGAATTACCCGGTATATCCGGCAGCGGCGTATGGAAAAGGCAATGCAGCTTTTGGAAGAAAAGGCTATGCCGGTAAGCGATGTGGCACAGGCGGTGGGCTATATGGATGCCAGCCATTTTACAAGAGTTTTTAAGCAGCATACCGGGTGCACACCGATGAAATGGCGAAAGGCGTAATGCTGACCCAATCACATCTAAAAAAGGAGGAAAAACTATGAATTTTTCCAGCAAGCTGTTTGCTTACGACAATCTCTTTTTTGAAAAGCACCTATATTTACCTGTAGGAATACTTTTTCAGG
>JAFTTQ010000077.1 GCA_017466665.1 Oscillospiraceae bacterium
AAGTCAAACACAAACGCAACAACAACCATTATTTTGTTGCGTTGGGGAGGGCAAAAAGAATCAGATAGTATACTTGGCTGTGAATCCTCTTTCCTTCTCCCCGCCGTCAACCGTCAAAGTGATAACTGAAATAAACATAAATATATTCTAAATTTATAATTTTTAATTATATGCTTTACTTCTTCATATTTTTACATTAAAATACATAAAGATAAATTTCCCTATTTGGAGGTTGTTATATGGGTATTAAAAGAATTGGTGTATTAACCAGCGGCGGTGATGCCCCTGGAATGAATTCTTGTGTTCGTGCGGTTGTCCGTACTGCTCTATACCACGGGATTGAATGTTACGGCATTCGCCGCGGCTATAATGGGCTGATTTCCGGCGACATTATTAAACTGGATGAAAAAAATGTTTCTCACATTATTAACCGTGGCGGCACGATCCTTTACACCGCGCGCAGCAAAGAGTTTTTAAACGAAGAAGGTCAGAAAAAAGCTGTTTCTACCTGCAAATTCCTTGGCTTAGACAGTATTGTGGCTATTGGTGGTGATGGCACTTTTCGCGGTGCCCGAGCCCTTTCCAAATGGGGCATCAATGTAGTTTGCATCCCCGCAACCATTGATAATGATATTAGCTGCACAAACTACTCCATCGGTTTTGATACCGCGGCAAACACGGCAATCGAATGCATCGATAAGCTCCGTGATACGATGCAATCCCATGAGCGCTGCTCTGTTGTCGAGGTTATGGGCCGAAATGCCGGATATTTGGCGATGTACGTTGGACTTGCCGTTGGCGCCACAGCCATTTTAGTACCGGAAGAACCCATCGATTTTGAGCGTGATGTGATCGAAAAGATCCGAGCTGCAAGATTTAACGGTTTTACCCATTATATGATCGTGGTTGCGGAAGGCGCCGGCTCAGCCTCTGAAATTGCCAACAAAATCAAAGAGGCCATTGACCTGGATCCCCGTGTTACTGTCCTGGGACATATTCAGCGTGGTGGCACTCCCACTGGACGAGATCGTGTCAATGCGACGAAGATGGGCTATCTTGCCGTAGAAATGCTGCTGCAAGGCAGAACAAATCGTATCGTATGCACCCATCAGGGTACTTTTACCGACGTGGATATCGACGAAGGTCTGGCTATGCAAAAGCACATTCAAAAAATGGAAGTGGATGTACTTGCCGCAATGACAGGCATCTGACTCCCCTGCCCTATCATATCCTCCCAATTTTTTGGGAGGATATTTTTATGCAAAAAAACCTGCTGTTTTGTAAAAAACAACAGGTTTTTTAAGACTTTGGATGGCATTTTTCGTATACAGATCGTAATTTTTGATTGATCATATGGGTATACATCTGTGTGGAAGAAATATCACAGTGCCCCATAAGCTCCTGTAAAGAACCGAGATCTGCACCGTTTTCCAGCAAATGCACCGCAAAGCTGTGCCGCAAAGTATGGGGTGTGATCTCTTTTTCAATATGTGCTGTTTCCTGATAATGCTTTAAGATCTTCCAGAATCCCTGCCGGCTCATACGGGTACCGTTCACGTTTACGAATAAAGCCGGTTCGGAGGGATCTGAGAGCATAGATGAACGAATATCCCGAATATAAACCTTCAAGGCCTTCAGCGCGGCAGGATAAAGCGGGATAGATCTGGATTTCCTTGTATGGCTGCATTTGATAATGCCCTGTTCCAGGTTCACATCTTCCATATTAAGCTCGATCAGCTCGCTGACACGGATACCGGTAGCATACATCAGCTCCAGCATTGCCTTATCCCGGAACCCTTTGGCGTCTGTGCATACGGGCTGTGCCAATAAAAGCTCGATTTCTCTGCCGGTAAGAATCTGCGGCAGCTTTTTTTCTCCTCTTTCGATATGTACATCGGAAACAGGATTCATCTCCACAAAGCCAGAGGACATCAAATAAGCATAGAAATTCTTCAAGCTGGCAGCGGCTCTGGAAATCGTTGCATTGGACTTGCCGATGCTTTCCAGATGAGAAAGATAGCTGCGAATATTCACTTGTGTTACATCCAACACATTTACATTGAGCCAATCTGCGAACTGACGAATGTCACGCATATAGGAGCCAATGGTGTTGGCGGATGATTTTTTGACCTTTGAGAGATAATTCTCATAGGCGTGAATTAAATCCAACATAAATACAGTGAACCTTTCTAATCAGGAATACAATGGGCAAATTAGAAAATAATCAAGGAGAATAAATAATGAGTCAACAAACAGAAAAATGTAAAGCAGATTTTTAACAGGATGAACCGATCTGTACAACCAGGCAAAGATCATAAGAAGGAGTAGTATTGAACTGACAGATTGAGAAAACAAAAGCAGACCTGCCTGGGCTCCTCCGTATACCGAAAGTGAAAAGCCGTAAAAAAAGGCTTTCAGGGATACAATCACGCAGCAAGGAAAAAAACAGGAAAAATGCAGAAACAGAACAACCAAAGCAACGGGCACAAAAGAGGAAAGAACGATACCAAGAAACGAAATGGACGGAAATGAATCCTGATGAATGATCGAGTAAAAATCACGTCGGAAACAATGAAACAGCGTCATTCCCAAGAACAGGAAAAATACCCATAAAGAAATTATGTGAACAATCCACTTTTTCTGATTAGCAATGCGTTGCATAGAGCATCTCCTTCTGATTTGCTGCGGAACAAAAGGAGATAATGTATAAAACAGCTGAAAATAAAGGGTCTTTAAAACCTTTTGCTTGATTACTATACTTGAAATCTCCTTTAATTGCAAGCAAAAAATGTATATATTCTCATTTTTTGTATATTATGACCATTTTTATGTCAACATCATTATGTAAACTAATTGAACTAAGAATGAATAAATATTGATTGTGCGATCGAGAATGCTATATATAGGGTATGTCCGCTCTGTAATGTACAAAATATTGTTTTTGCAAGCCGCCTTGCAAAATGTACCATATGGGTAAATGACATTTACCCATATGGTAATATTGTACAATTTAAGCCCGGCGATATCTTATTTTTGATTTTTTTTGACCTCCGGACTTACCGCATAGGAGAAGTGTTGGTATGATTCCTGCAATACATATCAGGATCCCCTTCCATATCTCGTTAAATTGACTGTCAAAAAACAGAATTTGAACCGCTGTCAGAATCAGCATATATGCTGCTGTTGCTGAGCCGGATACGAGTAAAGCCTGTTGTCCTGCTGTTTTAGATGCAACTAAGGTTCCAACAAACGATGATAAACACCAAATGATTGCAGATATTGCAGGATAAGCTGTTTCCGAGACCTTACCCCCGTTTATAAAAGCTGTGCCAACGATTGCGCCCGCTACGCTTATCAGTATTGCTGTCAATGCGCCAAAGACTATGGATAGCCATATGGAATGAGTCTTTGGCTTGCTGCTGAATATTTTTTTCATTATATCCCCTCCCCTTTTGCTTTACTCTATGCGTGCGTTGGTAAAAAAAGAACCGGGACAGGCAAAACCTGTCCCGGCGATCCTGATATTATTAGGAAGACATTTGTTGTACCATTGCATCCAGCAGAGCCTGAGCTGCAGCTTTGGTATTTGCAACGGCGGTATAATAGAATTTGACCTTCGGCTCTGTGCCGGAGGGACGGGCGATCACGCTGCCACTGTTTCCAAGAATGAACTCCAATACATTGGAAGAAGGAAGAGAAATTGGGCGTTCTTCCCCTGTGATCATATCCTTTTCAACGCGGATCTTATAATCCCGTACCGCGGTGACCTTTGCACCACCAATGGATTCAGGCACCTGCTTGCGAAGATTTGCCATCATATTGGCTGCCTTTTCCATTGCGTCAGCACCGGTCAATTCAATACTCTGCACCTTTGCAAGGAACTGGCCGTAGGTCTCATAAAGCTCACGCAAAGCGTCTAAAATGGATTTTCCTTGTTTTTTAAGGTATGCTGCTAATTCACAAACCAGCATGGAGGCGACGACTGCGTCCTTGTCCCGGGCATAGGTACCCTTAAGATAGCCACAGCTTTCCTCAAAGCCAAAGATGAATTTGTTTTCCTGACCCTTGTTTTCCAGCTCGAGGATCTCACCACCGATGTACTTAAAACCAGTCAAGACCGCCTTCATAGTCACGCCGTAGGCTTCTGCGATTCGGTCAGCCAAGGGGGAAGAAACGATGCTGCGAACGGTAATAGCTCCGTCAGAGATGTCGCCGCGGCTGGTACGGGCCTTTAAAATGTAGTCAAGCAGCAGACAACCCAACTCATTGCCGGAAAGCTTAATATATTCACCGTTACAGGGAACCGCAATGGCGACACGGTCGCAATCCGGGTCAGTGCCTAAAATCACATCGCAGGAAACCTTGTCAGCCACCTTGTAGCTCTCGTTAAGGGCAGCGTCTGTTTCTGGGTTAGGATACTCACAAGTCTTAAAATCGCCGTCAGGCTTCTCCTGACACGCCACAATATGCATATTCACATTCAGCCTGCCAAGAACCTCACGAACAGGCTCGTTGCCGGTTCCGCAAAGTGGGGTATATACCACATTCAGGTCTGTGCTGCGCAGCATTTCCGGACCTACGGACTCTGCCAGGACGGTCTGATAGTATTCCTCCCAAATGTCCTGACCGATATAGCGGATCAGCCCTTCATCCATGAACTCCCGGAAACTTTTTTTCTCTGGGACAAAATAAGGAATAGCAGCGATCCGCTGTGTAACAATAGCAGCGGGCTCGTCGGTCATCTGGCAGCCATCAGGGCCGTAGCATTTTACGCCGTTGTATTCGCCGGAATTATGGCTTGCGGAAATAACGATACCACAGCCACAGCCCAGTCGGCGGACTGCAAATGATAGCATGGGTGTAGGCGCCAAACGGTCATACAGATAAGTAAGGATCCCGGACTCAGCGAAAGCCACGGCACAAATTTCAGCAAACAACTGGGAATTGTGGCGGGAATCGTATCCAATGGCGGCGATTTTTGGCAGATCAGACTCAGACAGCCAGGCTGCCATACCCTGAGCAGCTCTGCGAACGGTGTAACGGTTCAGACGGTTGCTGCCGGCTCCCATAATGCCACGCATACCGGCAGTGCCGAATTGCAGGTCACTACCAAAACGGCCTTTCAGCTCTTCTTCATTGTTTGCGATTGACTGCAATTCTTTCTGAACATCCTCGGGCAGACCGGCATTGCACCAAAATTCATAACGATCCATATAGTTCATACTTTAACTCCTCTTTCCTAAAAAAACAGCTCAAACATAAAATTTGAGCTGTTTCTATACTTAGATCTCTCCTGCCTCAGAAGCAGAAGCGGCGGCACGCTTTTCCTGTGCTTCCACAAGAGCGGCGAACTTGTTGCGCGTATTCTTCACATCCTCCAGGGACATAGCAATAGCTTCCTCAGTGCGGCGAAGAGCATCGTCCATATAGTCGTTGCTTGCCTTGCGCAGATCTGCCATAAGGGACTGAGTCTGCAAAACCATTTCCTGACACTGACGCTTTGCTTCCTTGTAAATAGCCTCCTCAGCTACCAATTCCGCAGCCTTTTCCTGCGCCTGACGGATCACGGTTTCTGCCTCACGGCGAGCCTGGCCGATCAGCTCATTGCGGGATTCTACGATGGTGCGAGCCTGCTTCAGTTCAACAGGAAGTTGTGCAATGATCTCATCGAGCATATCCAAAACCTTATCACGCTCAACAATGCACTTGTCAGCGCCAAGAGGAAGACCTCTTGCATCCTGAATCATATCATACAATGCGGAAATAATCTGTTCAATATTCTGCTCGTTCATTTTTTGTTTTCTCCTTTTTTACGAATATCAGCGATGCGCTGTTTAAATATGGGGATAATCGGCTCGGGCAGGAAATCAGACAGATCTACATCGTAATTGCCCAATTCCTTTACAGTGCTGGAACTAAGATACGTATATTGATGCTCCGCAGTCAGGAACATTGTATCCAAATCAGGATTGATCTTGTGGTTGATCAGTGCCATTTGAAATTCGTTTTCAAAATCAGAGCCGGCACGCAGTCCTTTTACGATCACACAGCTTCCCTTACGTCTTGCGTAGTCTGCCAACAGTCCATCGGAAGAATCCACCTCCACATTGGAAAGCTCACCGATGGAGCGGCGGATCAGGTCAACACGTTCCTCCCGGGAAAACATGGGAGATTTGGTGGAGTTGACCATAACACAAACAATCAACTTATCAAAAATATCGGCTGCACGTTTGATGATATTCAAATGACCGCTGGTGATTGGATCAAAGCTGCCGGGGTAAATGGCAATTTTCATTTTCATCCTCCCCTAGGGGCTTTCCTTGCGATAGATGGTAAGCAGGGTTTTGCCATATTTATAATCCCGGGAACGGGTATAATCTGGAAAATCCAAAGATAGCGGCTTTTCAACAGGCCGTTCCGTGACTATTATACCATTACTTTGCAAAATGTCAATTTCTGTTATCATTTTTAAGGAATTTTCTAAAAAAACTTCTGCATAAGGAGGATCTAAAAAGATAATATTGTATTTTTCCTGTGTTGTTTTCAGGAATGTTAAATAATCAGACTGAACAACTCTTGCCGAATCCTGCAGTTTTGTTCTCCTTAAATTTTCGCGGATCAGGTGGCAGGCAGAATTGGCGGCATCTACAAAAACAGCACTCTTGGCTCCCCTGCTCAGGGCTTCGATTCCAAGCTGACCGGTTCCTCCAAACAGGTCGAGGACTTTGGTACCAGGAACATCAAACTGTATGATGCTGAACATGGCTTCCTTGATCCGATCGGCAGTAGGCCTGGTAGTAAGACCCTCCGGCGTTTTTAAAACGGTGCCCTTGGCGATTCCGGATATGACTCTCATAGCTTCCCCTACCCTTCTGACGGATGAAAATATTGATACACAGCATTGGCTGCGTTATGGGGCAAGTAATGCTCCAATTCAGCCAGCGTTGCCATTTTGATGGCTGCAATGGAAGAAAAGTGCTTCAAAAGCTCCTGCTTTCGTTTTGGGCCGATCCCGGGAATCTGGTCCAATTCTGAGTATCTCAGCCGTTTGCTTCGAAGCTTTCGGTGATAGGATATTGCAAAACGGTGGGTTTGTTCCTGAATGGAGCCAATTAAGGAAAAGATGGCTTGCTGGTTATCAATGCGGATCTCCCGTCCGTCTGCGGTAATGAGCGCTCTTGTGCGGTGCCGGTCATCTTTGACCATTCCGAAAATTGGAATTTGCAGATCATAAAGGGAAAGAACCTCCTCAGCTACTTTTGCGTGAGAAGATCCGCCGTCGATCAACAGAAGATCCGGCTTCTCCTCAAAACCTTTATCACCACTTAGAAAATCGCTGAATCTGCGGGTTAAGACCTGACGCATAGAGCCGTAATCATCCTGCATGCCGCCCAATTCGACTTTAAAGCGCTTATAGTCACTTTTACAGGGTTTGCCATCTACAAATACGACCATACTTGCTACATTATCGGTGCCGGAAATATTGGATATATCATAGGATTCCATGCGGTGCACAGAAGGAACAGCAAGCATCTTTTGAAGCATGGTTAAAATAGCCTTGTTTCGATCCTCTTTATTGGTGATCCGCTCTGCTTCTTCCTGGGCGTTTTTGCAGGCAAGCTCCATCAAGCGAACATTATCACCCCGCTGCGGAACTTTAATGACGGTTTTTTTGCCATATTGCTGCTGCAGAAGCTCCGCAAACAGCGCACTGTCGGCTACCTGAAACGGTAATAATATAGTTTTGGGGGCAAAACCCCGGCTTAAATAATACTGCTTTAACAGACTGGAAACGGCTGATTCTTTGTCATCCGCTGTTAAGATCTCATAATCTTTGTCCACAAGCTCTCCACCGGAAAAATGCAAAACCGCAAAACAGGCCTTGGATTCTGTTTGACCGTAACCAATGGCATCGGTTTCCGATACATTGCCGGCAGTAACAAACTGCTTTTTGCTCAGGGCATCAATGGATGATATGCGGTCACGAAGGCTTGCCGCCAATTCAAAGTTCCAGCTATCAGCAGCTGCCTGCATTTGTTTTCGGATAGAATCGGAAAGCTGCTTATAATTTCCTGAAAGAAGCTGACGTGCCTGCTCCATGGCTTCTCTGTATTCCACCTCGGGATTTACCTTTTGACACCAGCCGGAACATTGATTCAAATGATAGTTCAGGCAAGGCCTTCCCTTCCCTAAATCTTTTGGAAATTGCTTACTGCAGGCAGGAAGCTTTAACGCCTTCTTTATGGCATCAATGAGATTTTGTGTAATTCCCCGGCTGCCAAAGGGGCCGTAATATACGGCATTGTCATCAGCAGGCCTGCTGGCAAGCTCCAATTTGGGATATGGCGCTTTCATATCCAGACGAATATAGGGATATCCCTTATCATCCTTTAGCAGGATATTGTATTTGGGCATATACCGCTTGATCTGGGCGCATTCCAAAACCAGTGCTTCAAATTCACTGGAGGCGATGATGACATCGAAATGATGGATCTTGCTGACCATCATCCTTGTTTTGGGAGAATGGGACGCAGTATCCAAAAAATACTGGCTGACCCGGTTACGAAGTTTTTTGGCTTTGCCCACATATATGACCCGGTTCTCCTCGTCACGCATAATATAGACACCGGGAGAAAGCGGCAAAGAGGATGCTTTTGCCTTTAGTTCTTCGATCGTCATATAACATCCTCCTAAAAAATTACCGCCTCAATGCTTTGCACTGAGGCGGCGAAGTAACCAATCAATAAACATCCCGCTGAAGAAGTGCCTCCAGCGCATTTACTGCGGATTCAGCATCAGAGCCCATAGCAGATAGGGTTACTGTTGCACCGGTGATGATTCCCAGAGACATGATACCCAACAAGCTCTTGGCATTCATTTTGCGGTTGTCGGATTCCAACCAAATACTGCTTTCAAACTCATTGGCCTTCTGGACAAAATAGGTTGCTTGCCGGTTATGTAGACCAGACTCACAACGCACCATAACTTCCTTGCTGAACATAGCTTATACACTCCTTAGTGCCATACCAAAATATGATATGACTTTATGCATATATCATAGCAAATCTGCGGAAAAAGTCAACCTTTTTCCATTCATTTCCCATATATTAACAAAAGGAAAATGGAAAAAATGCCGAGAAAATGAAATTAATATAAAAAATCAGTGAAACTCCGCGATAGTAACGCCGTCTTCACCCTCACCATATACGCCAAGGCGGAAGGACTTGACAAATTTATTTTTTCGCAGAGCTTGATGGACTGCACCGCGAAGCACACCGGTGCCTTTTCCGTGGATGATACGCACACTGGGTAATTTACCCCGCATGGCTTCATCCAGATAACGCTCCAAAACACATACAGCCTCAATGCTGTCCATTCCCCGCAGATCAACTTCCGGTGAAGTGGCTGTCATTTTCATTTCTCTGCCGGAGTGGGCAGGATGGCCACCTTTTTGCTTATAGGGATTTTCCTGTTCCAAAAGATAGATCTCATCTGCCTTGGCTGTAAGCTTTAAAATACCCGCCTGAAGCTGGTAAGTGCCATCTTTGTTGATGGCAATAACACTTGCTTTTGTTCCAAGCTTTAAAAGCTCCACTGTATCGCCGATCATCACAGGCCGTGTAGGTTCAGGGCGAGCTTGCTGCTTTTGATTTGCCAAAATACGGTCTTCTGTTTCATTTAGTGAGCGGCGAAGCTCTGCCTGCCGCTGATTGATGCCGGCAGTATCCGCGCTTTCGGAAAGCTGCTTTTTTATGGCTTTGATCTCCTCGGATGCAAAGTTTGCGGTTCTTCTAGCATCTTCAATGATCGCTTTTGCCTCAGTTCTTGCCTGTTCCAGCAGCTTTTCCCGCTGCTGCTGAAGCTTTTGATTGAATTCTTCGCTTTGCCGGTTCATTTGCGCTGTTTCCTGACGAAGCCGTTCTGCCTCCAAACGGGCGTTTTCCATCTGTTGACGCTGCTGCTCCAACTGGGACAAAACATCCTCGAAATCACGGTCGTTCTTACCCACAAGGTCAGATGCTTCTTTGATAATATCCTCAGAAAGCCCCAGCTTTCTGGAAATGGCAAAGGCATTGGATTTGCCAGGAATGCCGATCAGCAGCTTATAGGTGGGCTGCAGTGTTTCCACGTCAAATTCGCAGGATGCATTGATAACGCCTTTTGTGCGCATAGCATACAATTTCAGCTCCGCATAGTGGGTGGTTGCAAGCACCTGTGCCCCCATTTTTCTGCAAAATTCGATCAATGCCATAGCAAGGGCAGCACCCTCGGCGGGGTCTGTGCCTGCACCCAGCTCGTCGAACAGGACAAGGGTTTTGCTGTCGCAATTCTCCACGATATCCACAATGGTTTTCATATGGCTGGAGAATGTTGAAAGGCTTTGCGCAATGGATTGCTCGTCACCAATATCTGCTAAAATGGTATCAAATGTAGAAAGTGTACTGCCATCCCCTGCCGGGATATGCAGGCCGCATTCTGCCATAAGCGTCAAAAGTCCAACAGTTTTTAGTGTGACAGTTTTACCGCCGGTATTGGGGCCTGTAATGATCATAGTATCAAAATCAGAGCCAAGTCGGACAGAAATGGGCACCACCTTTATGCTGTCGATCAAAGGGTGTCTTGCTTTGCGAAGGTCGATCCTTCCCCCGTCGTTCATGATCGGTGCCCAGGCATTCATACGGTAGGCAAGCTTTGCCTTTGCGAAAACAACGTCCAGTTTAACTAAAATATGGTAGTTTTGATTGATTTCCTCTTTATGTGATGCTGCTTCCGAAGAAAGCTCCGCTAAAATTCTTTCGATCTCTTTATTCTCCTGAATTTCCAGCTCCTTCAGGGCGTTATTGGCATTAACTGCAGACATTGGCTCCACAAAATATGTAGAGCCGGTTGCGGAAACATCGTGAACAAGACCGGGAATATCATTTTTGCATTCACTTTTTACGGGCACGACATATCTGCCCTGGCGAATGGTGATAATTGGCTCCCGGAGAAATTTGGAATAGGCCGGTGATGAGATGATCTTTTGCAGACTGTCCTTGATTTTCCCACTTTGGATCTTGATGTGGCGGCGAATATCGGATAATGTGGGGCTTGCATTATCCGCGATCTGCTCCTCTGATAGAATTGCACCAAGAATACGGTCTTCCAGATACTTATTGGGTATAAGTATTCTAAAGTAAGGATGTAAGATAGATTCTGCTTCATCATCGGAAACGTAGCTTTTTACCGTTCTGGCGCAGCGAAGAACTGCACCAATGCTTAAAAGCTCCTTGGGCTGCAGAGTGCCGCCCTTGTCGGCTCGATCCAAAGAAAAGGAAACATCTGTGATGTCACCAAAAGCAGGATTTCCCTTTTTGGTGCACATATCCGATGCGGCGGTGGTTTCATCCAGCATTTGCTGAACCTCCTCCAGGTCAGAGGAAGGCTTGATATGAAGGCACGCCTCTTTCCCGTCAGGGCTGCCGGCACACTGGGACAGCAGGGACAAAACCTGATCCAGCTCCAGTTTATATTGGGATTTTTCGTATAATAATGACATTTGTAAACTCCTAAAGCGGTTGATAAAACAGGGACTTATAAAAATCCAAGGTAGAAAATCCCCGTTCAAGCTGTGCGCATAGATAGGCTTCTGTAATTGAGGATAGCTGCTGCATAGATTCTATGGGAAGATCAAAAGAAAATAGCTTTTTAGGATGACAGGCACAGATATAGCGCATGGCATCCAAAATACCGGCACTGACCGGCATTCGTATACCGCCGGAGATACCGCTGCGACAGCGGGCACATTCCAATCGACCTTCTGAAATATCAAAGCACTCCGGCGTTGGTTCGCCGCAGCTATGGCAGCCGTAAAGATCCGGCGTATAACCGGCAAGGCAAGCCAGCCGCAGTTCAACTACTGCCTTTATCTTTTCCTCGGGCATATCCATTTGAGAAAGGGCATACAAGCTGTTTAAGATCAAAGACAACAGCTCAGGATTTGGCATATCCTCCTGTGCGATGATCTCTGCTGCCTGGGCAAAATAGGTTCCCAATGACAGCTTTTGCAGATCACGGCGTAAGGGTGTGAACAGCTCAACAGAGTGGGCTTCATTGACAGTGTAGGAATCCTTGTATTCAAATAATGTAAACTCAGCCAGGGCAAGAAGCTGACAGGGAGCAGACATGGGACTGTTTTTCCGCCGCAGCCCCCGCACCTTGGCTAATACCCTTCCAAGCTTGGCTGTCAGAATGGTCAGCATAGCGTCTGAATCATTGTAGGGACACACCCGCAGAACCAGTCCCTGGGTCGTTACATACATGGGAGTCCTCCGATTTTTTTGCTTTGTTGTATAAAAGATAGTACTCAGGAATTCCGGAATCTAAAAACACTTTCCAATAGTCTTGTGCATTCATGGTCATCCCTCCATAAATAGGATGTACCGAAATATGCGGTTATAGCCTTGGAAATTATTCTCTGTAACCAAAGTTGCGGACAAGGAAATCACTGTCACGCCAGTTTTCCTTTACCTTGACCCAGGTGGTCAAATACACCTTTGTGCCCATAAAGTGCTCACAATCTGCCCGGGACATTGAGGAGATTTTTTTCAGCATGTCTCCGTGTTTGCCGATGATGATGCCCTTATGATTGGCTTTTTCACAGTAGATGGTTGCGTCAATGTCGATGATGCCGTTATCCCGTTCCGAAAACTTTGTGATCTCCACAGCGGTTCCGTGGGGAATCTCCCTATCCAGGCACCACAGAAGCTTTTCCCGGATGATCTCGGCCATCACCTGACGTTCAGGCTGATCGGTGGTAATATCATCAGGAAACAGGAACGGACTTTCGATTGCGTATTTTTCGCATTCTGCAAGCAAAAGCTCCACGCCATCGCCTGTCTTGGCAGAAATAGGGATGATTGCGTCAAAAGTAGCTGCCTGAGAATAGACATCAATCACAGCCAAAAGATCTTCCTTCTGGACGGAGTCGATCTTATTGATAGCGAGTATTACAGGGCATTTCTGGGATTTGAGCTGCTCAATCAACGCCTGTTCCTGGGTACCGACAGATGCAATGGGTTCAACCAATAAAATGGTCAGATCTACATCGGAAATAGAGCTTTTTGTTACGTTGACCATATAATCCCCAAGTTTGGTTCTGGGCTTGTGGAAGCCGGGGGTATCCACAAAAACAAATTGGGTATCACCCTTGGTGACAATGCCGCAGATACGGTTACGGGTAGTCTGGGGTTTATTGGAAACAATGGCGATCTTTTCGCCAACCAGAAAATTAGTCAATGTAGACTTGCCCACATTGGGACGGCCGGCAATGGTGATCATAGCGGTTTTGGTTTTCATAATATCTCCTTATCTGTGAACGCCCGGGATACTTTTGGCGATTGCCTCTTCCCTGCTGCGCATTTGCTGCTTTTGTACGCCTTCATCCAAATGGTCATAGCCCAAAAGGTGAAGCATGGAATGGATCGTCAGATACCCCACTTCCCTGCGCTGGCTATGGCCAAACGCTTTTGCCTGTGCTGTGGCACGCTCTAAGGAAATCGCCATATCCCCTAAAGGACACAGCCCGGTTTCAGGATCCAGGTATTCATCCCAGTTTTCCGGCGGCTGGCCTGCCGTTAGCTGAAACATAGGAAAGCTGAGAACATCGGTAGCTTTGTTGATCTTTCGGCTGGCGCTGTTGATGGCACGGATGCCATTATCATCCGTAACCAGCACATTGATCTCACAGGGGACTGTGATATTTTCAGCGGCAAGAGTCGCCTCGATTGCTTTTCTGATGATAGCTGCAATGACAGGCTGCTTGATGGTAAAGCAGGCAAAGGTCATATTGATTTTTACTTGTTTCATTTTTCTATCTTCCTTTGATACCGTTTTGGGGCTGCCTGCTTCGGCAATTCCTTTTTCTGTTCTGCTTTTTCGTAGGCATTGATGATGCGCTGCACAAGAGCGTGACGCACCACGTCAGCAGAGGTCAGCTTACAGATGGCAATATCCTTGACCCCTTCCAATACACGAATGGCATCCTTTAAGCCGGAGGTCTTATCGGAGGGTAGGTCGATCTGCGTGACGTCGCCGGTAATGACGATCTTAGAACCAAAGCCCAAACGGGTCAGGAACATTTTCATCTGCTCTTTTGTGGTGTTCTGTGCTTCGTCCAAAATAATAAAGCTGTCATCCAAGGTTCTGCCACGCATATAGGCAAGGGGGGCAACCTCAATGGAGCCACGCTCCTGATATTTCTGGAAGGTCTCCGGGCCAAGCATTTCATAGAGGGCATCGTATAGTGGACGCAAGTAGGGATCGACCTTATTTTGCAGATCACCGGGCAGAAAACCAAGCCGTTCACCGGCTTCAACTGCAGGACGGGTCAGAATGATCCGATTTACCGTCCGTTCCCGAAAAGCCGCCACAGCGGCGGCAACTGCCAGGTAGGTTTTGCCCGTACCGGCAGGGCCAACGCCAAGGGTGATGGTGTTTTTGGCTATGGCTTTCATATATTCCTGCTGTCCAACGGTTTTTGCCTTGATGGGCTTTCCCTTGGCAGTGATGCAGACAACATCCTTTGCCATCTTGGTAACCTGGGATTCATTGCCCTCCTGAACCAGTGTGATCAAATATCTGACCCGCTGTTCATCAATAGTCTCGCCCTTGGAGGCAAGCGCCAAAAGTCCCTCAAGGGTTCTGACAGCCTTATAGGTTGCCTCCTCCTCGCCGGACACCTTCAGGTCAGTTCCACGATTGACAATGGTAACGCCCAGGGCATCCTCGATATGCTTGATATTTTCGTCAAAGGAGCCGAATACCGCGATCAGATCCTCGATTCGGTCAGCATTGACGATACGTTCAACTGTATTTTCCATTCTGATTCAGAATCTCCTCGATCTTTGTTTTTCCAATTTGCTCCCGGCAGGCATATACCCCGTTCAAAACACAGAAGTCCTGACTGTATTGCAGAGCGGTCTGCCGCAGCAGAATTTCACCGGCGTTCATATGGGATAAAATGTATTGCTCCGCATCCTTCTCAAGCCACGCAAAGTCTTCTTTGGATGCTTCCGTCAAATAAGATTCGTAATAAACGGTCTTTTGACATATGAGAGCAATAGGTAGCTGAAACCCTCCCGGCAGTGTTACATATTTTCTCGAATACATTTTAACACATCCTGATGGTGAAATTCCACTATCTTTCGAGAAATTTATAATATTTTTTCCGATTTGTACAGAATATTTTTTTTCGACACGCTGAATTTCCCCTCTTTGCAGTCTGTATGCCGGTGAATATAGGGAAATAGTACGGATGGTTTTGGCGTAAACCTCTCCTTCTGCCCGGGATGCTTTAACGATCAACCCGCAATTTTCATAGCCGGAAATCAAAATTTGCCCTTTCTGCACGGCCTGTCCCGGTTTGCACAGGGAAACCCCGTTTGTGGCAGTTATGCTGTCCACCACACCGTCACAGGCTGCGACGATATGACTGACAGAAAAAATATTGTTTTCGTTTTTTTCTTCTAACGGTTTTTCTCTGACCTCTATGGTTGCGACACAGCCTGCTGTGGTGATCCCAACCCAATCCAGCTCCGGAATGCTCTGCACAATACTGTTTTTGAGCTGCTCACTTTTGATCTGTGCCCGGCTGCAGCCAAAGGTCAGTCCGCTTTGCTCTGCTTGTTCCAAAATCCATCGCTGAGGAATATTTTGATTTCCCTTGACCTCAAAGAAATAGATCCTTGATGGAATAAAGATTGACAGCATAATGATTATAATGCAGCCCATGACAAAAAGCCAGCGGCTTTTTAATGTCAGAAGCGTCCAATACAGCCCCGATCTGCCCTCTGCCTCACATCGGTCTCCCCTCTTTTCCAAAAGTGTTTTTACCCTTTGAAAATCCTTTTGAGATACAGTCAGTGAAACAGAAAGATCGTTTTCGGATTCGATATCCTGCAAAATGATGTTATGCTCTGCAAGCTGACGCAACGCACCGGGAATATCGGCGCTTGTTATTTTGACCCGGATCCATCCGCCCATGGATTTATTCGCCATATGATTGCCTCCCCCGCAGCTCCACATTGCGAATGGTTCCGCATATTCTTAGCTGTTCTTTGGACATTTTTGTCAGCACCAAGCGGTTGCCGTATACACAAATGCATCCTCCTTTTGTTTTCACAGCTACCGCATCCGGGCTGTAAGAGATTACACCGCAGTGGTTTTCGATCAGAACTGCCCTCTCCCCTACGATCTCGACCAGCGGTTTTCCCGGAATCGGTTCTCCGCTCAGATCAACTGCCCTTGCCACCCTCTCAAACAGATGTTTATTTCCCATGCAAGCACCTCCTGATAATAAATTCTATGATGGCTGATGGATGAATTGAACAAGCCGTGCATAGTTTCTTATGAGGTGGTAATGTGCGAAAGAAATATGTTCTTGGTGGCTTTGCTGTGATGGCAATGCTGGTGCTGATATTTGACACACAAACGGCGTTAAAGGGTGCGCAGGATGGTATATCCCTCTGTATTCAGACTGTGATACCGTCACTGTTTCCCTTTTTCTTTATTTCAGGGATCGTCAATCAGTCGCTTCTGGGGTATTCAGGGCGAGTATTACGGCCTTTGGGGCGTTTATGCGGTATTCCTGCCGGAGCAGAGCCTCTTTTGCTTTTGGGAATGACAGGGGGCTATCCTGTGGGGGCGCAGGCGGTTGGGGCTGCCTATGAAAATGGGTATATCCATAAATCGGATGCACAGCGGATGCTGGGATTCTGCAGCAATGCCGGCCCCGCGTTCATATTCGGTATAGCAGGCTCAATTTTCGAAAACCGATGGATCCCCTGGCTGTTGTGGGCCGTGCTGATCCTGTCATCCCTGATCGTTGGAATGCTTCTTCCGGGAAAATCCCGCGCCACTTGCCAAATATCCGAAAAGAAAAATTTAAGGCCGCTGGAACAGGCAATGCGGGCTATGGCTACGGTATGCGGGTGGGTCATTTTATTTCGTGTGTGGATTCTCTTTTTAAACCGCTGGATCCTTTGGATCATTCCAAAGGAATATGCTATCCTTTTTTCGGGCGTTTTGGAACTGACAAACGGCTGTGTTGAAATCCACAGCGTAGCAGATCCTACATTTCAATTTACCGCATTAGCGGGGCTTCTTTCCTTTGGCGGATTGTGTGTGGGTCTGCAAACCGTATCTGTAACGGGGAAATTAAACTGTAAGACCTATTTTGTAGGAAAACTGCTGCAAGCACTGATATCAATTATCCTGTCACTGATTATATGTACAATTCTGTTTCCCGGGGAATAAAAAAGGACTGGAAAATCCTCAGAAGATAAGGTATAATCAACGTATAGAAAACTGTGAGGTATGATTATGTTGTTTCGGAAGGATATCACAAGATGCTGTGCTTACTGTCAATATTTTGAGTTTCAAAAGGACGGTAGTCTGCTATGCAGCAAAAAGGGTGCTGTGGACGAAGATAGATGCTGCCTGTTTTACCGCTATGACCCCACAAAACGAATACCGGCTAAGGCAAAAGCACTGGATTTCAGCCAGTATACCGAGGATGATTTTAAGCTTTAAATAAGAGCGTTTTATGTGGCTGTTCAGAACAAATTTAGGGGCTGTCTAAAGTATAGACAGCCCCTAAATGCTATGCAAGCATATTTAAAAATTCATCCTCGGATAAAATGGGAATGTTCAATTCCCGTGCCTTTCGTTCCTTAGAACCGGCGTTTTCACCGACCACCACATAGGTGGTTTTCTTGGAAACAGAGCCGGATGCTTTACCGCCGAAAAGCTCGATCTTTTCCGTAGCTTCTTCTCTTGTGAATTTGGTCAATGCCCCGGTCAGAACAAAAGTCATTCCCGCAAAACGGGTATCGGTCACGGCTACTTTACTTTCAAAATTTACACCGTTTTTGCGAAGCTTCTCAATGATCGCCTGGGATTGCTCCTGACGGAACCAGTCATAAATAAACGATGCTGTGATACCGCCCACGTCAGGGATCTGTGTCAAATCCTCTTCGGTGGCTGCCATAAGGTTATCCAAATTACCGAAATGCTTAGCAAGTACTTTGCCGGTCTTTGCGCCCACCTGACGGATTCCCAGCGCAAAAATCAGCTTGGAAAGATCCTGCTGCTTGCTTTTTTCAATGGCATCCAGCAGTTTTTTTGCCGCGGTCTCGCCGCTCTGCCAAAGAGATTTCACGTCATCGAGGGTCAGTTCGTAAATATCAGCAGGGGTCTTTAACAGCCCCTTTTCGATCAAACTGTCCACAATAGCACCGCCAAGCCCTTCCACATCCATAGCATCCCGGCTGACAAAATGCTCAATGATCCGGGAGATCTGCGCGGGACAGGCAGCGCCGGTACAGCGCAAAAAAGCACCGTCCTCATCCTTTTGGGTAGGCGCGCCGCAAACAGGACAGGCAGAAGGCAGTTTATAGGGTACCGCATCCGTGGGACGTTTGGAGATATCCACCTCTAAAATTTCCGGAATGATCTCTCCTGCTTTACGAATCAAAACCGTATCACCGATTCGGATATCCCGCTCGGATATAAAGTCCTGATTATGCAGTGTGGCGTTGGTAACTGTGGTACCGGCAAGCCGAACAGGCTTTACCACAGCCTTCGGTGTCAGTACACCGGTTCTGCCCACCTGCACAACAATATCCTCCACAACTGTGGGCTTGATCTCCGGCGGATATTTATAGGCCGCTGCCCATCGGGGGAATTTTGCGGTATTGCCTAAGCGCTCCCGGAGAGAGAGCCGGTTGACCTTGATAACAGCGCCGTCGATATCGCAGGTTAATTTCTCACGATTCTCGTTAATGCGCAAAACTTCATCGTTAATTTTATCAATTTGATGCAGCAGCGCCCAATCGATGACCTTAAATTTCAGATTCTTCAAATATTGCAGTGATTCGCTGTGGCTGTCAAAGGACACGCCCTCGGCGTACTGCACATTGAAGATCAGAATATCCAGTCCCCGCTGCGCGGCGATCTTCGGATCTAGCTGGCGCAGGGAGCCGGCGGCAGCGTTACGGGGATTGGCAAAGAGTGCTTTTCCTTCTCTTTCCTGACGCTCGTTCAGCTTTTCAAAGCTCTTCTTGGGCATATATACCTCGCCGCGGACGATCAGCCTGGCAGGTGCATTTTCAATAACCATCGGTATTGACGGGATGGTTTTCAGATTTTCTGTTACATCCTCCCCTACTACGCCGTCGCCACGGGTAGCACCACGGACAAAAAGACCGTTTTCATATTCCAGTGCAACGGATAAGCCATCGATCTTAGGCTCAACCGTAAATTCCGCCTCAGGATAGCTTTCCAGGATCTTGGAAAGAAAATCATCCAGCTCCTCCAGAGAAAACACATCCTGAAGACTCATCAGCGGTACAGTATGGGTAACCTTTTCAAATTTACTCAGTGCCTGACCGCCTACTCTCTGGGTTGGCGTGTCGGGCTGCACATACTGGGGGTACTCCCCTTCCAGGTTCTCCAATTCCCGCAGCAGCCGGTCGTACTCAAAATCCGGCATTTTCGGATCATCCAATACATAATACTGATAATTGGCTTCGTTCAGCATTTTTGTCAGTTTCAGGATTCTCTCTTTCATTTCTATCATAATCCTCCGGATTGTAAAAATGTATCGGGCACCTGCCCTACAATAACCGTTTCCGCAACCACAACGTGGCTCGATACAGTAAAGCTTTTAGTTTCTCCCATGACAAGCACTGTCACATCCACCAAAACCTCCATGGTAAGCTGCTGCAAGGTTTGGTTGATCCCGGCCTCTGTAAAAGAGCTGGAAAAGGATGCGTCAGAATTTCTTATGGAATGGATCAGCACTGGGATCTGAAAGCCTTTGCCGGACAGCAGCTCAGGCAGTATCAGGCTGCCAATGGGGATCCCTAAATCTGAGGTGTCCAGCGCCAGAATTTCATCGTTGATAATGCTTAATATATCCGTTTTTAGCCGGTTGACCTCGCTCATATTTGTTTTTAAAGCTGTGATACGTCCGTTCAGGTCCTTTTCGAAATAGACCATTCGGTCATACTGAATATTTCCCAGCTCAATCTGCTTATCGATGGCATCGTTGATAAGATCGGATGTGGAATTTCTTATCTGTGTTTCTGCCAGATCCATAATGGCAGACTGGTATTTGATCCGAAAAAGAATCAGAAGTACAACGCACAACACAGCAATTACAGCAAAAAAACGCAATACCTTTCCGAAGAAGCGCTTCAAGGCAATCCCCCCGAAAAGCATATGAAAATACGCCTTGGATTATTACAGCTTTTTCATATGAGCAGAAGCAGTCTTTGCCATTAGCTTCTTAGTGCCGATCTTATCAAAGGCAATCTCCAAAAGGGCATCGCCACCCATTTTCATAACGGAAAGCACCATTCCCCTGCCAAACGCCTTATGCTCTACCATATCCCCTTTGTTAAGCTCCAGAACAGGGGCACTGGTAGACTGAATAGGAATGCTGGATGTTTTGGGCAAGGTATAAGTATTATAGGATTGCCGGTATGGCTGGGAGTTCCAGGAACCGTAATCATTCGTGCGGTTTTGAAATCCGCCTTTTTGGATCTTAAGTTTTTCGGGAATCTCCTTTAGAAAACGGGAAGGCAGTGCGGCATTGGTTCTGCCGTACAGCATACGCTGTCTTGCGTAGGAGATGGTCAGCTTTTCCTTGGCTCTTGTGATGGCAACATAGCAAAGCCGCCGTTCTTCTTCCATTTCGTCCATTTCACCGATGGCACGAAGCCCCGGGAACAATCCATCTTCAAAGCCAACCAAATACACATTGGGAAATTCCAAGCCCTTAGCCGAGTGCATGGTCATCATCACAGCGGCATCATCGCCGTCGTTGTATTCCTCAATATCCGTATACAGGGCGATTTCCTCCAAAAAGCCAGCTAAAGAAGGGCTTTCAGCGTTTTCTACATAGGAAAGTATACTAGATTTCAATTCACGAATGTTTTCAAGCCTTGTTATATTCTCTTCTGTGGGCTTGTCTTCCAACATTTGAATATACCCGGTTCTGAGCATTACCTCCTCATAAAATTCAGGCAGAGTAATGTCTTCCTCCAATAGCTGTGCCAGCCATTCCATCATGACAGTGAACTGCATCAGTTTGCCGGCGGATTTTTCCAGTGGGGCATAGGAATAGGGATCACTTACCACCTGATAAAGGGGGCAGCCCTCCGCCTGTGCCAGCCGGTCAGCGGTTTCGATGGTTTTGGCACCCAAGCCACGGGGTGGATTATTGATGATCCTGTGCAGCCGCAGATCGTCATTACGGTTATTGATAACACACAGGTAAGACAGCATATCCTTAATTTCTGCCCGGTCAAAGAACCGCATACCGCCGATCACCCGGTATGGAATGCCGGAACGCTTAAAAGCAAATTCCAGGGCATTGGACTGGGCATTGGTGCGGTACAAAATGGCGTGATCCTTGAAATTCTCGCCCCTTGAAACAGAGATGATCTGATTGGCAATGTAGCTTGCTTCCGCGCTTTCATCGGATGCCTCATACACTGTAATGGGGTCTCCGGCTGCGTTGGATGTCCAAAGCTCCTTCCCTTTTCTGCCCTTATTATGGGCGATCACCGCATTGGCCGCATTTAAGATCGATTGGGTCGAGCGGTAATTCTGCTCCAAACGGATCACTCTGGAACCACGGTATTGGTGCTCAAAGGACAAAATATTTTCAATGGTAGCACCCCGGAACCGATAAATGCTCTGGTCATCATCACCGACTACGCAGATATTTTCATATCCACCGGCAAGCAGGGATGTGAGAAGATATTGCATATGGTTGGTATCCTGATACTCATCAACCAGTACATATCGGAATTTGCGCTGATAATAGCTGCGAACATCCTCGTTTTCCTGCAATAGCTTTACGGTCATAAAAATAATATCATCAAAGTCCAGGGCGTTGTTCTCTTTTAGCTTATCCTGATATTTTTTATACGCTTTGGCAACGTGATATATACGCATATCCTGACCGTATTCCACCCGCTGGGCAAATTCATCGGCTGAAATCATTTTATCCTTTTCCCGGCTGATGATATTAAGGACATACTTGGCCGGGAAGGTCTTGTCGTCAAGACCCATATCCTTGATGATCGTCTTCATCATCCGCTCGGAATCAGAGGTATCATAAATGGTAAAGCTGCCTGTAAAGCCAAGCCGCTCAATATGGCTGCGAAGGATCCGGCAGCAGCAGGAATGAAAGGTCATTGCCCATACATTCTGCCCCTCAGGCCCCAGCATATCCGTCAGCCGGCTTTTTAATTCGTTAGCCGCTTTATTGGTAAATGTAATGGCAAGGATGCTCCAGGGCGCCACAGGCTCCACGGCGCACAAATAGTCTGCCCTATACTGATCCTGCTGGCTCACCGGGGGTATCAGGCCTTCCAGAAAATCTACATCCTCTGGATTGACCGTATCCGGGATCTCACGGCTGTCACTGCCCCTGCCGAATCGGATCAGGTTGGCAATGCGGTTAATGAGCACCGTTGTTTTACCGCTGCCTGCACCGGCAAGAAGGAGCAATGGCCCCTCCGTAGTCAGTACCGCTTTACGCTGCATAGGGTTTAAATTATGGAATTGCTGCTCAATATATGCCCGGCGGGCATTGATAAAACGAATCGATTGTTGTTCTGTCATAAAAGCACCTGCACGCAAAAATCATTTAGATATATCTTACCGCATTTTTGCGAAAAGGTAAAGGAAAAATTCCGATTACGACATCATTTCTTTTAATTTTGACAGCGCTTTTTTTTCGATTCTCGACACCTGAACCTGACTGACCGATAAGACCTTCGATACTCTGTCCTGTGTCAGTCCATGAAAAAAGCGCAGCTTGATCACCAGGGATTCTCTTTCCGGCAGGTTTTCGATTGCCTGACGTAAGGATAACCGTTCCAACAATACCTCCTCCGAATCTGTATTCGTTAAAACGCATTCCAGGGAAAATCCGTCCTCCCCTGTCTGCTGAGAAATGGATTCCACGGCAGCGGTAGCAGTTTCAGCTTCCGCGATCTCCTCTGCCGTAAATCCTGTATAATTCGCAATTTCCAATATGGTCGGCTCTCTGTCCATTTCCGCAAGCAGCACACTGCGGGCGGCTTTGATGGTCGCAGAGCGCTCTTTGATGCTTCTGGAAACCTTGACCGCTCCATCATCCCGTAAAAACCTTCGTATCTCACCGGCTATTTTAGGTACAGCATAGGTTGAAAACTGTGTTCCAAACTGTAAATCAAAACCTTCGACTGCCTTTATAAATCCCAGGCAGCCTAATTGATAGAGGTCTTCTGAATCGGTTCCCCTTCCTGTAAACCGTTTAACAACCGACCAGATCAGTCCGGTGTTTTCCTCTAAGATCGCCTCTTTCGCTGTCTCATCCCCTGCCTGACAGCGTGCGATCAGTTCCTCTAACCTGTTCATTTTCTCCGCTGCAGCTTTCGGCGCATATGTATCGTTGTTCCCTTCCCCGGAGCTGATGTTACCTCAAAAGCAGTCATAAAGCTTTCCATAATGGTAAAGCCCATTCCGCTTCGGTCGCTGCCACCGGTTGTAAACATCGGTCTTCTTGCCTGTTCTAAATTGTCAATGCCGATCCCTTTGTCCTTAATAACAATATCCAGTACATTGTCTTTTAATATCCTGCACCGCAGAGTTATCATGCCATAGTCGTTGGGATAAGCGTGTACGATGCAGTTTGTTACAGCTTCTGATACGGCAGTCCGAATATCTCCCAATTCTTCCAATGTGGGATCCATTTGCGCCGCAAAGCAGGCGACAGCAGACCGGGCAAAGGACTCGTTGCAGGATCTGCTGGGAAATTCCAAAATCATATAGTTGTCAAATTTCAAGTGTATACCTCCTTAATTTCTACCAGCTTATCAATTCCCGATGCACGGAATACCTTCATCGGCTGGCTTTTCAAATCTGTCAGCAGCAGCTTGCCTTCAATACGGGACATACTTCTCAGGGCATTGATCACCACCGCGATCCCCGACGAATCCATAAACGTCACCTCCCGAAAATCCAAAACACATATTCTCGGGGTATATGCCTCAATTTTTCCTTCAATAGCGCCAATATATTGTTTGGCGCAATGGTGATCGATCTCGCCGGTCAGGGCAATGGTTAGCTGTCCATCTTGCAAAAAGCTTGTAAGATGCAAATGTTTTCCTCCTTTCTTATGTACTGGAATCAGTATAAAAAGGATATATAAAATTTGCAGTCGCAATCAGGGTGTAAATAAAAAAATACGGAGTGCAAACCGATGGTTTACACTCCGTATCATATAATTGCTTTTACAGCTTTTTAAGGGCGTCTTCACTTTGTTCAAGCTGCTGGATCAAAGACTGTGCCTTTGCGGCTTTTTCCCGCTCTGCGGCAACCACGGCTTCCGGCGCTCTTGCGGTGAAGTTTTCATTATTTAGCTTGCCTTCAATAGATGCCAAATTCTTTCTGGCTTTCTCCAATTCCTTGGAGATGCGTTCCAGCTCCTTTGCCACATCCACAAGCTGTCCCATAGGAATATACAGCTTGGCATCGGAGGTGGTGCAGCACACCATACCATCGATATTTTCAGGCTCTGCATCCAGCATGGTAACCTGATCGGCGTATGCCAATCTCTGAATGAAGCCTTCACCCTCGGCAAATGCCTGAGGCTTGGAGGTAAGGATATACAGCGCAGCCTTCTTGGAGGGCGGCACGTTCATATCCGCACGGCGGTTACGAATGGCACGGATAGCATTCATCACAGATTCCATCTGTTCTTCCTCTGCCTGGAATTTCAGTTCCTCCCGGAACTTGGGCCAATCGGCTACGATCAGCGCATCACCTTCGTGGGGAATGCTCTGCCAGATCTGCTCGGTGATGAAAGGCATAAAGGGATGGAGCAAACGAAGGGTCTGATCCAAAACATAAACAAGCACCTGCAAGGCAGTCTGCTTCTGGGAAGCATCCTCACTGTACAGTCTTGCCTTAGTCAGCTCAATATACCAGTCGCAGTAGGTGTCCCACATAAAGTCATAGACCTTCTGTACCGCGATGCCCAGCTCATACTTTTCCAGATTATCCGTCACATCTGCGATCAGGCTGTTCAGCTTGGAAAGCACCCACTTATCGGCAATGGTCAGATCGCTTGTGGCAGGCAGCTCGTTTTTGGCATTTTCATCCAGGTTCATCAGAACATAACGGCTGGCGTTCCACAGCTTGTTGGCGAAATTGCGCATTGCCTCACAGCGCTCCACATAAAAACGCATATCGTTTCCGGGAGAGTTGCCGGTGACCATATTCATACGCAGCGCGTCACAGCCATATTTCTCAATGATCTCCAGAGGATCAATGCCATTGCCTAAGCTCTTTGACATTTTTCTGCCCTTATCATCCCGGACAAGACCGTGGATCAAAACCGTGTGGAAGGGAGTCTTACCGGTGTGCTCACAGCCGGAGAAGATCATTCTTGCCACCCAGAAGAAAATAATATCATAGCCGGTAACCAAAACATCGGTGGGATAGAAGTAGCTCAGATCCTCAGTCTTTTCAGGCCAGCCCAAGGTCTCAAAGGGCCACAAGGCAGATGAGAACCAGGTATCCAGCACATCGGGATCCCGCTCAATGCTCGTACTGCCGCACTTTTCACACTTGCAGGCATCCTCCCTGGATACGGTGATATGACCGCAATCGGCACAGGTCCAGGCAGGGATCTGATGACCCCACCAAAGCTGGCGGGAGATACACCAGTCACGGACATTTTCCATCCAGTTCAGGTAGGTCTTGCTGAAACGGTCGGGGACAAATTTGGTTTCCCCTTCTTTGACAACACGGATGGCTTCTTCTGCCAGAGGCTGCATTTTCACAAACCACTGGGCAGAGATAATGGGCTCCACATCATTGTGGCAACGGTAGCAAGTGCCAACATTATGAACATGGTCATCGATCTTGACCAAATAGCCCTGTTCCTCCAGATCCTTTACGATCTGCTTACGGGCTTCATAGCGGTCAAGGCCTTCATATTTGCCACCATAGCTGTTGACAACGCCGTTGTCGTCCAGCACACGAATAACCTCCAAATTATGCCGTAACCCAACCTCAAAGTCGTTGGGATCATGGGCGGGGGTCATTTTCACACAGCCTGTGCCGAAATCCATTTCAGCATAATCATCGGCAACCACAGGAATTTCCTTATTCACCAAAGGCAGGATCACCTTTTTGCCAATGATATGGGTATACCGTTCATCGTTGGGATTGACACAAACGCCGGTATCACCCAGCATAGTTTCAGGACGGGTGGTGGCTACCACCACTTCGCCGGAGCCATCTGCCAGGGGGTAACGGATATGCCACAGATGACCGGGCTTATCCACATATTCCACTTCCGCGTCAGAAAGAGCAGTGACACAGTTGGGACACCAGTTGATGATACGGCTGCCCTTGTAGATCAGACCCTTTTCGTAAAGAGAAACAAAGACCTCACGGACAGCCTTGGAGCAGCCTTCATCCATAGTAAACCGGGCACGGTCCCAGTCGCAGGAGGCACCCAGCTTTTTCTGCTGTTCCACGATACGGTTGCCGTACTGGTGCTTCCAGTCCCATACACGCTCCAAAAACTTCTCACGGCCTAAATCATAACGGGTAAGCCCTTCCTTGGTGCGAAGCTCCTCCTCCACCTTGATCTGGGTAGCAATGCCGGCGTGGTCAACACCGGGCACCCATAGAGCGTTGTAGCCCTGCATACGCTTAAAACGGATCAGGGTATCCTGCAAGGTTGCATCCATTGCGTGACCCATATGAAGCTGACCTGTGACATTAGGGGGCGGCATTACAATGGTAAAGGGCTTTGCATCCTTACCTCTGTTGGGACGGAAGTATTTACCGTCCTCCCACATTTTATAGATTTCCTTTTCTACCTGTTGCGGTTCGTAAACCTTGGGCAGTTCTCTTGCCATAACATACACTCCTTACAATAAAAAACGCCCTGAGCCAATACGCTCAGGGCGGAATCGACAAATCCCGTGGTACCACCTGAATTCTCGAAAAAACGAGCACTCACAAGCTGTAACGGGCTGACCCGTAGCTTCCTACTTGCTTTCAGAAGCTCTGCTCAGGGGCGACAATTCATTCCCGGTCATATGCGCTCACACCATATACGCACTCTCTTGGATGACCTTACGGAGGAAAACTCCCCATCCACGCTTTTACTCGCTAAAAATACCACATACCGCAAAAAAAGTCAACAGAAAAACCAAATCCCTCTTTTATTATTTAAAAAATGTGCTATGATATAAAAGAATAAATATAGAGGTGATATAAAAATGAAACCGATCCATAGAAAATTAAAAATAGCGCTGATCGTGATTCTTGCAACCTTTTTGACTGGCGTTTTGGCTGTTGCAGGGATCAACATATATATGATTTCATTTTCCAACAAGTACACGATGACATCTCAGGAGGCTGCCGAGCTAACAGATGTTGACTGCATTATGGTTTTAGGCTGCGGTGTCAGAGGCAACTCACCCACTCCCCTGTTGGCCGACAGATTGCAGCGAGGTGTGGAGGTATTTGAGCTTGGCGCGGCGCCGAAGCTCTTGATGAGCGGAGATCATGGTCAGGAAGACTATGACGAAGTCAATGTGATGAAACAGTATGCTTTGGATTCCGGGATCACAGAAGCCGATATTTTTATGGATCACGCCGGTTTTTCCACTTATGAAAGTATGTATCGGGCAAAAGAGATTTTTGGTGTCAAAAAAATGATTATTGTAACACAGAAATACCATCTGTCCCGGGCGCTTTATATTGCTAACAAATTGGGTATTGAAGCCTATGGTGTTGCATCAGATTATCGCACATTCAGCGGACAGCTTGGCAGGGATGCCCGGGAAGTGCTTGCCCGTGTTAAAGATATGTTTACGACTATTTTCAAACCAAAGCCTACATATTTGGGCGAAGCCATTCCCATCAGCGGTGATGGGACAGCTACGAATGGATAAGGAGTATTTACTATGAAACTGTCACTGGTCGTTCCTTGCTATAATGAGGCGGAAAATGTAGCCGCTTTTCAGGAGGCTACCATTGCTGCCTTTGAGGGCTGCGGCTATGATTATGAGATTGTATTTATTGATGACGGCAGTCAGGATGCGACTATGCACAACCTGCGCAAATTGCACGCACAGCAAAAATGTCCTGTCAAGGTGGTCAGTTTTTCCAGAAACTTTGGTAAGGAAGCCGGTATTTATGCCGGACTGACCCATAGCAGTGGTGAATATGTTACCTTTATTGATGCAGATCTGCAGCAGCGTCCCGAGATCGTGCGGGATATGGTAAAAATCCTGGATGAAAAGCCGGAATATGATATTGTGGCAGCCTATCAGGATCGCAGAAATGAAGGTAAAATTCTTTCCTTCTTCAAAAAATCCTTCTACGGGATTATCAACCGCCTGTCCAACGTCAACCTAAAATCCGATGCCAGCGATTTTCGCACCATTCGCAGAAGTGTTGCTGACAGCATTATTGAGCTGGCGGAATACCACCGTTTTTCCAAGGGTATTTTTGCTTGGGTGGGATATAATACCTGTTTTATTCCATATGTTGCCTGTGAGCGTACTGCCGGAACCACAAAATGGAATTTCCGCAGCCTGACAAACTATGCCATTGAAGGAATTATCGGCTACTCCACAAAGCCCTTGCGAATTGCTACCTTCTGCGGCTTTTTGACAGCCATTGCGTCCATTATCTATCTGATCGTCGTGGTGCTGCAAAAGTTGATCGCCGGTATTGACATTCCCGGTTACGCGACCATCATTGTGCTGACACTCCTTTTGGGTGCTGTTCAGCTTTTCTGCATCGGTATTATTGGCGAATATGTGGGCAGAACCTTTGAACAAACCAAAAACCGCCCCATATTCATTGCCAAAGAAATTCTGAATTATAAATAATCCTGTAAAAATAGATGGAACAAATGATTTCTCTTTTGACAGATTTGATTGCAAGCAGTCTGTCCAATCATAATACGGCTGTGGGCAGTATGAAATCTTTTTCTCCTGAATCCCTAAGTAAGCTGCTGGCACTTGCAAAAAAGCATGATATATCAGCTATGATCGGCTCTGAATTGATTGTGCGGGATCTGGTTCAGCGGGAGTCGGAACGGATAAAAATTCAGGATGCCTTATGTGAAGCGGTATGCTATTATGAAAAAATGAACTATGAGGTTCAGTGGCTGAGCGTACTTTTGGAAGAAGCGCAGATTCCCTTTATTCCGCTGAAGGGTGCTGTTGTACGCAGCCTTTATCCGGAGCCGTGGATGCGTACCAGCGGTGATATAGACATTCTGATTCAGGAAAGCTTTCTGGATCAGGCTGTTTCTCTGCTGCTGGAAAATGGTTGCCGGATGGATGGAAAAAGGAGATATCACGATATTCCCCTGATTACCCCCGGCGGCTTACCTTTAGAGCTGCACTATCATATTCGGGAAAATATGGAATCCATGGATGCTGTGCTTGATAAGGTTTGGCAGTTCAGTGAAGTCGTTCCCGGTAAAAGGTTTGAGCACCGTCAAATGGACACATTCCTTGTTTTTCATCTGCTGGCCCATATGGCTTATCATTTAGTCAACGGTGGCTGCGGCATACGCAGCGTGATTGATATACGGCTTATGCAAAAGAAGAATATTGACGGTGATCTTCTGCATGCGCTCTGCTGTGAAGCAAAGCTTGATCTTTTCCAGAGTAATATAAACCACTTGATCGCCGTATGGTTTGATGGAGGGCAGCATTCCCCCACTACCCGAATGCTGGAGCAGTTGATCGTCACCGGCGGCGCATTTGGTACTGCCGATAATCGAATATTGATCCGGCAGGCACAGCTTGGCAGTAAAGGAAAGTACACATTTAATCGCATTTTTAAGCCATATAAAGAACTGAAAACACAATTTCCTATTTTAAACCATAAGCCCTGGCTTGCACCGTTATACCAAGCTGTTCGCTGGGGGCGTGTTATTACCGGTAGGCGTATCAATATTGCGGCAAAAGAGCTTCAGGGCGGGCATAGACATTCTGACGATCAGATTACCGATACCCAAAAGCTTCTTGCGTGCATTGGACTGATAATATAAGCAGGGCAAATGGCTGAACTGCCACTTGCCCTGATTTTATAACTGTGCGTGAACCTCCCGGAGCTTTTGACGAATATCCATAAGATCATCAAAGGTTTCAGGACGCTTGGTAAGATCTCGAAGTAAAGCAGACGGATGGTAGATAGCCGTCATCCATATTCCGTTGCGGCAGATCCATTTACCGTGCTCCCTCGTGATCCGGTAATCGGGATCGATCAGCCGCTTGGCAGCAATTCTTCCCAAACAGACAATGATAGCGGGATTTACCAGCTCGATCTGCTTTTGCAGATACGGAAAACAGGCATCCTGTTCCTCGTCTTTCGGATCACGGTTCATAGGTGGCCGGCATTTTACGATGTTTGCGATATAGCAGTTTGTTCTGTTCACATCTATGATGGACAGCATATCATCCAAAAGCTTACCGGCTGCGCCAACAAAGGGCTCGCCCTGCAAATCCTCCTGCTCACCGGGGCCTTCTCCAATGAACATAATGTCAGCGTTTTCTTTTCCAACCCCAAATACAACGTTATTCCGCGTGCCGCAAAGGCCGCATTTTCTGCACGAATAGCAGGAATCCTTTAATTCTTGCCAAGTAATCATCAGAATCTCCTCCTGCGATGGTTTTCTCTACTTTCTGCTCTCTGATTTTTACTGCGTAGCCGTTTGATTGTCGGAAAAGCGCCTACCAGCAAAGCCAAAATGATCAAAAAAATCCACCAGGGAAAGCCTCCGTGTTTGGCATCGATATAGTTTCCTGCCTTGGGTGCTGAAACTGCAACATTGTTGGCTGCGTAAAGCTCAGATTGGGCAATACAGGAAGATCCGTACATAATTTGAACGCTGCCTATACTCTGCCCTTTCTCGATAGGTGCCTCCATAGAATTGGGAAATTCCGTGTATTGAAAACTAAGATCCTCTAAGGTATATTGAGATGGCAGTACAGTATACAGGTCATCCTTGACTGCCGCAAACAGATCGCATTCACCATTTAAGACAGAATACTGACGTAAAATTTGATCACGGAACAGGATCTGACGCATAGCATTTCCTTCAAATGCGTGATTTAGAAGCGCAATCGTCTCAGGAAAGCCGCCAAATACATCAACAGAGTACCCATCCTCCAAAAAAGTAGAGGCAGAGCCCATAACAATGCATATCACATCCATATTACCGCTTTGCGCAGTGGATGCAATACAGTGATAACCCTCTGTGGTGGTGCCGGTACGTCCGCCGGTTACACGGGTATCTAAGTAAATACCAACATCATCCTCGCGGTTCATTAAATAATTCTTTGTCGCCAGCAGACGTTCCTCGCTTAAATTGGTTGCGGGAACCGTATAATGCACAGTTCCAAAGAAGGTGCGAAAGGCATCTATCTTCAGTGCTTCCCGCAGGATCCGGCAGGTATCCCGGGCAGTGGTGACCTGCTTATCATCGTGAAGACCGTGGGGATTGACATAGGTGGTGCCGGTACAGCCAAGCTCAGCGGCACGGGCGTTCATTTTCTCTACAAACGCCTCCTGGGAACCGGAAACAAACTCAGCCAAAACCGCGGCGGCATCATTGGCGGATTTTACCATCATACAGTACATAAGGTTTTCGACAGTGATCTGCTCTCCTGCCAAAAGATCAGCAGAGATGGCATCGCTGGAAACGGAGTTCAAGGTGTTTTGTGACACAGTCACCACGCTGCTAAGATCGGCATTCTCCAAAACCAGCAATGCGGTCATAATTTTCACAAAGCTGGCAGGATATTGCGGCAGATCTCCGTTCCATTCATACAGCAGAGAATCGCTGTTAATTTCATATAAAAATGCGGACTTAACATTTTCTGTCAATAATTCGGTGCCCAAATAGGCTTTTTCTGCGTCAATGCCGTGACAGCCGTTTGTAACAGATAGATCCTCTGACAGCTCGTCAGCACATACCGGAATCAAAAGACACCCCAACAGCAATATAACCAGCATACAGGAAACTGCACGTTTTAAAATCATAAAATATCCCTCAAAAATCAAAAGCTTGCATAGATATGCAATATCATATATAATTTGCTATATTATAGCAAGAATTTTTTGCATAGTCAATCGAAAGGATATATATGAAGAAAAACTTATCCCTGATTTTTCTGGTTGCGATATTACTGTGTGTTTGCGTATATATCGGTGTATTTATTGGCAGAACCAGTGTGGGCAATCCGATTCACATTTCCAGTATTGTCGGATCTAACGATACAGAATTAGAAAAAATCGATATAAACAAAGCTACTGTGCAGGAGCTCAAAGAGCTACCGGGTGTCAGTACAACGGTTGCGAACGCCATTGTAGAATATCGAAGCAAATACGGCAGGTATTACAAGGTGAAAGAGCTATTGGATGTGGATGGCGTGACTGAGGCGCTATACGAATCCATCAAGGATTATGTAGTAGCCGGCAGCGAGTGAGACTGGTCGAGGACGATATATGCAATATGATTGCGGACAGCAAACCTGGCGTGGTTTAATTGGTTTATATATTCAAATGGTTGGTCTTCATTGACCGGGACATAGGTTTCTCGCTTTGATGAGACCTCAAAAACGAAGTCTTCCTTTCCTGCCTGCTTCACCGGCAGCCTTTTTTGCAGTTCAAATCGGTTACTTACGGGAATCAGTACACCCAGCTCGATATACTCTGATTCCTTGCATAGGATCAGCTTATAAATATCAGATCCGGGTAATATGACGCGGCAATTAAAAATATAGTAAAGCCCTTCCCTGCTGACGGTTACACTGCCTACGGTATTTCCTTGATATGTGACCCCATATTCCTGATGCATAAACAAGCCCCCCTACCGCAATTCTATGCGGTAAGGGGGCTGTTATTCACACTGTCCGGGATTCTCCAAGACCAAAGCTGACGGCTATGGCGGTATCGACCATCTGCATATGCTGATCGTCCAGTCTTCCCATATGCTCCCGAAGACGGCGTTTGTCAATGGTACGGATCTGCTCCAGCAAAATAACTGAATCCTTACTCAGACCTACACTGCCTCCGGCAATGTTGATATGTGTAGGCAATCTTGCTTTGCCGGTCTGACTGGTAATGGCTGCAGCAATGACCGTTGGAGAATGACGGTTCCCGGTATCGTTTTGCACGATCAATACCGGCCTGGTTCCTCCCTGCTCACTGCCCACGACAGGAGAAAGATCCGCATAAAATATATCGCCGCGTTTCACGGTGGTGTCCATATTTTTCACGCTCCGCAGAATATCGTTGCCTGCGCTACCTTTATCCATATGTAACGCGGGTATAACTATTGTCCCACGACACAATGGAAAATATACGAAGCGCATACAAAATATCCTATGCAAAATAGGACACGATGTTACAAACAGGCAAAGGTTTTGACATCCAGTGACAGGATCCTTCTGCCTTGCCACATCATATCTGCCCGCTGAGGCACACAGTCTTGGTCGGTGTATAGTTCAATGTAAAGAGGAGATTCTTCATAGCTGTCATTAAGCAGGATCAAATAGCCGCTCTCGTTTTCTCCGCTGGAATCGATATAGCCGCTTCGCAGTGCCTTCATAAATATCCATGGGGCGCTGATGGTTGAAATATATCCATCTGCCAGTAAGGGAAACGCCAAAGCGTTATCATCAAAAGTCAGCTCGCCGCCCTGGGAACGGATATTGCCGGTAATACCGGCAATGTTTTCCGGCTCCAATACCTGAAAGGACATATTACCACTATTATCAAATTCACAATAAACCGAAAATGAATGCAGGGTATCTCCGTAATCTGCGGTAATACCGCATTCAAAAGTGCATTGCTTCGCTGACAGCAGCTTCTGGCGAAAGGAAATTGCTTGATCCATTGCCAGATTGTTCTTGCCGCACCCGCAAAGTATTATGATAACGCAAAGGAATAACACTGCTGTTTTTTTCACAAAAACCGCTCCTAACGCAGTAGTCGTGGAAGAACCTGTACCATATCCTGAGGAAGCATACCGTACTGCCCGATCTCCTGCGCGCATAGATCCCCGGCTTTTCCGTGAAGCCACGCGCCGCAGGCAGCGGCCTCCAGTGGCATGATCCCCTGACCTAACAGGCTGACGATGATGCCTGCAAGCACATCCCCGGAGCCGCCTGTTGCCATTCCTGGGTTGCCGGTTTGGTTGATGTAGCAGCTATTGCCATCGGTGATTACGGTTCTGTGTCCTTTTAAAAGGATAATGCAGCCAATATCGTTTGCAAGGGCTGCGGCGCAGTTGCAGCGGTCGTCCGTAACCTGTCCACCAATGCGGGCAAACTCCCCATCGTGGGGAGTGAGAATGGTCGGCGCGATTCTTTCACGCAAAATATCCTTATGCACGGAAATCACATTTATGCCATCGGCATCCAAAACAACAGGACATTTTGCGGTCTTTAGAACCGCAGTCACCAATTCCAGCGTTCCGTGTGATTGACCAATTCCGGGGCCAATCAATACCGCATCCATTTTCGGCAATAGCGCATTGAGCTTTTCAGCAGCGTCGGCAGAAAACATTCCATCCTGATCGGGAAACGGAATAACAACAGGCTCCAAAAGCTTAACAGCCTCAATTTCATAAATGCTCTCAGGAACAGCCAAATAGACAAGTCCTGCCCCGGTGCGCAATGCTCCCATTGCGGCAAGGGATGCCGCGCCGGTATAGCCCCGGCTGCCACACAGCAGCAGAATTTTTCCGTAGTCGCCCTTATGGCTTTCCTTTTTTCGCTCCGGAAGTAAGGCTTGAACGATTTTTGAATCGATACTTTTCATAATCATTGTATTTCATCACCTGTAAAAAAGATGAATTTATCTTATCATATAACCTTTAAAAAAACAAATTTATAATAGTATTTTCTATAATTCTGAAAATAATTTGAAAAAAACCCAAAATTTCACTTGCATTCTGTATATTATAGTAGTAGAATAAATAATATTTTTGTTGCTCATATAAATACATTTGTACGCTACTTATGCACTTTTAACTGTGCAACAGAAAAATTTTTTAATAGGAGACATATTTATGAAAAGAGCATTATCATTGATCTTGGTTATGGTGATGGTACTTTCTATGGTTCCTGCCGTATATGCAGAAACCGCAGAACCCATCATCATTGCCAGCGGTACAGATGTGGCTGTTACAGCAACTGAGGCTATAACACACACTTGGACTGCAGAATCCAACGGTGTCCTGACCGTTACCATGGGGGCAACAACTCCCGGCTATCGCTATACAATTACCGATAGCGCTGGCGAGACAGTAGGTCTGCCCAAAGCCACCAAATTAGAAACAACTATAACCTATAATTTGGTAGGCGGTGAAACATATACCTTTACAGCTACAGGCTGGAACAACAGCACATACGATGTTGCTGCTTCTACCCTGACCTACACATTAAGTTTTGTCGCTGCTGCTGACGATGGCGGCGAGGTTGAAAAGGTTGAGTATGATGTTTCCGATACCGCACTTGTATTAGGCGATAATACTCTGACTTTGCTGGAAACTGCTGTAACTACCATTTATGTTTACGAGCCCAGCGAGACCGGCGTATATACCTTCACCGCACCTGAGGGTGCGATCCTGGGCTACTGGGGTGCCGGTTCCTGGTTCCTGACGAATCCCAACAGCACCACCAATACCTACGAATGGACTTGCACCGGCGTTGGTCAGAGTGCTTATATTGGCGTTTCCGGCGTTGACGGCAGCTTCAATCTGAATGTTGCCAAGACCGGCGATTACACCGTTGTCGAAACCCCGATCGTTGTCTATGAAAATAAGGCAACTTTGGAGACATTTACCCTTCCCGAAGGTTCTAAGCTGGGTAGCTACATTGATGTGACTGCCGAGACAAAGCACACCGCTGTTTTAGGCGACGATGGCTACTATCACTTTAACAGTGCAGACGGTGACGTGATCCTGGTGGATATGAACTATCAGGACATTATCCTGTCAAACGCCCTTTTGAGCGACCGTCCTGTTATGTATGCCTATACAACTGACGAAAACGGCAATGATGTCAAGTATGATATCGGTGCAGCTATCAAGGAATATGAAGCCGTTATGGACGAAAACGGCTACTACCCCCTGACAGAAGACCTGATTCTGTTCTACGATACATATGCTGTGGGTGCTGGCACCTATACCTTCTATGTTACAACCAGTTATAACGAAGAAAATGTTTTGATGTACTGTATGCGTACCGTTACCATGCCTGAGGTCACCGAGCCTGAGGAATCCGAACCCGAGGAAACTGAGCCTGAGGAATCCGAACCCGAAGTAACTGAGCCCGAAGTTTCTGAACCCGAAGTCAGTGAACCTGCAGATCCCAATGCTCTGATTTCCGTGACAAATGAAGCTGTCACTGTCAGCGGCTATGTATTTGAATACACCGCTGCTTCTGCCGGTACACTGCATGTATCCGTAGGCGAATGCAGCCCCGGCTGGCGTTATAAGGTATTTAGCCCCGACGGTATAGAAAGCGGCTATCGCTCCAAGTTTACCGCAGGAACAGAATGTGATTATAAAAATGTTGCCGGCAACTGGAAGATCGTATTCTATGCATACGATTCCTCTATTGCTGATAACTGCGATGGCACTGTGTCCTTCACAATTACATTTACACCTGATGAAGTATCCGGTGGTGAAACCGAGCCCGAAGTTACTGAGCCGGAAATTACTGAGCCTGAATCCTCCGAGCCCGAAGTTTCCCAGCCTGAAGCAACCGAACCCAGTGAGCCCGCAGATCCCAGTGCACTCATTTCTGTGACAAACGAGGCTGTCACTACCGCTGGCTATGTGTTTGAGTATACTGCAACTTCTGCCGGTACACTGCATGTATCCGTAGGCGAATGCAGCCCTGGCTGGCGTTATAAGGTATTCAGCCCCGACGGTGTAGAAAGCGGCTATCGCTCAAAGTATACCGCCGGAACGGAATACGACTATCATAATATTGCCGGCAACTGGAAGATCGTATTCTACGCTTATAGTTCTACCGAGGCCAGCAATGTGGACGGCACCGTTTCCTTTACAGTGACCTTTACTGCTGATGAAGCTTCCGGCGGTGAAACTGAGAAGAATGCATATGAAGTATCCGACACTGAGCTGTCCGTAGGCAGCAATACGCTGACTCTGCTGGATACTGCAGTGACTACTGTGTTCAAGTTTAAGCCCACAGAGGCTGGTACATATACCTTTAATGCCCCTGAGGGTGCTATCGTTGGAAACTGGGGCAGCAATGCTTCGTATTTAACCGACCCGAACAGCACTACCAACACCTGTGCATGGAACTGCAGCAGCGTGGGTCAGAGTGTATATATCGGTGTAACAGGCGTTGATGGCAGCTTTATTCTGAATGTTGCCTTGGAGGAGACTGAAGACCCCTCCGAACCTGAAACTGAGCCTTCTGAGCCCGATGAATCTGAGCCTTCTGAGCCCGAAACCGAGCCCACCGAGCCAGACCCCAGTGTACCCATTATCGATGATAATGTCCCTGCGGGTACTGTCTTTGCAGTGTACGCTACTGATGGCACTGCCACATACTACTCCACTGCAAGTCAAATCGTAACAATATTCAAGAATATGGCAAGTGGTACATTGAAGCTGTATCAGGATGTCGCTCTTGGCAACAATAAGTGTCTGGAAAACTACAGTGGCACGATTACTTTGGATTTGAATGGTTGCACTGTTACCAACAGTTACAGCGGCGTCGGTACGTTATATGTGGATGGTGCCAATGTTACCGTGATGGATAGCTCTGAAATTGGCGATGGCTTACTGCAAAATACCCATTCTAGCGGTTACGGTATTCAGGTGTGGACTGGTACATGCAATTTCGTCAGCGGTAATGTGGATGCCATCAGCAACGGCCTCCGTATTGAAAATATCGGAACCCTGAATATGTGTGGCGGTCAGGTAACTGCACAAAAGTATGGCATCAATGTAACGACTACTGGTACCGCTCATATTTCCGGTGGTATCATCAATCAGACTGTAACGGGCGGTTTAAACCGTACAATGCAGACTGCAAGTACAGCCACAGTAACTGTAACCGGCGGATATTTCAATGGTGGCGCAGTATCCGGTTCCAGCCTGGCAGGTAAGATTTCTGGCGGTTACTTCAGTGTTAAATTCAGTAGTAGCTATATTGCTTCCGGTTGCGAGCTGCAGACTAACGATGATGCTGTTTACCTGTATAAAGTCGTTGATCCCAACGCGGAACCTGAGGAGCCGGATGTTACCGATCCTACTGAACCCACTGAGCCCACTGAGCCTTCCGAACCTTCCGAACCTTCCGAACCCACGGAACCTTCTGAGCCGTCTGAGCCTTCCGAACCCACGGAACCTTCTGAACCCTCTGAGCCCTCTGAGCCTTCTGAGTCCGGCGTTCTGCTCAACAAAGTAAACGAAACAGTGACTGTAAGCGGCTATGTATTTGAGTACACCGCCGATACTGCCGGCACCTTGAATGTCACCGTCGGTGAATGCAGCCCCGGCTGGCGTTACAAGATTTACTTCCCTGACGGCACAGAGAGTATCTACAGAACCAAGTATAGCGCAGGCGAAAACTGCGACTACGAGGGCGATGCAGGTAATTGGAAAATCGTCTTTTATGCATACAGCTCTACCGAGGCCGACAATGTAGCCGGCACCGTTTCCTTCACTGTTTCCTTTACCCCCAAGGAGGGCGGTGACAGCGGTGAAGTAGAAAAGGAAGAATATGAAGTATCTGATACCGCATTGGTACTGGGTGATAATACACTGACACTTTTAGATACTGCTGTAACTACTATTTATGTATTTGAGCCCACTGAGACCGGCGTATATACCTTCACCGCACCGGAGGGCGCGATCCTGGGTTACTGGGGTGCAGGTTCCTGGTTCCTGACGAACCCCAATAGCACCACCAATACTTATGAATGGACTTGCACCGGTGTTGGTCAGAGTGCTTATATCGGCGTTTCTGGCGTTACAGGCAGCTTTAACCTGAACGTTGAAAAGACAGGCGATTATACGGTTGTAGAGATTCCTATCGTACAGTATGAGAACAAAGCACCTCTTTCCTCCTTTACACTGCCCGAAGGAACAGTCCTTGGCAGTTATATCGATGTTACTGCTGAAACTGTTTACACCGCAGTTTTGGGTGCAGACGGCTACTACCATCTGAACAGTGCTGACGGCCCCATCATTCTGGTAGATATGAACTATATGGATATCGTGCTGTCCAACGCGCTGTTGAGTGACCGTCCTGTTATGTATGCCTATGTAACCGATGACGAGGGTAACCAGATCAAATATGATATCGGCGTAGCCATTAAGGAATATGAGGCCGTTATGGACGAAAACGGCTACTATCCTCTGACCGAGGACCTGATCCTCTTCTACGACACCTATGCAGTTGGTGCTGGCGTTTACACCTTCTATGTAACAGGCGACTATAACGAAGAAAACGTCTGGATGTACTGTATGAGAACCGCTACATTCCCCGTCAATCCTGTTGACCGTTGGAATCTGGTTCTTGACGATGATCTGAATGTCAATTTCTATGTGAATATGGGTGAAAACGATTCTGTTCAGGTCACCGTTGCAGGCAGCCCTGTTACTTACAAGGCTTCTGACCTGGAAATGAGTGCGGATGGCAAGTATATCGTATCTGTCAGCATTGCGGCTGCGCAGATGATGGATGAAATCACCGTGCAGATCGTTGGTTCTGACGTAGTAAAATCCTATACAGTTCGTCAGTATGCCGATACCGTGCTGGCAGACACAACATTGACGCAATATCACGCCCTTATTAAGGAAATGCTGAACTACGGTGCCGCTGCGCAAACCTATTTTGATCACAACAGCGGCAATCTTGCCAATGCGGATATCACCGATGTAGCAGCGGAGGATGTTCCTGAAACTGCTGAAGAATTGGTGGTTGATGATAAGCTTGATAATGTCACGTTCTACGGTGCATCTCTTGTCTACCGTGATAAGATCGCCATTCGCTTCTATTTTACCGGCGATGTGACCGGCTGTGTCTTCACCGATGCCAACGGCAAGACCTATGAACCTACTGAAAAGGATGGCAAATATTACATTGAGGTTGCCAATATTCTTCCTCAGGATCTGGATCAGCAGATCAAACTGACAGTTATGGATGCCGATGGCAATACCCTTACTGTCACCTATGGCGCTATGAACTATATGGTTCGTATGAACGCAAAGGGCGATGAAAGTCTGCAGAACCTGATGAAAGCTCTGTACAACTATCACCTGGCTGCCAACGTACTTCGCGCAAACTAAATTTCAAAAGGGGGTATCTCGCAACCGAGATACCCCCTCATATTACTGTAAATTAGACAGCAAAGATTGAATAAGTCTTTTCAAAAATATCTTCTATTCAAGGTATTGCCATTTATTTCGAAATTTTACTTGCATTTTCTTTGATACTATGCTAATATTCACAAGGAATATACAAAAGCGACGATTGGGTCGTCTGATACCGGCAACACGGTCAAAGAGAGGGCGGTACGGTGAGAGCCGCCTGCGTGCGGTAAAAGGCTTTCCCCCATGAGCTGCGGCCTGAAATGCTAAGTAGGGTCTGCCGTTTGATCCCGTTACCGATCTATGGTGTGTCAGCACCGAAAAAGCTGCGCCGTTTGGCGAATTGCGGGTGGTACCGCGGAGGAGCTTCCTTCGTCCCGATTATGGGGACGGAGGCTATTTTTTTGTACATTATCCATTGAGAGGAGATAAACTCATGAAAGAGCAATTAAAGCAAATTGAACAAAATGCCATTGCTGCTCTGAACGAAGCGCAAACCCCTGCTGCTTTGGAAGAGCTGCGGGTTCGCCTGCTGGGCAAAAAAGGCGAATTGACTGCTGTGCTGAAGCAGATGGGCGGTCTTTCTCCTGAGGAGCGTCCCATTATGGGTCAGCTTGCCAACACTGTTCGTGCTAATATCGAACAGGTTTTGGAAAGCCGTAAGGCTGAGATCAGTGCTGCCGTTTTGGAGCAGAAGCTGAAAAGTGAGGCAATCGATGTTACCATCCCCGGCAAGGAGGTCTCCCTGGGTCACCAGCATCCTATGAATATGGTGCTGCAGGAGATCAAGGACATTTTCGTGGGTATGGGCTACACCGTTGTTGACGGCCCTGAGGTGGAGTTTGCCAGCTATAACTTTACCCGCCTGAATATCGAAGAGGGCCACCCCTCCCGTGACCGTTCCGACACCTTCTATTTTGACGAAAATGATGAAGTCCTGCTGCGTACACAGACCAGCTCTATGCAGATCCGCTTTATGGAAAACCATAAGCCGCCTCTGTGTATGCTGGCTCCCGGACGCGTGTTCCGTAAGGATGAAGCCGATGCCACCCACTCCCCTATGTTCCATCAGATCGAAGGCCTGGTGGTTGCGGAAAACATCACCATGGGCGATTTGAAGGGTGCGCTGATCACCATTATGAATAAAATCTACGGTCACGACGCCCAGGTTCGTTTCCGTCCACACCACTTCCCCTTCACAGAACCGAGCTGTGAAATGGACATGCAGTGCCATAAGTGTCACGGCACCGGTGAGGTTGACGGCAATGTCTGCTCTACCTGCCACGGTGAGGGCTGGATCGAGCTTTTGGGTGCCGGTATGGTGCATCCCGAGGTGCTGCGCAACTGTGGCATCGATCCTGACAAGTATTCCGGCTTTGCCTTTGGTATCGGCCTGGAGCGTACAGCTATGGGCCGGCTGAAGATCACCGACCTGCGTCTGATCTTCGACAACGATGTGCGGTTCCTGAACCAGTTCTAAGGAGGTGACTGAATATGAAGCTGAACAGAAAATGGATCAATGAGGAATTTGTTGATCTTTCCCACGTTTCCGACAAGGAATATGTGGAAACCTTAACCGTATTCGGTCAAAAGGTAGAAACCTGGGAAAAAATGAGCGATGAAATTAAAAATGTTGTGGTTGGCAAGGTGGTTTCCATCGTTCGCCATCCCAACTCCGACCATATGTGGATCTGTCAGGTTGATGTAGGTCAGGAAGAGCCTGTCCAGATCGTGACCGGCGCGCAGAATGTGCACGAGGGTGACCTTGTTCCTGCGGCGCTCCATAACTCCTGGCTTTCCGGCGGTGTTCACATTACCAAGGGCAAGCTGCGTGGTGAAAAATCCAACGGTATGCTGTGCTCCTTTGCAGAATTGGGTCTGACGCAGAATGATCTGCCTGGTGTTTTTGCCGATGGCATTTGGATCTTAAACGATGAAGACTGCTATGTTGGTCAGGACATTAACGAAGTGATCGGCAACGATGATACTGTGGTTGAATTTGAGATCACCAATAACCGCCCGGATTGCTACTCCATTATTGGTCTTGCCCGGGAATCCGCCGCTGCCTTTGGCAAAGAAATGAAGCATCATGAGCCTGTTGTGAAGGGCAGCGGTGCCGGTTCTATGTATGATATGCTGGATGTTGAAGTGCCTGCTGAGGAGCTTTGCAACCGATATAGCGCCCGTATGGTCGCCAATGTGAAGATCGGACCTTCTCCCAAGTGGCTGCGTCAGCGGCTGCGCGCCAACGGTGTCCGTCCCATCAACAACATCGTGGATATTACCAACTATGTGATGTTGGAGTACGGTCAGCCTATGCACGCCTTTGACTACCGCTACGTCGCCTCCGGCAAGATCATTGTTCGTGAAGCCGAGGATGGTGAAACACTGACCACCTTGGATGGCAATGTACGCACATTAAAGCCCGGTATGCTGGTGATCGCTGACGAAAACAAGCCCATCGGCCTTGCCGGTATTATGGGTGGCGAAAACTCCGAAATTTTGGACGATACCACTACCGTTGTTTTTGAATCTGCCAACTTCAACGGCACTTCTATCCGTCAGACTGCCCTTGCACTGGGTATGCGTACCGAATCCTCCGGCAAATTTGAGAAGAACCTGGATCCTATGATGACAGTTCCTGCCGTACAGCGTGCCTGTGAGCTTGTGGAACTGCTCCAGTGCGGCGATGTGATGGATGGCATCATTGATATTGTCAACTATGTTCCCCAGCCTCATACGGTTGCTCTGGAGCCGGAAAAGATCAATGCGCTGCTTGGCACGGATATTTCCGAAGCAGATATGGTAAAGTACCTGAATTTGCTGGAGATCCCTGTCGAGGGCAACACCATTCTGGTTCCCTCTTGGCGGCCTGACCTGAACCTGATGGCAGATATTGCTGAAGAGATCGGACGCAGCTACGGCTACAACGAGATTCCCACCACTGCATTCAGAACCTCCACCCAGGGTGGCTACTCCCCTGTTATGAAATTTGAGACCAAGGCAGGCAATATTTGCCGCAGCCTGGGCTTTAGTGAGATCATCACGTATTCCTTCGTATCCCCCACCATCTTTGATCAGATTCGTTTGCCGGAAGATTCTGCTCTGCGTAATACCCTGAAGATTCAGAATCCCTTAGGTGAGGATACCTCTGTGATGCGCACCACTGCCCTGCCCTCCATGCTGGATATTTTGGGCAGAAACAACGCATACCACAACAAACAGGCAAAGCTTTACGAACTGGCAAAGATCTATCTGCCGGTAGAGGGTGAAAAGCTGCCTATTGAGCCTAAAATCTTAGTGCTGGGTACCTATGGTGCCGGTGAGAACTTCTTCTCTATTAAGGGTGAGCTGGATGCAATCTTTACTTCCCTGCGTATCCCCAAGGTCAGCTACGAGGCTGACAGCTCCAATCCCTCTTATCATCCCGGTCGCTGTGCCAAGGTATTCGCAAAGGGTGAGACACTGGGCTATATCGGTCAGATCCATCCTCTTGTCACGAAGAATTACGGGATGGACTGCGAGGTATATTGTGCAGAGATCAATATGGACGGCCTGTTTGCTATGCAGCTTCCTGAGCCTACCTATGTTCCCCTGCCCAAATATCCCACGGTTTCCCGTGATTTGGCAGTGGTATGTGACGAATCCGTTACGGTTGCTGCCATTGAAAATGTGATCACTGCATCTGCGGGCAAGCTGCTGCGCAGTGTTCGCCTGTTTGATATTTACCGTGGCACCGGTGTTGCGGAGGGCAAAAAGAGCCTTGCCTTTGCGTTGGAGCTTCGTGCCGACGACCGCACACTGACAGATGAGGATTCTGAAAAAGTGGTCAGCAATATCCTGAAAGCCTTGCAGGAGAAATTGGGCGCTGTTCTTCGTTAAAAAATAGATAAAAAAATACTTTACACTCTGGAAAAAATGGGATATAATAGCTTCATTACAGTAAAGGAGGTCGTTACCATGACGGATAAAAACAGCATTACAAGAAAATTTCAGGTTCCCAGCGATGATAAAGAGCAGATGCGTCAAGTACTCCGTGATGTGTTCGACGCCCTGAATGAAAAAGGCTACAATCCCATCAATCAAATCGTAGGCTATTTGCTTACAGAAGATCCAACCTATATCACCAATTATAATAATGCCCGCAGCAAGATCTGCAAAATTGACCGTGATGAGCTTCTGCAAGCATTGGTAAAGAATTATCTGTTTCAGTGAGTAACACGGGAGGCTTTTGCCACCACAAAAGCCTCCCGGTCATTTTTATTTAAAGGAGGTTTCTCTGTGTCTGAAAAAAGTGTTCTGACATATAAGGGGCATCCGTTGATGCGCAAAGACAACCTGATTTATTACGGCTCTATGGCGGATACCCATATCGTTATGCTTCAGGTTTTAGAATCCAAAAAGGTGCAGGATATGGATATTGCAACCCGTGTTTCTGTTCAGCTTCAGCTTACCGATCCTGCCGCGAAAAGCCGTGACCGAATCGTGAAAAAGAGCGAAAAGCCCGGACTGTATGATGCTTTGGATGTTGGCTGTGTTTGGCTGGAAAGAGCCCTTGCCGGTAAATAATGATTTAAAAGACCGCTGATAAAAAATCAGCGGTTTTTTCATATTTTCCGCCTGTCTTCACATACTACCAAAAAAGGATGTGAATATAATGGAAAATCAAAGAGTTGGTAAACAAAGCTTTCGGCTGTCTTCTCCGCCGGTGATCACAGCCTGGGCAAGTGTTGCCGGTAAAAAGGAATCAGAAGGTCCGCTTTCCCAGTATTTTGATATTTGTTCAAAAGATACCTATTTTGGTCAGAAAACATGGGAACTTGGCGAGCGAAAAATGCAGCAAATGGCACTTGATACACTTATCAAAAAAGCCGGACTGACAAAAGACGATTTGGGCGTAGTATTTTCCGGCGATCTTTTAAATCAGTGTATCGGGTCATCCTTTACCTTGCGAAATATGGATGTTCCCCATCTCGGCCTGTACGGTGCGTGCTCTACAATGGCGGAAAGCCTTTTATTGGGCGCAATGACCGTTGGCGGCGGTTTTTCTGATAAAGTAGTCGCAATGACCTCGTCCCACTTTGCTTCCTCGGAGCGTCAATACCGGTTCCCTCTGAATTACGGTGGTCAGCGGCCTCCCACAGCCCAATGGACGGTGACCGGTGCCGGTGCGGCATTATTGTGCAAAGAAGGATATGGGCCAAGGATCACAGGCTGCACCATGGGAACGGTGACAGACTTAGGGATCACCGATGCCAACAATATGGGAGCGGCTATGGCACCGGCAGCACTGGCTACCATTTCTTCCCATTTCAGAGATTTTCAGGTATCAGCGGATGATTACGATTTAATTGTCACTGGAGATCTGGGACAATTAGGCAAGGATATTTTAATGCAATTATCCTCTCAAAACCATATTTTCCTCGGGGGAAAGCTGACAGATTGCGGAACACTGATTTATGATGCTGCAAAGCAGGATGTACACAGCGGTGGATCAGGCTGTGGGTGCAGTGCGATCACACTTTGCGGCTGCTTGCTGAATAAACTGCAAGCCGGAGAATGGAAACGAATACTGTTCTGCGGAACCGGAGCATTGCTCTCCCCTACTTCCACCCAGCAGGGCCTTCCAATTTCCGGTGTGTGTCACGCAGTTGTCATAGAAGGAGGTAATCAAAAATGGCGTATCTTATCGCATTTTTGATTGGGGGCGCCGTATGCGTATTGGGTCAAATTCTAATCGATAAAACAAAGCTTACGCCGGCGAGAATCTTAGTTGGATATGTTGTTTTGGGTGTTATTTTGGGAGCAGTTGGCGTGTACAAGCCCTTCCTGGACTTTGCCGGTGCGGGAGCGTCGGTTCCCTTGTCAGGATTTGGTAATTTGTTAGCCAAAGGTGTGCGTGAAGCAATAGATGAAAACGGATTTATTGGAATCCTGACTGGTGGCCTAAAAGCTGCCTCAGGCGGAATAACGGCTGCCATCGTTGCAGGATTGATTGCCGCGCTTGTTTTTAAAGCAAAGGATAAATCTTAAGATGCTGGTTATACTATTGAAGCGGGTAACCGTTAAAACACAATGGAGGATATCGCAATGAATAACAATCAGAATAAGTATCAGCAGAACCAGAACAACAGCCAGAACAACAATCAGAATAACAACCAGAACAGAAGCCAGAATCAGAACAACAATCAGAACAACAATCAGAACAACAACCAGAACAATAACCAGAAAAGCAATCAGCAGAACCAGAACAACCGCTAAAAATATCCGCCGAAGGGAAATGCTCCTTCGGCGGATATTTTTAAATAATCTCTACAAATGTCCCGGTTCGGAAGAAATAAAGCTGACTGCTGATTATATTTTTTTGAAAAATTTTGGATAGTGCCCTTGCATAGGTCTGTACTTGGATCTTATAGGAATCTGCCACTGTTTCCACAGTATCAAGGGTAACCCGGTCTGTTTTGAAATCCAAAACCGTAATTCCCTCCGGCGCAATAATGGCACAGTCCACAACACCCTGCAGCAGGATCTGATCATCGGTAAGACCGGGGTCATAATGGGATGCGTCATCCAAAATGGAAAACTTGAACTCTCTGAGCACATCGGAGGCGTTTCGTACCTTTTGTCCCACAGGCGTATCAAAGAATTTCCAGATCATTTCCGGATCCACAAGGGCACAAACCGCGGGATCGACAAGCTCGCATTCGGACAGCCTTTTCAGTTCCGACGCGACACCTTGCAGATCAACGCATTTTTCAAAGGAAATATACTGCATAACCGCGTGAACCGCATTACCAAAGGATACCCCAGAGTCATCGTTTTGGTGAGCAAAGGCAGGCTTTCTCCAATTACGGAACTGCACCTTGGGCTGCTCTGTGTTCTCTGCTGCCTCCTGATCCTTTTGACGGCCTTTTAATTGTGTCGCGGTCTGCTTGGAGGGGAAGGACGTGGCCGCAATATGCGGGTAAACAAAGCTTAAAGAGCGTTTCATTTTTTCAATGTCGAAGGACTCAGCAGAAACGGATATATCCGCATCATCTGTGGCTCTGCCGTCTGTATCCTGTGCGTATTCTTCAACGGTAACACGCCAGGGATGCTCTGAGCTAACCAGTTCATCAGGTCTGTCACACAGTGCAAAAAAAGCCGCGGATTCTATTTTTCGCAGTGCGGTCATCAGAACCCATGTACCCGGGCAACTGGTATCGGATGTCAATAACCGCCTGTCGCAAAGATCCATCCGATTGACGATTTCCTCAAGATCACCGGCGATATCACTGACAGCGTAGGTCATAATCAGCCGGTCCTTGGCTCTGGTCATTGCCACATACAATACCCGCATTTCCTCCGAAAGACTGTCGGAAATGATTTTTGCTGCTATTGCCTTTTTTGCCACTGACGGGTAGCGGATCCGTTTATCCAGATCAACACAGTTCAGTCCAATACCCAGCTCCTTATTACATAAAACCTGTGCCCGGGCATCCTCCCGGTTAAAATCCCGGGACAGCCCGCACAAGAAGACCACGGGAAACTCCAAACCTTTGGATTTATGAATGCTCATAATCGTAACTGCCCCGGAGATGTTTTTATCATTACTGACAGTGATTCCCTTCTCCTCAAGTGAGAGCAGGTAGTTTAAAAACTGCCCCAATTCCTTTTGACCGGCACCTTCGCATTCCGAAACCAAGCCGGAAAATGCCTGCAAATTGGATATTTTCACGGCACCGTCCGGGAATGAACCAAAGATACTGTCCATTCGGGTCGCGGTCATGATCTTATCCAAAAGCTGAGAGAGTGTGCAAAGCTTTGCATCCTGCCTTAACCCGGATAAAACGGATAAAAATTGAACAGCCTTTGCATCTTCGGATTTCTTTAGAGATTCATAAAACGGTTTTTTGCGGCTGCCGGCAGCACGAATGGATGCCAAATCGTCGGCTGTAAAGCAGAAAATTCGACTGGTAAGAACGGCGATCAACGGGATATCCTGCAGCGGATTATCAATGATTTGCAGCATAGCACGGAGAAAGCCCACTTCCTCCGTTTGCAGCAGATCCGTACAGGCACCGGAATCCACCTTAATGCCCCGCTTTTCCAGAGCGCACTGAAAATCCGCTCCCACAGAACCGGGAGAACGAAGCAGGATTACGATATCCTCCGCCGTAATAGGTCGAACAGAATCCCCTTCCCGGATCATATGGGTACCGTCGGTCAGCTCTAAAATTCGGTCTGCTGTGTAGGCAGCTTCCTCGGCATAGGTATCCTCCTGAACGGATATGGCACACAGCTCGATTTCCGGCTCGTCGATCTGACAATGGGGGATTCCCTCCTGCAAGGCCTCTTCCTCTCCATATACCAACCCGCCAACTTCCGGGGACATACAGTAGGAAAACACATCGTTGACAGCCTGAATTACCGGCTTTGCAGAACGGAAATTACTGCTGAGTACAATTTTCCTGCCTTCTCCGGGCTTTGCAGCTTCAGCAGGTACATACTGATGGTACTTCTCAAGGAAAATACCGGGATCAGCCAATCGGAACTGGTAGATGGACTGCTTGACATCGCCAACCATAAAGCAGTTCTGCTTTTTCTCTGTCAGTGCGGAGAAAATACGGTCCTGCACAGCATTGGAGTCCTGATACTCGTCTACCATGATTTCACAAAAGCGCTGCCCGATCTCATGGGCAAGTGCTGTTGCTCCCTGACGGCCTTTTCCTACCAAAAGATCTAATGTTTTATGCTCCAAATCAGAAAAGTCCAGGATCCTGCGGGATTTTTTTTGTGTATCATATTCTTTTGCAAACCGTTTTACCAGATTTACCAGCCCCATGGTGGCAGCGGCACAGCTTTGCTGATCTTCCAATACCTGATAGCTCAGATCCACAAAGGGTTTTAGTTTCTTCTCCACCCCTGCCTTACAGGCTGAACGAATCGTTTTGATCCGCTCCTTTAGGGTTTCATCCGTCACATTTTTTGTAAAGGTCAATCTGCCGAATTGAATATTTTTATTGCTGACGATCTCGTCCCAGGTGCGGCAGCGATTTAATATCTCAAGCTGGGCAAGGGTCTCCTGCAAAAGTTGGGCAGATTTGGGCATGGTGCCGTTAGCATCCGCCAATTTTCTGCAGCGATCGATAGCATCGATTTGCAGATTCAGATAATTATGAAGATCATCGATCAAGTACTTTCCCCATACGGTTTGGGATACATCGGAATAAGAAGAAACATCATTATCAGCAATACACTTATCCAGCCATTTGTCTGGGTCAATATGGCAACGGGAGGCATTATAGACCTGCAGGATGATCTTTGGAATGGTGCGGTCATCCCGACCCAATTCCTGAGAATCGATAAAGGTGAGAAAATCTCCGTCCGCCTCCGTAAATGCCTGATCCAACAGCTTGTCCAGCGCCTGTAATTGCAGTAGCTGACATTCCCGCTCCTCCGCAACACGAAAATCTCCCGGAATGTCCAGCCGGTAGGCATGCTCCCGTAAAATATCTGCGCAAAAGGCGTGAACGGTGGAAATTTTTGTTAAGTACAGCCGCTGAAGCTGACGCTGCAAATGCTTATTTCCGGGATCCTCCGCCAAGCGCTCATTCATCTTAGCGGCGATCTTTGCCCGAAGCTCCGCTGCGGCGGCTTTTGTGTAGGTGATAATAAGAAAATCGTCAATATTGACCGAACCGTTACTTTGGGTCAAATACAGAAGAAGCCTGTCCACAAGAACCTTTGTTTTACCGGAGCCAGCAGCCGCGGAAACCAACAGCTTACCTCCCCTGTTTTCAACAGCCTGCCGTTGCTGAGCAGTCAGTTGTTCCGCCATATTACTGCACCTCCTTCTCAATTTGCTTCCAAAATTCATCGGAACTGATCTTCTTAAAGTTTCTCCTGCCCTCTACATCTGCGGCGTGGCAAACAGTGCCGTAGGGACAGAATTTACAGGCACTGTGACTTGCGCCGCGGGTATAGGGATTGGGCGTTACATTGCCGGATGCGATATCATCCACAATACCCCGCAAGATTTTATAGATATACTTTTTGAGCTGAACAAATTGATGGCTTGTGGCAATATCCCCGGAAACGGCACCGTCCTTTGTCCGTTTTACAGAAAGACGTTTGGGATCGTCACCGGGCTCCATGGCTTGTAAAACATTTTCATCGGAAAGGATAAGACCCTTACGCTTAAATTCCTTGATATGGGCATCGTCCGCTTCCTCATCGGTCATAGAGCCTTCCGCGGCAACAAGGGGAACTCTGGCAGGGAAATACTGAACGCCGGCAACAATAGGCTGATCCCCAAACAGCGCCTCTCCCCCATCCTCCAGTGCATAAAGATACAGCAGCATCTGCAGGCCGATTCCGTTGGCAACATCGCAGTAATCAAAGTCCTTTTTTCCGGTTTTGTAGTCCACTACCCGAATATATGGCTTGCCGTTACACTGCCAGCAATCCACCCGGTCAACAAAACCGCCAAGCTCTGCGCCCATTTTCTGCCCGGCGATGGCAATGGAAGGCATTTTCCCTTCACCGCCGAATTGCAGCTCAAAATCAACAGGCTGAAATTGAGATTGCTGTAACTCACGCCACAATTCCCTTACAATGTGCTGAACTTCCCGGGTGTTTTTCTGGAAATGATAGCTGATACGCTCATTACTGATCTGGGAAAAGTTTTCTGCAAAGTATTTTGCGGAAAGTTCTGACGCGATCTCCAGTGTTTTTTCCAGAGAAACATTGTGGAATCCTCCCAATTCCACAACCGCTTTACCACAATCCTCCAACACTGCGTGTACATAGGTGCCAAATTCCGCGGGATCGATCTTTGCAGACTTTCTCTCAGTTGCCCTTAGTCCGTATTTCAAAAAATATGACAGGCGGCATTCCGCAAGACGGTCGATCTGTGAAGCGGAAAGATGCAGGGATTCCCCGTAAAGCCGTTTTACCGTATCTTCCGCAACAAAGCCTAATGTATGACCGCAGCTACGATCAATTTGGCAATATTCCTTTTCCAAAGACATGGCTTCCGCGGATTCCATATCCTTGGCAGTATATAGCAGTTCCGCAGCCTCCCAACTGTCTGTCAGGGCTGCGCCATAACGGGAAGAAACGGTTTCTTCACCGCCTGCCATCCGTTTGAGCCGATTAAAAATAAAAGAGGGCTGACCGTCTGAACAAAAAACAGAGATCGAATCTGTTGCACCGCAGAAAACCTCCTGAATCTCAGAAAACTGTGTTTGCAGGCCGTCGATTGCGCCGGGATTCAAGGGGATACCAAGCTTTAGCAGCAACGCCCGTTCCTGATCGTTCAAAACGCCGGCAGATGTGCCATAGGCAGGAAATGCGCCCTCGGATGCGCCCAAAACGAACAGATGCTTACTTTTTTGACACCGCATCGCACTGATAGAGCCAACCGTAACAGAATCCAGCAACGATGGAATGGTACCCACATCATACTGGCTTAAAAGCAGCTTTAACAGTTTTGTAAAGGTATCGGCATCCCAGGTGACCTCTGCCAAAACATCGTAAACCTGTTCCAGCGCTGTGATCAGTATATCCCATAGCTGATTCAGGATCTGGGCATTGCGGTTATCCCCCTGCTCATCCATCTGCTTTGCAAGCTTCTGCAAACGGCTGCTGAGCTGTATATCGGTCAAAAAGTCATACAGTGCGGATACCTGCTGCTGAACACCTACGCCTTTTTTAAAGCCCTCACGAAGCCTTGCAAGTGGCTGTATTGCCTGTTCCTTCCAGCGGTTGAGAGATGCCAGGGCATCCTGATCCCACTGTGTCCAAGGCTCAGCCATCCCCTTGGGATGATTTTCCCAGGGATCAAGCCACCGGTTCCCGTCGATCGACCATAATATGGCGTAATTTTCGAGCTTATCACACTGCTCAATATCCAAAGGAGAAAGCGTGGATTTCAAATAACGCAGAACATCCTTTTGATCAAAGCCGCCTAGGGCTGCATCAATGGCAGTTAAAACTGTATGGATAACCGTTTTATCCAAAATATCCTCTGTGCCGGAAAGGTAAAACGGAATATGGGCTCTTGTAAGCATGGTTTGCAGTGTGTTTTTATAGCTTTGCAGATCTGCGCAGACAACACTGATATCTCTGTACCGACAGCCGTTTTGAACAAGTTCAATGATCTTTTCGCATACAGCTTTGCATTCAGAATAAGGGGATTCTGCTTTATAAACCTTCAAAAAATTGGCACAGGAACCATCTAAGATCGTGCCTTGCAGCAAGCTATTGGAGAGGGTCTGCAAATTTTCATTTGATACTGAAAGATTTTGAATTTCATAGGCTATACCGTTACGGTGCGCAAACGCGATCAGATCACGGGCTGTTTCACCTGCTTTTTCAAATGCCAGGGCATCGGATCCCGGCCGGTCACAGTTAAGGCTGACAATGACCTGAGGCGAATTCTGGATCAGATGGCATAAGATATCCATATGCTGCCGGGAGAAATCGGGAAAGGCATCAAAATAAAAAATATGGCTTTGGGCAAAATCACAATCCTCTAAAAGCTCCAAAAGCCAAGCCATCTGATCTCTGGGGTCACGTTTTCCCCGGGCACAGATGCTGTTATAGCTTTCCAGTATCAGGGACAATTCTTCCAGCTTTTGAGCTAAACTCCCTTCCGTTTGGCGGGATGCTTCCAGCAGGTCGCCGGGCAGGATACAGCATCGTTTAAATTCATCCACCGCGTCTAATAGACCCATTAGAAATTCCGGCTTTGTTTCCACAGCGGCATAGGCTTTCAGCTTGCTGTGAAGCTGCCTTGTCGCTGCTGCCATTGCCACAACACGGCCGCCGTTATCCAGACAGTCCATCATTTTTCTGCCGGTTTCCTGCGCAACACGCTTGGCAAGGCGTGTAAATGACAGAACCTCGGCAAAGCGGCTGGCTGTATCACCGGCATACCCACAAAGCTCCCGTTCTGTCTGGTGGCTCACAAGCTCGGGCACCATCAGGATCCTGCCGCCTTTTTCCCCAGCGACATCCCTTGCCACCATTTGCAGTACAGTATCTTTGTTGACCTTCCAGTCAGTTCCAAGCAAGATTTTCAGCATACGGTTTCCTCATTCCTGATTACATAATTGCAAAAATGCCTGTACCGCAGTCAGGTACAGGCATCGTATCACACAGGCTTACAAATATAAACCTGAGGGTAATTATCTTTGAGCATATTACAGATCACAGCGGCATACTCAAAGCTTTCCACAATAGCAAATACTGCCGATCCGGAACCGGTCATCTGCTGCCCAACAGATCCGTAGCTATTATAGATGGATTTGATATAGTTGATCTCCAAATGATCCTTCGTTACCAGCGGGTCAAATACGTTGCAAAGATTTTCCGCAATCTTTCCCAAATCACCGGCAATCAGTGCACTTTCCACTGCCTGATGGTCAGGACGCTTACCGATCACCGATTCATCGATTTGGCGGTAAAGCTCCGGCGTGGAGGAGGAAAACTCCGGCTTACACACAACAAAAAAGCAATCCGGCATATCCGGTAATTTCCGAAGACGTTCTCCCCTGCCCTCAGCCATTGCGGTACCGCAGAGAACACAGAAAGGAACATCGCTGCCGACCCGGGCACCAAGCTCCGCCAAAGCAAGGATCGATAAGGGCGAATCATAATGCTTATTCAAAGCCCGCAAAACCGCAGCGGCATCCGCACTCCCGCCTGCCAGGCCAGCCTCCATTGGGATCCGCTTTGTAATGCGAATGGCTAATCCGTCAGGATCTTTGCCGGTTGCGTCACAAAACACCTCAGCCGCTTTCCAAGCCAAATTACGCTGATCCGTGGGAACGTCTTCCTTATCACAGCTAAGTGACCATGGCAAGCCGGTTCCTATATCTATTTCAATATCGTCGCGGATGGAAACTGCCTGCATAATGCTTTTAATATCGTGATAGCCGTCTTCGCGCTTACCCAAAACATCCAGTGTCAGATTCAATTTGGCAAATGCGCCTTCAAATAAAGTTACCATAAACATACCTCGTTTTTTATGTTTAAAACAATTATACAAAAACATTACAAAGTTTGCAACAGCCATTTGGTATAGATTTTTAAAATTCGGGGATGATAGAATTATCCAACCAACCAAAACGGAGGTAATATTTATGGATACTATCGCGTTACTCATTTCCATCATCGGCTCCATAAACTGGGGATTGATCGGACTTTTCCAGTTTGACCTTGTTGCCTGGATCTTTGGTGGACAGGATGCTATCGTCAGCCGCATCATTTATGCAGTTGTTGGCTTGGCAGGACTGTGGTGCATCACCATGCTTTTCCGCAGAAGTAGACCGATGATCGATGGTGAATAAAGTACATCCACCGGCATTTTCAGCCGGTGGATGCTTTTTTAGTGGATTCGCAGATAATAATCTGTTCCGTTATATGTAGCTTTGAATTGACAGTAGGGACTGCTGCCCTTTTCTGTCCGAGTGATCCAAAGCTTATCCTCAGATGCAGAAACAGACTTATCGGGATCATCGGGATCTACCCGTTCCCATTCCAGATAAATGATCTTTGAGCTGTCTTCATTATTGACCAATCCAAACTGGAATTTTTCACCCACACCAAGCGTTACACCATAATAGCCATCCCACTCCTGACCCAGAGGATTGGAATAGCTGCCGATGATGGCGCAAAAAGTGTAATTTTCAGCGTTTTCGCCGCCCTCTTGGGTGTTATCCACTTCCAGATCCTTGAACTCACATTTCACATGGCAGGTCGCAATGATCTTATCGTTATACTTTGCGTGGATATCGGTTTCACCGTTGCTGACCGCATAGACGATACCGCTGTTATCTACGGTAGCCACAGCAGTATTTTCGCTTACCCAAGTCAGCTCAGAAGCGGAAACATCACCGGTGGCATACAGTGTAAAGCGTTCTTTTTCAAAGGTAAGCTCCACCTGATAGCTGAAAAACCGCACACTGATTTCAGGATCTGTTTCCTGAGGATCAACACCTTCTTCAATCGTACAGGTTACACGGCATTCCTTTTTCTGCTCACCGCAGATCACAGTGATCACCGCTTTACCGTCACCGACGCAGGTCACATTGCCGTTTTGATCTACCGTGACAACCTTTCCGCCGGAATTTTCCGAAAAGCTAAGCTTATCCGTTGTATCAGCAGGTGCAGCGGTCACTTCCAGCTTGTAGACCTCGCCGGCCTTTGTAAGTGTTACATCAAGGGATGATAATGTCAGCCCGGTGCACGGAATATCCGTGGAAACATTGCCACCGTTCTGAGATGGATCCTTTTGGCTGTTGGCAATGGTAATGCCAATATAAACAAACATACTGACAACGATCAGAAGCAGGCAGATCAAAACTATGATAAGACCTAACCGCTTATTGTTTGCCGGAGCCTTGCTTTGCTCGGAATTCTCCGGATCCGAATTGCTTTTTGGGGCACTTACTGCAGAAGCAGCGGCAGTTTGATTCCGCTTACGAACATTAGATTTTGAAAAACGACCGCCCTTTACATATGTATATGTGCTGCTTTCCTGAGCCGGATCCTCCACTACTACGGTTTCAGCAGGCCGAACACAGCCGCAAATAGGACATTGCGTTGCGGTATCCGGGTAGGAAGTGCCGCAAATATCACAAATGACTTTACTCATAATTTACCTCCTATTCAGGCACTGATTTACATGAAAACAGTATATCACGAAACGGGAAATAAAACAATAACAAACTTGTTGCTTTTTTGGAAATTTTATTTTATCATAGATACTGTATACAGAAGGAGGCGAATTCTATGCCCGAACCAAAACTGATAACGCCGCTGCTCGACAGTATTATGGTCGGTGACGCCATCTCCGATCACTACGGTATTCGATGCTATCCGGCGATGCATACAGTGACAAACAGAAAATATATACTGAAAATCATTTCTGTTCCTTCCTCTGCCACCCAACTGGAAGCCCTTTTGCTTACAGGCGCATTGGAAAACCAGGAGGCGGCAAAAAAATATTTTCAGCAACGCGCGAAGGAGCTGACCGACGAGATCGCGGTGCTCCAGGGCTTATCCCGTCAGGAGGGATTCCTACCCTTTTCCGGCTGCCAGGTGGTAGAGATGGAGGATTCCGTAGGATACGAGATCTATATTTTAAGTGAATATCGGCTGGCATTGGATCGTTATACATCCAAGCATCCCCTGTCCCAACTGGATGCTATAAATTTAGGCCTTGATATTTGCTCGTCACTGACTGCCTGCCGTAGGAGCGGATTCATTTTTGTAAATTTAAAGCCCAGCAACATATTTATCAATGACAATGGAGAATACAGGATTTCCGATCTTGGTCTGATTCCATTGAATGCACTAAAATACGCTGCACTGCCTCAGCATTATATTGGTAATTACACTGCGCCTGAGGTCACAGACCCCTTTGCTGCATTAAATGAAACCATAGATGTTTATGCGCTGGGCATGATTCTTTACGGAATCTACAATGATGGCGTTCTTCCTGAGGATCGGACTGTCCCCTTCCCTGCCCCTGCCTATGCCGACCAGGAGCTTTCGGAAATTATTATGAAAGCATGCAGCATTGACGAAAAGGATCGCTGGCAGGATCCGGCACAAATGGGTCAGATGCTGGTTGGTTATATGCAGAAAAACGGAGCAAATGACATTCCCATCATCCCCCCCGCTGCTGAACCGGAGCCTGAGCCTGAGCCTGAATTGGAGATAGAACCTGAATTTGAGACAGAGCCTGCTGCGGAACCGGTGCCTGAATCAGAAGTGATTATTTTTTCCGATAATTCCAACTATGAAAATATTTCCATAGATGAAATGATCGGTATTATCGATGCCATTGAAGAATCCGATGAAGATGGGGAAATATCGGACGAACCTCAGGAAAACGCATTAGAAGACCTGTTGCTGCCTGCGGTTTCCCCGGACAAAGAAGCTGCCAAAGATGACAGTGGTGAAGAAAACGTTTTGCAGGATGCGGAAATGCCGAACAATGTTTCAGATGAATCCCCAGATATCGGGGACACTGCCCCTGAAGACAAGGCTGTCACATTGGAATATGAGGATCTGTCAGAGGAAATAAGCATCATTCTTTCACAAGCAGATGCCCTTGCGGAGATGGAAGTTCCCGACCCCGTTGTTGCACCCGATCCGGAAACGGTTACCCTCCCGGATATTTCCCAGGAAATTTCTGAGGAAGGAAAGGATGAAATTCCCGCTGACCAAACAGAGGAAGATACAACTATGAAAAATTACGAGTACACGGATGACGAGTATTTTACCGAAGAAGAACCCAAACGCCCATCCCATTGGATACGCAATACAGTTATCATTGCGCTGCTGCTGTTGCTGTTGGGCGGTGGCATACTGTTTTATACCCTTTATGTCGCCAAATCTGTGGATCAGCTTCAGGTTACAGGCAACGGCGATGATCTGACAGTTACTGTAAGCTCCAATGCCGATGATTCGCTGCTTACAGTTTCCTGCATAAACACGCAGACTCAGGTGGTCATTACTGTTCCTGTTTCCAATGGCAAGGCAGAATTTACCGGTCTGAGCGCCAGCAGCAAATATACCATTACCGTAAATATTTCCGGCCTGCACATATTGACTGGAAATACCCAGGCTGAATATGCTACCCCTGCTGAAACTACCATCGTTCAATATGATGTAGAGATCGGAGAAACTCCCGGTACAGTGAAAATTACATTTGCTGTCAATGGGCCTGACTCTGAGCGCTGGAGCTTTACTTACAGCGCCCAGGGGCAGCAGCCGGTGACAGAGGCTGTTACCGGGCACAGCTTTACACTGAAAGGACTTAAGGACAATCAGAAATATACCGGCATTTTAGAGCCTGAAAAAAATTTGATGATCAAAGATCCTCTTGAGATTACCTTTACCGCTTCTGAGCTGATACGGGCTAAGGATCTTAAAATCATTAGCTGCTTTAACGGTTCGCTGACTGCCCAGTGGTCTGCACCGGAATCCGTTGCGGTAGAAAGCTGGTTTGCCCGCTGTTATAACGAAAACTACGATCAGACTGTCAATATCAAGAATACCACAGCTACTTTTCGCGGTTTAAACAGCAGTGAGGGCTTCACAGTTGAAGTATGGGCACAGGGCCAAACCGCTAAGCAGACTCAGATCGTTGCGGAAAATTCCATTACGATCGAAAACTTTTCCGCTGAGCTATCCTCGGCGGGCGCGATAGAGCTGAAATGGGATGCTGCCACAGCTCCCCAGGGCGGCTGGATCGTTTCCTATATGGTAGACGATTCTGAAACTTATTTCGAATACAGCACGACAATTAATAAGGCACTGATTGCCCCTGTGGCTCCCGGCTGTAAATACACCTTTACTGTTGCCGCAGCAGATCAAGCTGTCACCACATTTTGTCAGGAACAGACCTGTATGGTTCCCGCAGCAGAGGAAAGCTTTACACTCTCGGTCAACAACCGGGACATCGATCAGGATGACCTGCAAATTGACCTTTGCAAACGGCCTGCCTCTGGAAACTGGAGTCAAAAGGATGCTGTTTACACGCTGGAATTCGACACAAATGAGAAAGCCGGTCTTGTGGTTTTCTTAAAAACCAAATATGAAAAAGCGGATCAGGACCTGGATGTTACTTTGGTCATCAAAAATGAAGTCGGTGAGCTGGTGGATATTTCTGCCACAACGGTTGCCTGGGATCAAATATGGGTGCAGAACTATTACACCCTGAATCTGCCTTCTACCCCAAGCACCCCCGGCTGTTATCATATTACGCTTTATTTTAATAATATGACGGTTTTTGAAACAGACTTCGCAGTTTCCTGATTTTTTTGCAAAAAATTTGAAAATACATCTTGCAATCAAAAAAATACAGTGCTATACTGGTACACAAGAAATTCTTTGGAGGAAATGCAATGGGTATTTCTGCTTTTGCTGCACAGTTTTACTTTTGCAACTATTACTTTTTTACCCGTAGAAAGTAATAGCAATTTGTGCTGCAAAGAATTTTCTTAGGTTATTGAGTTTATGCAAGCCTGCCGCACAGATTCCAATCTGTGCGGCATTTATTTTTAGGAGATGATTTTATGATCGCAATATTAAAAAGAGAAACCACACCGGAACAAAAAGCCCATCTGATCGATTGGCTGAAGCATATGAATTTGGATGTGCATATTTCCGACGGTGATGAATTCACGGTTTTGGGGTTGATCGGTGATACCACAAGAGTGGACATGGAACTGCTGAACAGCTTAGAAATCGTAGAAAGCGTCAAGCGTGTATCGGAACCCTTTAAACAGGCAAACCGCAAGTTTCACCCGGACGATACGGTCGTGTCTATTGGAGATGTTAAGATCGGTGGCGGACACTTCGCAATGATCGCAGGCCCCTGCTCTGTGGAAAGTGAGGAACAGATCATAGAGGTCGCGCAGGCGGTAAAGGCAGCTGGTGCGGATATTCTTCGTGGCGGCGCGTTCAAACCCCGCACCTCTCCTTATGCATTCCAGGGTCTTAAGGGTGAGGGCATTCGGATGCTTTTGGAGGCAAAACAAGCCACTGGACTGCCTATCATAACCGAGATCATGACCACACGCTCTTTGGATCTGTTTGAGGATGTAGATATTATTCAGGTTGGTGCCCGGAATATGCAGAACTTTGACCTTCTGCAGGAGTTGGGTAAGACTCATAAGCCTATTTTGTTAAAGCGCGGCCTCGCCAACACCCTCCAGGAGCTTTTGATGAGCGCGGAATACATTATGAGCGAGGGTAATGAAAATATTATTCTATGTGAGCGTGGCATCCGAACCTATGAGCACTACACCCGCAACACCCTGGATCTTTCCGCGATTCCTGTGCTCCACGAGCTGACCCATCTGCCTGTCGTCATTGATCCCAGTCATGCTACCGGCAAGGCATCCCTGGTGCCCTCTATGGCTGCTGCAGCCGCAGCGGCGGATGCGGACGGTATTATGATTGAGGTTCACAACAATCCCTCCAGGGCGCTCTGTGACGGCGCGCAGTCATTAACACCTGAGCAGTTTGACCAGGTAAACAAAAAGGTTCAGAAAATTCGGGAGGCGATCCGATGAAAGTCGGAATATTGGGTATTGGTCTGATTGGCGGCTCTCTGGCAAGAGCCTATTCCAAGGCGGGGCATACCGTTTTGGTGTCTGACCGGGATGAGCAGATGGTCTCCTTTGCCGAGCTTGCCGGTATCGTTCACGGTCGGCTGAACGAAAAAACCGTTTCTCAATGCCAGCTGATCCTGCTGGCGGTTTATGCAGGAGCTTCTTCCCAATGGCTCCAGGAAAATGTCCCCTATATCCATAAAAACGCGCTTGTGATAGACTGCTGCGGTATTAAAAAACAGATCTGTGAAGTTGGTTTTTCTTTGGCAGATCAGTATGGATTTACATTTATCGGCGGTCACCCTATGGCGGGCTCCCATTATTCCGGCTTTAAATACAGCCGATCCAATTTATTTCAAGGGGCTCCTATGGTTTTGGTTCCGCCAAGATTTGATGACCCTATACTGTTGCAAAGAGCAAAGGATGCCCTTCTCCCCTGTGGATTTGGTTCTTTTTCTGTTACCACAGCACTGCTCCACGATGAAATGATCGCATTTACATCCCAAATGCCTCATATCGTCAGCAATGCCTACATTAAATCCCCAACAGCGCAAGCCCATAAAGGATTTTCTGCAGGCAGCTATAAGGATCTGACCCGGGTAGCCTGGCTGAATCCTCAAATGTGGGCGGAATTATTTCTATCCAATAAAGAGAATATTTTAAAAGAGCTTTCCTTGTATATCGACAATTTACAGCAGTACAAGACTGCACTGGAAACAGAGGATTCGGATTATCTGATCCAGCTTTTGGATGAAGGACGCAAACGAAAGGAAGAGGTTGACGGATGAAAACCATCTGTGTGGATGCTTCAAGATCATACCAAGTACATATCGGCCAGCAACTGATTCCGCAGGCAGGCACATATATCCAAAAAATTCATCCCGTCTGCAAGGCTGCCATCATCAGCGACAGCAATGTTTATCCACTTTTTGGTAAAAACTTGGAAAGCAGTCTGTTAGAATCGGGATTTTCCGTAATTTCTTTTGTATTTACTGCCGGAGAATCCAGTAAAAACGGAAAAACCTACTTGGAAATTCTAAACTTTTTAGCGGAAAACGAAATAACACGCTCTGATCTTTTGATTGCCCTTGGGGGCGGTGTAGTTGGCGATATTACCGGGTTTGCGGCGGCAACCTTTCTGCGGGGCGTATCTTATGTGCAAATCCCCACTACCCTGCTGGCTATGGTGGATTCCTCTGTTGGCGGAAAGACTGCTATTGATCTTCCTGCCGGTAAAAACCTTGCCGGAGCCTTTTATCAGCCAAGCCTGGTTTTATGCGACCTGAGCACACTGGATCAGCTTCCGCAGGAGGTGTTCTCTGATGGCTGTGCAGAGGTGATCAAATACGGTGTTCTCTACGACGCAGCACTATTTGCGCATTTAGCCGATAACGGGCTTGAGTTTGACCGGGAATCGGTGATCGCCCGTTGTGTGGAGCTAAAACGTAATGTGGTCAAGGAGGATGAATTTGACACCGGCGCCCGGCAAATGCTGAATCTTGGCCATACCATCGGTCACGGAATCGAAAAGCAAAGTGATTTTATGATCTCCCATGGAAAAGCAGTCGCCATCGGTATGGCTGTTGTTTCCAAGGCAGCCGGTGCATACGGTCTGTGTGATAGCTCTATTTATCTTCGGATATGCAAGGTTCTTGACCTGTTCAAACTTCCGAAAACAACAAATTATTCCGCGGAAGCGTTATATATCAGCGCCCTATCAGATAAAAAACGTTCCGGGGGTACTGTCAATTTGATCGTTCCACTGGAAATTGGCCGCTGTGCTATTCAAAAAACCTCTACAAATGATGTGAAATCCTTTATTAAGGCAGGCTTATAAAATGGATATTACCATTTATCCCCGTAAATTACAGGGCATCGTTCAGGCAATCCCCTCAAAATCTCAGGCACATCGTATCCTGATCTGTGCCGCCTTTGCAGAAAACCCAACAAAAATGATCTGCCCAGCAACCAATCAGGATATTGAGGCAACTGCGGATTGTCTGAGAGCCTTGGGGGCTCATATTGTACGAACAAGTAACGGATATGATATATTCCCTATTCAGTCACTACCGAAAAAAGCAACCCTTGACTGCCGGGAAAGCGGATCAACACTTCGGTTTATGTTGCCGATTTGCGCCGCGCTTGGGGTGGACACCACCTTCCAGATGTCCGGCAGACTTCCTTCACGTCCCCTGTCCCCTCTATGGGAGGAATTGGAACGGATGGGGTGTCAGCTTTCAAGACCGACAGAAAACACCATATTGTGCCAAGGAAAGCTTCACAGCGGTATTTTCACCATCGATGGCGGCGTATCCAGCCAGTTTATCACGGGACTAATGTTTGCTCTTGCGCTGATGTGTGGGAATAGCACACTTTACGTTACAGGTAATATCGAATCAAAGCCATACATCGATATGACTGAGCAGGTTTTGGCGATGTTCGGTTTATCGTTTAACGGCAGCCAATTTGTTGGAAATAACAAGCTGCGTTCCCCCGGTGAGATCGTCGTGGAGGGCGATTGGAGCAATGGGGCGTTTTTCCTTGCGGCAAAGGCGCTTGGGAATGATGTTGAAGTCTCAGGGCTATCCAGTGATTCCCGGCAAGGTGACCGGGCTGCTGCACAGCTTACAAAATCACTTTCCCAAAATATCACCGTTTGCGGAAAGGATATTCCCGACCTTATCCCCATTCTGGCGGTAACAGCCGGTGCCCAAAACGGTGCTGTGTTTGAAAATATAGCCCGTTTGCGGTTAAAGGAATCTGACCGGGTTCAGGCTGTGGCGGAAATGCTCACAAATTTTGGTGCGCAGGTTCAGGTTTCCGAAGATTCTATGACTGTGTTTCCTGCCCGATTTAAAGGGTGCATCATAGATTCTAAAAACGATCACCGTATTGCCATGTCAGCCGCCATTGCTTCTACCGTAGCGGATGGGCCGGTTTCTATTTTAAACGCCCAGTGCGTCAGCAAATCCTATCCCCAATTTTGGTCTGAATTTACAAGGCTTGGAGGCTATTATGAGCAGTACATACGGTAACCACTTAAAGCTATCTATTTTTGGGCAATCCCACGGAAAAGCCATTGGTATGACGCTTGATGGCATTCCGGCAGGACTTCCTGTCGATTTAGAAGCTCTGCAAAGCTTTCTGAACCGCCGGGCACCGGGACAGCATGAATACGACACCCCCCGCAAGGAGGAGGACAAGCCCGAATTTTTATCAGGTGTATTGGACGGTTTTACCTGCGGCGCACCCATTGCCGCTGTGATTTACAATCAAAATACCCGTTCCGGGGATTACAGCAATTTAAAAGACTGTCCCCGTCCCGGTCACGCGGACTACACCGCGCAGATCAAATACGGCGGTTACCAGGATATAGCCGGTGGCGGACATTTTTCCGGCAGGCTTACAGCCGCTTTATGTATTGCCGGAGGACTGTGCAAGCAATGGCTGGCACAGCGTGGCATCCAAATTGCTGCCCACATTGTTTCCATTGCCGGAATTGGGGATGATCCGCTGTTTTTGGATTGGATTGATCCTGATTTTAGCCTGATTTCATCTGATTTTCCCGTTTTAAATCCTGAGGCAGGCAAAAAAATGAAAGAGGCAATCGCCATCGCTAAAAAAGATGGTGACAGTGTAGGCGGTATTATTGAATGTATTGCAACAGGCTTACCTGCCGGTCTTGGCGGCCCGCTCTTTGGCGGGATGGAGGGCAAGATCGCGCAGGCTGTTTACGGGATTCCTGCTGTTAAGGGGATCGATTTTGGCTCCGGTTTTTCCGGGAGCTTCCTGCGTGGCAGTGAAAACAACGATGAATATGCGGTTCAGGACGGTAAGATCGTTACAAAAACCAATCATGCAGGTGGCATTTTAGGCGGCATTACAACCGGAATGCCCTTGGTTTTCCAGGCAGCGATCAAGCCCACACCTTCTATTTTGAAGGAACAGGGATCGATCAGCCTGACAGCAATGGAGAATAAGTCCTTGCAGATCCATGGCCGTCACGATCCTTGCATCGTCCCCAGAGCCGTGCCGGTGGTTGAGGCCGCTGCTGCCATTGCTATTTTTGACGCTTTACTTGAGGAATAATTTAGGAGTGAATTACTATGGAAATCAACGAACTGAGAAATGAGATCGACAAGGTAGACGACCAGCTTGTAAAGCTGTTTGTGGAGCGGATGAATTTATCCGCCCAAATCGCTGACTACAAAAAAGAAAACAAGCTACCCATTTACGTCCCTTCCAGAGAGCGGGAGAAGCTGCAGAATGTTGCCAAGCAGGCCGGCGAGGAAATGGACAATTATACCCGTGTTTTATATTCTATGATATTTGAGCTGAGCCGCAGTTACCAGAATAAGCGCAACATCCTTTCCACCCCCCTGCACGATACGATTGTGGATTCTATTGAAAACACACCCAAGCTGTTTCCTCAGAATCCTATGGTTGCCTGTCAGGGTGTAGAAGGGGCTTACGCACAAATTGCCTGCGAAAAGATGTTTAAATCCCCCTTTATTATGTATTTTAAGAATTTTGAAGGGATTTTTAACGCCATCGATAAGGGACTGTGCCAGTATGGCATTTTACCCATTGAAAACTCTACCGCTGGCTCGGTCAAGAAGGTCTACGACCTGATGATCCACCATAATTTCTCCATTGTTCGTACTTTCCGTTTGAAGATCGACCACAACCTGCTAGCGAACCCGGGAACAAGCTTTCCGATGTGAAGGAG